>DASRZZ010000034.1:0-11672 GCA_035685925.1 Syntrophales bacterium | reverse complement strand
AACTGGAGAGCTTCAGTTACTCCGTCTCCCACGACCTGCGCGCGCCGCTCCGGGCCATCGACGGATATGCGCGCCTGATCCTCAAGAAGCAGGGGGATAACTTTGACCAAGACACCCTCGATAAATTTAACACAATCAGATCAAGTACGCATCTGATGGGCCAGCTCATAGATGACCTCTTGACCTTCTCCCGCCTCGGGAGGAAAGAGCTTTCTTTCGCTCTCCTGAACATGGATATCCTCATCGAAGACGCGTGGAAGGAAGTGAATGCGAATGAAACGGAGAGGAAAATAAAGCGTACAGTAGAGAGCATGCCTCAGTGCTACGGTGACAGGGCTCTCATCAAACAGGTGTTGATCAACCTTCTTTCCAACGCCGTTAAGTTCACAAAGTACAAAGATGCCGCCGAGATCGTTGTAGGAGGCTGCGCCGATAAAAATGAAATAGTGTATTACATAAGGGACAACGGTGCAGGCTTCGACATGACCTATTACGACAAACTCTTCGGCGTCTTTCAGAGACTTCACAGTACAGATCAGTTCGAGGGCACCGGCGTTGGCCTGGCGACCGTCATGCGCATCATGCGGAGACACAATGGGCGTGTGTGGGCGGAAGGAAAAGTGAACGAGGGGGCGACGTTCTATTTTTCGCTGCCTTCAGCGCACACACACAGCAGACAGCAAGACATCTCTCTGATCGAAAAGAAAACGGCTTAAACATTTCTTCCTATAATCATTAATTCCTAATCACGATACTATCTATTGATAGGCGAAACTAACAAAAAGGGTTGCGCTCGTAAGTCTACAAAAGAAAAACGCACGCTTCTTCCTGTAAGGCAGCGTCTGGCGATTTTCCAAGGCATACTTTATCTCAAATAGTAGTGTTCGCTATCTTATCTTCTCGTTACCGGGAATTGAAAGAAGCAATTTTAAAACACAGTCTGACAGGGAATACTCTCTGGTGTTTTCTATTCGCTTGCCTTAGCGGCCAATGCTTCGATGATCGCGATGTTTGGCAGAAGCTCCAATGGTAAGTTGTGGCGCGCTTGCAGAAATGCAGGGGCATTGTAGGAAATCCATGTCTTGCCCACAGCGTCTTCCGCAACAAGAATCTTCAACGGCAGATCCAGTGCGACACTGGGCGTGGCCAGCATCAGGGGCGTTCCGGCTTTAGGATTGCCAAAGATCGACAGTTTCGTGGGTGGCATCTTTAGTCCAACCTTTTCCGCTTCGCCACTGTGGTCCATGATGGCGAATACTTTCACGCCCCTTGCCTGTAATATCTCTTGCAAGCGCGCCACCGTCTCTTCGGTTGAATGATGGCTCTGCACTCGAACTATGCCTTTTTCTTGACTCGTGAACATGATGTCCTCCTGGTTACTGAAAATGGGACTTCGAGATGAAAGGGATTATAAAGGATGTATGGAAGGAGCTTGAAACGATCAACCCAGAGCGGAATACGGCCTTGACCATCCAGGCAATGCCCTCCGCATTAATAGCTGACTGTTATCAATAAAGAAATACATGTCAAAAGCAAATCTCCGCACTGAATGAATGTTTAAAACCGGCTAAAAAAATTGGGTGGATCGTGGGTAGCCAGTCCTTTACTCCAACTTCTCTACTTACCGGGTGAAGCAGCACTCCCTTGTATTTTGGTTTATATTTTCTAGTAAGCTGCTCCTTCAAATCCCTTCGTTGCGCCTCTTCTTTAGGAATAAAGCTCCAACTAGTGAATTTCAGAGGTCCTCTTCGAGTGTGTTCTGCAACACGAAGAAAACAATTCCCACTCTCTCCCACACACAACAGATCACCATTATTGAATAATAAATAGACACCTGAACACACCCCTTTAATCAGAGACCTGTTTTGCTTCAATTCGTTCACTTTGATATTCATCGCTTGTCACTCCATATTATTTAGATATTGCGACATGCAGATCCGCGAGCACAGGTCTTTCACTCGTTTTCGCTGGGTACTTGAGATACGGAATGAGGGAGTCGTTTTTTCTGCCGCCCAGGCCATCATATGAGATGGAGACGATAGGCACTCCCGTTATCTCTTCCAGCTTTTTTGACATGGCCTCAGTTACAAGCGACGGGCAGCAGAAGGAAGGGCTTGCCTGGACAAAGAGGCAAATATCCGGATATTGCCTGATAAGGTAGAAGAGCTTCAGTATATTATCCATGGACTCGCCTGTGTGCTCCACTCGCAGACGGCACTTTGACAGGATCTGCCCGGAAGGTACATCGTAATCCGGCTCAGCTTCTTTTAATATTTTTTCAAAATATTTCATGTAAGCCATCTCTTCTTTTCGGATCAGCTTCATCAGCGCCCAGGACGTAAGAGTACCCATGTAATGACCCTCGAAAAACCATTTTCTCAGGTAGACTCCGGCGATCATTTTGATGTAGGAGCTGTAGGGTGTCGTGATAACCTCACCACCGTGGTGTTCGATGAAAGGGATGAGGTCCTGATTCAAGATATCGTTATCCCTAGCATAGAGATCTCCAAAAATGGCAACCTTTGGCCTACCGTTACAGCAGGTAATGTCAACACTCTCAAAAAGTGACAACGCGTCCGCCAAAGCGTCACCTTTTGTGCGATCACCTCGAAATGCTGCGGAGAGAATGTCCAAGCTCTTTTTGATGGCAGCGTCAGTAGCTCCTCTGTTTTTCTCATAGGGTCGCATCCTGCAGCCTATCTTCCGGAGGAGTCCGCCGAACATATAAGAAAAGTAGATATTCCGTGGAAGCGCAAGGGATATCTCCGCCATGGAGAGGCTTCCAGCATACACGCTGGCCTTTTCCATTCCCTTCCCGTAGCAGTCAAGAAGGTGTTTGATATAATGGGGCAGAGGTTTCAGGTTGCAAGCTATTTCACCCTCTGCAACCCAGAGAACTGTTCTTGCGGGGTCAAGTCCATCCCGCTCTATGCACTCAATGAATTCTTGGACCATAATACTGAGTGGCAGGCACTGACCCGTATTAAATCGCAGGCTCTCCCGGATGGCCGACTGACTTTCTTTCAGTAGTCGTGCGTCGATTCCCGCACCTTTGAGGCTTGCCAGGATCAGACTTGAACTGATTGCGTCCCAGTTGGGCAAAAGCAGTGTCTTTCCTTCCAGACACGTCTGTTTCTCCATTTGGAGTGATGAGGGGCGGGAATGCGGCTTTCCGGGTTTGTTTTGTGAGGCGAAGTGATTCCTGAAGCTCTGAAGAGCTGACTCGATCCGGGTCTCATAACCGTTTGTGGAGCGGTGGTCGTCGAGCTGGAGAATAAGGTACGGCTTTTGATGGCCTTCCATGATCTTTCTGAAATACTCGATCACCATGGAATCGGGGGTGCACTTGAAAGCGGTCAGGAAAACAGGGTAAGCGCTCTCCGATTTTGCAACGACCTCAGCAGCTTCCAGTACCTTCGAGCCATAATGCCAGTGCAGATTCTTGAGAAGGGGACCGATGGGTTGGATATCCTCTTCCCCATAAGAAAGCATGTCCTGGTAAAAGGTTTTCACGCCGAGGGACCCAAAGATTTCCGGGATTTTTTTGTCTTGAGCTTCCCCAGACAGAATATAAGGTCTTCCCAGGAAGACGACGTGAATTTCCTCATGATCGGCATGCTTTCGGTATAGTTCCCTCAACCTCACAGAAACATCTCTTTTGTAGGACCGGGCTCGCTGATAAGCGTTGGAGACATCGAGGAATGAGGGACGTTCTCCAGTGATCGGCCGGAGCATTCTGTAAAGTTCCCTCCTGGTGTGAAGGTTACTATAAAGATAATGCAGGACGGGCATGAGAAAACGGTGTTCCTCGCCTGCAAACGAGGCGAGGGCTGAGGCGAACTGGGTGTAGTAGCAGTACTGCTGCCTTGCGCTTTTCTTCTTTCTCTCGAAATAGAAAGGCAGAAAAACATAATCGCAACGCTCGAGGAGGTGCTTTACGTGACCATAAAGGGCGATCAGAGGTGAGCAGAATTCCGCTCCCGCGGCGGCGTTTCCTTCCGTCATTCCATAACGAAAGCCTTCACTCGTAACGGTCTTGATATGAAGAGACGAAAAAAAATGCTTCCAGAAATCAAGATCCTCTTGCAAATGAAGGGCCGCCGGTATGCCGACTGTAATAGCTTGCGCAAATTCTGCCGGAGCAGAGGCAGATGCTGCGATCTTCCTTTCCCGAAGTAGTTCAAATCCTGATCGATTGTTGCCGACATACTGAGGCGTCCCATAATCACGACCGCAGAGAAACCCGTAGGCGATCCTTTCCCCGTCGATGTCAGCCACCGTAAGCTTGCAGCAGTTGGTACAAAGTCCGCATACCTCAGAATGTAAAGGGATTTCCCGCTTATGGATACCAATTCCCCGAAACCGGCTTTTCTTCGTCTCTCGGTCAAGGAGTATCAGTGCCATTCCCAGTGCACCCGTGAGGTGGCAGTATCTTGAAACATGAATCGGTTTTTTGAGCCGCTGTTCAAATGCCGCCACGAGGGCCTTGTTTTTTGCAGTGGCTCCCTGGAAACATATCCGATCACCGATACGACCTTCACTAGCCACTTTTGTCAAATAATTCTCTCTCACTGAATGGAGGACGGAGCCGAGCATCTCATTCACCGAATAGCCTTCGCTGAGGCAATGGTTGATATCTTTTTCCATGAAAACGGTGCAGCGGTCGCTTATCTCCGGCGACCGTTGGCCTATCGCTTTTTTTGCGATCTCGTCAAGTGGGCAATCCAGCTTTCGAGCCTGCTCTTCGATGAAGCTTCCCGTGCCGGCAGCGCAGACATTGTTCAGGACGCAGAAATCGACCATGCCATCTTTCAGGGTCGTGAACTTTGAGTCCTGTCCCCCGATTTCAATGATCGTATCCACACCGGGAAGGAGTTCCAATGCGGCCCGTGCATGGGCCGTTATTTCATCGACTATGAGATCTGCCCGGATTAGCCGGCCTGAAAGCTTCCTTCCCGAGCCCGTTGTACCCGCTCCGTGAAATTTCAATACGAACCGCCCACGTTGCGACATATCGTCGATGGCGGAAAAGATCTTCTGCATCGCCTCCACGGGCCTTCCTGCCGTCCTCGTGTAGAAGCCGGCCAGGACCGATTTCACGCTATTCATAAGGACAGCCTTGGTACTCGTCGAACCAATATCTATCCCCAGGTAGGCCGCTGTAACATTCTCAAGTATCTCCTTGTAGATGTCTACTTCTACAGGATTTGCATCGCCAAGGGGGTATTCATACCGCCTGGCGCTTTCAAAGTTTGGATAATCGGAGAGCTCCAGCTTCAGAGGATCGTGCAGGCGAAGACTTCTCCTTTTTGTGAAAAGGAAAAGATCGTCAACGGACCGGATATCCTGCCGCGCTGGCATTTCCGGCTCGTCCAATAGGCTGAGGACGGCGCCTATGGCACTGTAATATGGAGAAAGGTCATCCGCCTGGACCTCTTCTTTCAGAAGGAGTTTGATATGTTTGACCACCGACTTGTTCCGTGACACCCCACCCGAAAGGAGAATGGGGCTTTGCGGTCTGCGCCTCTTGAACACGGAGTCCACGATGTTCTTCGCCAAACCCTGGCAGATTCCATCGCATATCTCTTCGAGACTATAGCCCTCCTGCTGCGCATGAGCGAGATCCGTCTTTGCAAAAACAGCACAGCGTGTGGCAATCGCAGGCGTGGCGTTCCTGTTTTTTTCAGCAAGGACTGCAAGATCCTCGATTCTTTTTAGTCCGAGCCGCAGCGCCTGCTGATCGAGAAAACTTCCGGTCCCCGCAGCGCAGGCGCTGTTCGATGCAAAATGTCGGTAATTGCCAGCGCGGTCAAAAAAGATGGCGCCATACCTCTCGCCCCCTATATGAAGAATCGTTCCTCCTCCGTGGCCATGAAAGTGGCGGAAGGCAGCGATAAGACAGATCCGGTCATCGTATTGTCTGCAAGCACTGATGACATGAGACGTCGACGAAGTAGTGACTACGGCCTGGATTCCCGAGATATTGAATTGGCGCAAGAGTTTTTTCGTCTGTCCGATGAAATCACCCTGATGGAAACAGTATGCTTTTTTGACAATACTTTTCCCGGGACTGAGTTCCACCACGGCGACTGCTACAGAGCCTATGTCGATTCCGAGAACGTTTCCATTTAATGACAAGCTGTTGCTCCTGAAAAATTATCGATCTTTGACTATTTTAGGAAACGTGTGTGCGGATAGATATCAGGCGTATCCTGATTTTAACCTGCGCATTGCCTTATTAAAAGAATGTTAATCCTTTCCAGTAATAAGAAATGTCGAACAATAGGATCAGAATTTCACAGATAGAAAAAGGCCGATTTGTGTCTTACGATAGCAAAGTAACTCTGCCTGCATCTGTAGTTGTGTAGATATGCCCTTCCTCACTAGTTATTTATCTGGAGCAAAAGGATGAGCATCAGGATTATCGAATGCAAAGATGGGGAATCTGCCCACCGTTACGAATTTTGAAACGAATTGACTTATCGGCAAGAGGAATTGATCGCGGTCAATCGCATGTCGATTCTAATTTCGTTTCCTGTTTTCACGAGTCGACAGGTGCCACGTCAGGAAAATCTCGTTTCTCTTTTTTCTGTCCCGGTTTCGATGTCATGCTTCCTTTGAGCGAGATTGTATCTTCCATGGTCCGGTGAAATGTATGTTAGGTAGCTTTCTATCTTTTTGTTCAGATCTCCTCCTCCATCATAAAACTGGTTTACGATGGGAATGCCGAGCCTCGCCTGAAGTTCGCTGAAGATACCTGCCGTTATAGTCCCTGGCATGCACCCGAATGGAGCGCAGTTGATCACCATCGTTGCGCCATTCTGCGCGAAGATGATGGTGCGTCCGACAGTCAGCAGTGCCTCGCCTATAAAATCAAGCGGAAGATATTTTTTAGCTTTCATCAGTATTTCTTTCATTTCCGGCTCAAGACGGTCGCTCAGAATCCGGCCTGCAAGCCGGTAATACGTCTTCTCGCTTTCGAAGAGATATATATTCTTTAGGAGATTCTCTCCCCTCTCAATCAGATTGAAGCGACGCCTCCTCGCCAGCCAACTCTGCATGTAACTGGTATAAATAAACCACTCATGCATAGGCACAAGTTGTGCCTCGCCGCCGCCCTTTTCAACAGCCTCGATGACATTTTCGTTCGCATAATGATTCAAACGGACGTAGATTTCGCCTACGATCCCGACAAGTGGCTTTTTTGCTTCCGTTGTCGGAATAGACGCAAGCTCCCCGAGCGCCCTTCGTAAGGATTCGTCGTGGTCTTCCCTTCTTTCAAATGCATCGCACAGATTCCCGACGTTTCTTTCAAGGGCTTCGCCGGCATCGCCCCTGTTGACTTCATAAGGACGCGTCTTTAGCAATACTTTATAAAGAATATCGCCCGACATCACAGCACGCCATAAGTAGCGCCTCAGGTCTTCGTCCAAGCCTTGGTATGAATTAATCGAGGATGGAGACAAAATTTCAACCCCCTTGAATTCGCTACTGTCCAGTATATTTTTATGAAGGAGGCAATACTGGCCAAACCGGCAGGGTCCCTCGGCAGTTGGCATAAAGAAGGCTGTGTCATGCGGTTTTGCCCCCATTTTTTTCAGAGTGTTCACGAAAACACCTATGGTGAGAGCTGTAGGCAGGCATTCGCTGCCCCGGGTAAGCTTCCTCCCAAGTTCGAAGTCAGAGGTGCTCTCCGGGGGAAGAGCTTCGGCCTTGTATCCGAAACCCCTGAAGGCAGCCGCAAAGAGACGGGTCGTTATCGGATGAATTGGCGGAATCCAAATGGTACGTCTCTTAAAGTCAACCCTACCCGGCATGTTTCCGGACAGTCGCCTTTGTTGGGTTTTAGGCTTCTTTGCCTGAGCCCTGAGAATATCGAGAAATGCCTCTATGCGTGTGAGGTAGCCACCATCTGCCTCATGTTCATCAAGTTCCAATACAAGCATTGGTTTATCCGCCATCTCTTTCTCTGCGTAACCCAATAGAAAACTGTCGGGACCACAGTTGAAGTTGGTGAAGTATACGGGAAAGAGGTTGGCGGAATATTTAATACGTTTCAGGGCAGCTATGATACTTTGACCATAAGACCAATAGAGATTGAAGTATTCTGCAGTGGCAAGTGAGGCGATATCGAGCCGCAGCATGTCAAGTGGGACCACTGCATAACCATATTCGGCAATTTTCTGAGGCAGGTTCAGATTCATGCCTTTATCGTAAACATTATATGGTCTGCCGATGATGACAATTCCCTGCTTTCCACTTCTCTCCAGTTCTGAAAGTATATCTTCACCTTCACATGTAAGAACATCCCGATATCCTGCAATAAATGTCTTTGATGCGGTCAATGCCCTAGCAATACTGCCTTTGCTAACATTCAATCTCTTGCCCAACTCTGTGTGGAGCTCCACGACGAGATCTTTATCAGGTCTTCTGAAATCTATAAGAGGAGAGAGCAGCTTTTGCAGGGGAAGATCGCCGGATTCAGCTACTGAACGGAGGAGAGATGGGGCAGCTTGGAGATAGGGGCAGTAATAGCTAAAGGCCGTAGGGAGTCGTTCCTCGTCGGCTATCATATAAGGGAAGAATATGAACTCTGCTGAATCATCGAGCAGGGCTTTTAGAAAGCCACCACTCGCGACTTTCATGGGACAGCAGAAGTCAGCTGCAATGATCTTATTTGCCAGGGTTTTTATCTCTGAATTGGTATAAGAAGTCAGCTTGACTTCATAACCAAGATGCGCGAAAAATTCTTTCCAGAATGGGAAGAGGGAATACATTGACAGTGACCTGGGGATAGCTATCAAAGGGGCATTGGATGGCAGTTGCGCTGACGCGGAACGGTTGAAAAGTCGTCTCTGATTTTCGAATGGGGCGAATCCTGCGATGCTCCTAGGCTTAAGCTCCTCCGGGTCTCTACCGCATTGATAACCCCAAGATGGTTTTTCCCCCCCGCCTTCGAGAGAAGCTATCGTCAAGCGGCAGGAATTGCTGCAAATGGTGCACTGCTCCGTTGTGATTTCGACTTTTTTAGTGAGTATGTCGAATGCGCGGAATCTCGATTTTTCACCAGCGATTTCATCGAGCGATATAAGCGCTACCCCATAAGCGCCCAGTATGTGGCAGTACGGGGATACGACAACCTCGACACCGAGTATGTTCTCGATTGCGGCGATGAGCCCCCGGTTTCTCGCGGTCGCGCCCTGAAACATAATCTTCGTATCTGAGACATATCTGTTTCCTACAACACGGTTCCTGTAGTTCTGGATCACTGAATAGAGTATGGCTGCAAGAGCCTCGGCCTGCGTGAAACCTGCCTTGAGGAGTTTGCGCACATCGTGTTCCATGAATACCGTACAGCGATCCGAGGTGTATGGCGGGCTTATCCCCATGACGGCGTCACCGATTTCTGTGACTTTATAACCGAGACGTTTTGCCTGCTCCTCTACAAACGACCCCGTGCCCGCGGCACATACGTAATTCATATTGGAGTCATGGATCAAACCGTTCTTAAGGTGCATGTATTTGGAATCCTGACCACCGATTTCAAAAATTGTTTCAATGTCGGGATCAACGCTGAGCGCCCCGGTAGCATGTGCAGAGATTTCATTTATGATGGAATCTGCACCGATGACCTTGCCGACCAGTTTGCGGCCCGAACCTGTAGTGCCCAAAGCCCTCACGTCAAGGACTATTCCTTTTTCATCGCAGTAGTTTTTGAGGGCGCGGAAGATTTTTTTCGAAGCCTCAACCGGCTCGCCCAGCGTCCGTCTGTATATGTCTATCACTACCTTTCTATCCCGTGCATCCACAACTGCGAGCTTGGTACTTGTAGAACCTATGTCGACGCCGATGCCGACGGGCAGATGACCAGAAGACAGAAGCTGGCTGATGCACACTTCATTGCCGTCGTCATCAACGTATTCTTCAAGGGGCTCAAACGAAGGGTACTTGGACTGCCGTAGTTCCAACCGGGGCCTGCGGGTATACGAGTCTTCAACGGTTTTATGCAGCAGCGAAGATATGAGGAAATAGAACTTCGAAGCCGCAACAACACCTTCATCCGAAGCGCGGAGTGCAGCTCCGATGGCCGAAGCAATGTGTCCATGGCTGGGAATTTTGAATTCATAAGACGTCTTATTCAACCACTTCAACACTTCGCGATTCAGCACCACCCCGCCGATAGTTAGAGTCTTGCCGGTGATAGGCCGCCCTTTGAGTAGCGTGTGAAGTATTGTTTCAGTCATCCCGCGGCACAGCCCTGACCACATTTCTTCACGGCTCCTGCCCGCCTGCTGATGATGTATTAAATCGCTTTTGGCAAACACTGCGCATCGGGTTGCAATAACCGGAGGGTTCTCTATCGGCTTCATATTATCCAGGCAATCATAGGAGATATGAAGCCGATCCACCTGTTCGTCCAAAAAGGCGCCTGTCCCCGCAGCACACAGTGAATTGGTCGAAAACTCCATAAGGGTGCCGTTATCATCAAGGCGTATAAGTGTTAAACTCCCACCGCCAATATCCATTATGTTGCGTACATCCGGAAAGAATGTTCTTGCAAACGTCACAGCCGCGCGCACCTCGTCGATGTATAGGAACCCCATTGACGATGCTATGGCTTCCGAGAGTGACCCCGTGAATGCAACTGAAACGTCTTCCGTGATTAGCTGGCGTTCCGACAACAATTGCCAGAGGGTTTCTTCAGCTTCGCCCAGGTGGGCTTTGTATTCAGTGAAGATGACTTCTCTTCTTTCGTTCATACCGACTATTTTGAGAAACATTGAACCCACGTCAATACCGAGTGCTATCATCCTCGCCTCCATACAAACTGTACCGTTATTGAGTCATGTTCAAATTCATAATTTGTGGATTTATTTGCCCTGTCCAGTCGTTGCTTGCTCCTGTTATACTGACTACAGTAAAGAGACTGCATCACGCTAAATCATTAGGGTGGCCACGACTCGCGCCACCGCGCCTCAGTTTGCAAAACAGCTCATTAATCGTTGCGGTAACGGAGAATTTCGAGAAGTCCTCCCGTCCATAGATGGATGCTTCAGAACCTCCATATATCCACCAGTGAGAAATGGCCCATTTTCTACATGAGAGGGCGGCACCCTACTATGACTTTCTGGTGTGACAGTGCATTTTTATGACAAGACTTTCTTCTGCTCCCACTTTGATGAGCTTCTGCGGTATTTTTCTTCCAACTTTGAGACCAAGATCTTCCTTCCTCACTATCTCTCGGATCAGTATTATTTAATATGCATTGTGATTTGCTTCTCTGTTTCCTTATAGTCAGGCATTTTACAAAGACGGCCTCCTGAACCAGTCCTTTTCTTTTTCATTTGCGAAGCATCTATTAGGAAGCTGAGGCATAATTTTTATGAATAAAGTAGAATGGAAAATCGTTAATGCATATCAGCCATTTTCTCATTTTTGACTTCAAAAAACATTAATTCTTATTCTTTCTATCAGTAAATCTGCAAACGTTTCCCATCCATAAGACATTTCCCCGATCAAATTCAGAGTTCTTCTTATTGAATGTCCCAGGAATGTGCAAGATCATAAATTACAAACTTTAATAATATATAAGGAAAAGAACCCCTTTTCGAATCAAATTGACAGGGAGGCTTGAAAATGGATTACGCGAATGCATGGAACAAATTTTCCAC
>DASRZZ010000033.1:0-9993 GCA_035685925.1 Syntrophales bacterium | reverse complement strand
GGTTTACCTGACTTCCCGGATTCCTTATAAGAAATGGCCGACCGTGTGGCTCCAGGTTATCCCGTCCATCAGCATCATCCTGCTCGGGCTTTATTACCTATTCTTCGGCACACCCAGGTTCGCTTATCCCATCTTTATCTTCTTTTATTCCTGGTTTGCAGTGGGTCTGGCGGCAACGATCCCTGTCTGGCAAAATTTTGTGGTCAAGATTTTCATGCCGTGGGACAGCGTCCGGGGCATTTCTATCATGATGTTCGCCCAGAATTTCGCCAAGCTCCTGAGTGGCTTCGTTCTCACCTTTGCCATCGGGGCGGTGGGGATGAGCCTGGCTTCCGCAGGCATGGTTTTCTTTTTAGCCGGGGTTGTATTTCTGATCGGTTCTTTCGGCTATGCCTTTGCGATCGAAAACCGGGATGAGATCGATAAAACTGCTTATGAAAGCCCGGTCGGGTATTTCGGTCATTATTTCAGGCATGTCCTGAAGAACCGCAGCATGATTTTATACCTTTTACAGGATATAGAATTTTCCGCAGTTGTTGTCTCCGTTACGTTTTACGCGCGCTATGCGATCGATTGGCGCTCGGTTCCTGCTTCCGTTGCCGGCGGGGCCTTTATCATTTTCCTTTTTATCGGGGCGGTTTCAGCCAACCTCCTCCTGGGATTTGCCAGGCCCTTAAAAATCAAAGTACGCTATGCCCTTATCAAGGCCAGCACCATCCTTGCCATTGCACTCCTGGTCTTCTTAAAAAGCACCATCCTGTTTTTTGCCGTCAGCTTCCTCCTGGGCTTTTCCCGCTCCGGTAGGAACCAGCTTTATGCGCCGGTGGTAAAGGGATTGTCAGGGCTGGAGGATGCCAGTCCCTACTATGCCATTTCGCCCTTCCTCATGCTACCGGTCTCGGCCGGGCTGCCGGTGGCAGTCGGTTTCCTTCTGGACTGTTTCTCGGCATGGAAGGCGTTTGCTTATCAGGCTACTTTTGCAAGCCTCCTTCTCATTGTGATTTTAAGCCTAATCCCTTTCTTAAATCTGCAGTTTCCAGAGAAAATGGAGGCAAAACTGCCTCCGCACGAAATGAACAGATGAAGTCTACCTCTCTGTTCGAAGTGCCTCCGGGGTCAGGTCTCAGCAATCAACAACTTAGGTGTTGAGACACTGGTGCTGGCGTCAGGCGTTCAACTTCCTCTGAAGTCATTTCTTGAATCTCACCCTACAACAGGAAGCCTTCAAATCGTAATCATTTCCCTTAGATGATAAATACTGTACTGTTCCTGCAAAAATACAGCATTCATCCCATCGCCTTTTTCAAATGCCGGTGGTATTCCTGAAAATGCAGGACAACGAACTTCTTAGTCAGCGGCGATGTTCAGTTGCAAATACAGATATCTTGAGGAGGTGCGACATGGCAAATCCAAAGATGTTCCACATGTTCGGTTGGGAGGTCAAGATGAGAAAGGTTCAGGCAATTGTTCTCGTTGCAGGTCTATTATTCTCGCTTGCAGCGGGCGCGGAAGATAAACAAGCGAAAATCGAGCCATTGCCGCGAGATCTGGAAATTCAGCTTGCGCTGAGCGCGCTGCCGCCGCACCTCAGAGACAATGCAACCGTATATGTTTTAAACCCAGACAAGGGCTTTGAAGTTGCCCGTAAGGGCACTAATGGATTCCACGCCTTTGTTGCTCGAACCGGCGATGATACGTTCAGAGGGGCTTGGCCCCTTACGGAATATAGAGATGATATTCTCTACCCGATTTCCTTTGACAAGGCAGGCACCCGAGCACAGATGCGAGTCTTCTTTGACGCAGCAGAGATGCAGGCTAAGGGTACTCCTCCCGGCCAACTAAAGAGAATCATCAAAGACCGTTTTAAAAAAGGATACTATAAAGCGCCGGAACGGGCCGGCATCTCGTATATGCTATCTCCGATACTGAGAACATACTGGAACCCGGAAGAAAGCGACCGTACCGTCACCATGAACTACCCGCACGTCATGTATTACGCCCCCAACGTATCCAATAAAGACATAGGCGCCGGGAAGCCCGGTGGCATGTATCCCTTTGTTATAATGCCCGGCCCCCATGGATACTTCATCCAGCCTATCGACCTGACGGAAAGAGCAGCTATCAATAAAGAGTACGAAGAGATGCTTGCAAGAGTCTGCAAAATCAAAGACGTATGGTGTTTGCCAAAAGAGAAAGGTCAATATTGAGTAAGAAGAAGGGGGGATGGAGTGGCGCTGAAAGTCCCGTTGCCTTCTGTGCCGTCCTTGAAGTTTGACTTTCTAATGAATATCTTTTGATTGATCAAATTTAAAAGAAGGAGGGTGAGATTATGCCAGATATTCTTCACAGAGTCGGCATTAAATCCACACCCCAAAAGATTTTTAAGGCTCTATCTACTATTGATGGGCTTTCTCATTGGTGGGTCGTGGGTACTAAAGGAAACCCCAAAAAAGGCGGAATTATTGATTTCCTGTTCGCCGATATGAAGGTTGTGGAGTCAAAGCCCAACAAAGTAGTGAAATGGAAATGCGTGAAGGGACCTAAAGAGTGGGTGGATACAGACTTAACCTTTGAATTGAAACCTAAGAAAGATGAGACTTTCGTCCTATTCACGCACGCCAACTGGAAAAAGCCCGATGAATTTATGCGCCATTGCAGCACCAAGTGGGCTACGTTCCTTTTAAGTTTAAAAGATTGGTTGGAGAGGGAGGAAGGCCGTCCTGCCCCTTATGATGCCAAAATCAGTGTTGGTGATTAAGCATTTTTAGACTGAGAAATAGCAATCTATCCATCGATGGCTTACGGGTTTGGGGACGGTTTTCATATTCTTTTTGAATAACAAACAGATAGAAGCTAATTATTCAAAAATTCGGTGTCATCCATAAAAAAGTTGGCCCTGGAAACGAAAAATCGCAAGGAGCATGGCGCATAGAGTATAACGAAATCTCAAGCTCGATAGAAAAATCTGGATTCTCATGGGGCCTTTCTTCCCTTCCTGGTCCCGAGGCTTTACAGATAATTTTATTTCTTAACCCTTCCTTTCTGAAGTCCTCAAGGCGTGAACCCATATCGCTGTAGCAGATTTCAAGTGATAATCCTCAAAAGATAATTTTGACAAGACTGTTTTCTCTAATTTCTTATTGACGCCCTATTTGGTTATTTATAAAATTAAAGGGAGTTTTTGGAGATGGTGGGGATAGTGGATAGGGAAATGGAGAGAGAAAGAGTGAAAGGAGGATAGCACCTGAGTAAAATGGTAAAACTAAAAGTAGAAGTCATGAAGAATGTAAAGATTTTAGGTATTTTATTCGCCATCTTTTTGATAGGTTGTTTTGCTTCCACTCGGCCTTCTAAATCTCACCCAGACCCAAATGGCTTCAGGGATATCAAGTGGGGAACCGAGATTTCTACATTAAAAGGCATGGAGGAAGTTGAACAAGACAAAGCCTCTGCTAAGGACTTAGTCTGGTATAGAAGAAAAGGGGATACCTTAGCGATAGGTGAGGCAAAACTTGAAAATATATTCTATTCATTTTGGATGGGATATTTCGAGGGTGTATGGATCGATTTTAAAGATGAGGGAAATTTTGAGGCTCTTAAAAAAGAGTTATTTGAACAATTCGGAAAATCCCTTGAGTCTGAGGAAGTTATGAAAAAGATGGATAGAGGGGAGCCATCGACGATAGGACATGCGGAAGAATTTTATCCCTGGTGGGGCAAATATACAGAGATGTCGTTGTCGTATTCCAAGGATCGACATAAGGGAACCCTCTATATCAATTCCAGGATAATTAGTGAGGCGAGAAGAGCCGATGAGAAGCAGAAGGAAAAAGAAGAAAGGGTAAAGGAAAGGAGATTCTAAGGCATATCTTTGATTAGGAAGTCTATCTGAATAGCTGTTTTAATGATGGATGGGAGCGGCCTTGTTAGGAATTTTATCCTGTGCCACAGGAAGGAGGAGCAGAAGATGATATGGAATGAATATGCCGAGAGATTGAGGGAGGTCTTGAAACTCGAAGGAAACCCTATTGCCATTACGTTTTCAATGGCCCCCGCTGAGGGAGGAAAGGGAGGTAAACATTGGGTCTGCGGGGCTTTGCAGGAGGCAAGGGATGGTGCCATTATCAATTTAGATAAGGAGAATTCAGCCTGCCATGGAGGCACGTGGCATCTGGGACTGGGGCCAAGGCCCACCGGGAAGGAGGATAAAGCATTAAAGAAATTTTTAGTTGAAGGCGAGAAATTATTCTGCTCTATTGCTACCTTCCATCGAGCAATGACCCTGACGGCTCAGCCTCCTCTTGGGTTGGCCGACTATGTTATTATTTCTCCTTTGGGGAAAGCCCCCTCCAAGCCAGACCTTGTTCTTTTTCTCTGCAACGCCGAGCAGGCATGCCGTCTCCTTACTTTGGCCACTTATGATAGCGGAGTTTCACCCAAGACCGAACTCGTTGGATCGGCCTGCCATATGGCCATCACCTACCCTCTCGTATCCGGGGAGATCAATGTGAGCTTCATGGATTATACGGCAAGAAAGATGAAAGGGTATAAACCGGAAGAACTCTTTGTATCCGTTCCCTATCATCGGATGGCGGGAATCGTTGAGAGCATTCCTTTCTGTACGGCAGGAACAGCCAAGACAGAATATCCGCCTGAATTTAGACACTTAGTGGAAGGCTCCTCGGAAACCAAATCTTAATACGAGGTGTTGCAAAGGCTACTTTTCCTATGAAATGAGTTTAATCGTATAACATCCTCCATCGGTAAGGGAGAGAATATTCACCAAGGCAGAAGAGATAAGGGTAAAAAGAGATAGAATACCTGATAAAATTCTCAAAGAAATCTTTACTATAAAGCCGAACAGGCATTAAGCACCAGAAAAGGTGCAGGAGGTGGCGGATGGACATAAAGACACGGTGGAAAAGAACCAAAGACACTCGTCTCTTATCTACTAAGGGAACTTTTTTACCGCTTCCCCCACCTGGTGAAGACCTCACCTTAGAAATTTCTGCATCCCCTGACACTTGGCGTACACTCTACATAATGTCTTTTGCGAAACCTGAGGATATTGTAAGCATGATCCGTAACCTTTCGAAGACCACCTTTGATTATATTACTTCAAAACCTGGAAGAGAAGATTTTGTAGATAAGATGAAGCGATATGCCGCTTACGTTTATTGCTGGGCAGAATACTGGTTGAAGAAACCACAGGATGAATGGCCAGAACCTCTAAAAGAACTTGTTAGACAATTGAGTAAATATACATATCATGGAAGGAGAGAAAGGCCCAAACCACCAAGAATAACAGCTTATATTATGGAGATGGATTTTGGAAAGGAAAGAGAAAAACATCACCTAAAAAAATGGACAAAAGATCCTGACGCTTTCGGGAGAGCATTCATTTCAAATAATAAATACGCGACATTTGTCAAAACAATCTGCAGGAGCTAATAGCCCCGCGGCGCCTGCGGTCAGCCATTGACACGGGACAAATGCAGAAATAAAGTGGTGTCATCCATAAAAAAGTTGGCCCTGGAAACGAAAGATCGCAAGGAGCATGGCGCATAGAGCATAGCGTAAAACACAAACCTCAAAGCTTGCGGAATGCGGAATTTAATTAGAAAGATCAATTTGGGGGAGCAGGGAAGAGGTTGTTCACGCGTCGCGGATCAAGATCGTAAGGGAAAAAGATCCGACCGGGATAACGGAGTTGAAATCCTTTACCTTTTTATGATATGGTTTTGAAAAGTTGTAGAGGTCGAGCAAGAAAAAAGTGAGCCGGGCCCTAACTCGATACGCCTTTCCAAGGATAAGCCTTTCTATTTTTTCTTACCACGAACACAAGAGAGTCATTCCTCCGGTAAGGCCGGCGTTCTGGCGTTGCAGAAAGCAAAATTAAACAAATGGAGCAACCGTTGAAGAATGGGTGCTACCCATCAAACGGCGTTGGACAAACCAACGCAGAAAAGGAGAGGTTAAAGCTATGGCTAAAAAACTATTTGTAGGGGGTCTGAGCTGGGACACGACGGACGACGGCCTGCGCCAGGCGTTTGCGTCTTATGGGGAAATCACCGAAGCCAAGGTCATCACACAGCGCGACACGGGGCGCTCCCGGGGCTTTGGCTTCGTGACCTTCGCTCAGGATGACGATGCTAAAACGGCGATATCAAAGATGGATGGCACGAGCCTTGACGGCAAGACCATTAAGGTTAACGAGGCGCAGGAAAAGAGCCCTCGCTCAGGCGGCCGATCCGGGGGCGGGTTTGGGGGTGGTCGTGGCGGCGGCCGCGATCGCTGGTAGCCTATCTCTGAACAGGAAAATGGTATCTGGGGCCAGGTCTTGCAATATTGCAAAAGAATCTAAATAAATAGAGCCGTCCCCTTTATTACTCCTCATGTTTTGTGACTCGATAGCAATGTGCCAATAGGCTATCAACTGCACAAGATAGAGGAGTACTCCGTATGCTTAAGAAAAAACATTCGACCGGCAAACATCTGCCAAGAGGGTTAGAAATACTCTACGAGGATAGGGATATCCTGGTGGTAGATAAGCCTGCGGGGCTATTGACAGTGGGGACGGAGGCTAATAAATTCAAGACCGCTTACTACATTCTGACCGATTACGTACGCAAAGGCTCTCTCAAGTCGCGAAACCGAATCTTCATTGTTCATAGGCTGGACCAGGGGGCGTCCGGCGTACTGATATTTGCAAGAAGCGAAGAAGTGAAGTACCGTTTGCAGGCTCAGTGGAAACACACGAAAAAGAAATATGTTGCGGTGGTTTATGGTCAGTTCGCCCAAAAAGAGGGAATGATTACCTCCTACCTGTCTGAGAACAAGGCTTATGTCGTCCATTCCACAACGGATGTCACAAAAGGCAAACTGGCACATACTGCGTATAAGGTGATTAAAGAGACCAAGCAGTTTAGTCTGCTGGAGATCAATCTTTTGACCGGCAGGAAGAATCAGATACGCGTACATATGGCTGACAAGGGACATCCGATCGTAGGCGATCGTAAATATGGTAAAACCAAGGATGGGTACAGGCGTTTAGCGCTTCATTCCAAATCGATTTCCTTCATGCACCCCACCCGCGGCGAGCAGGTGACTTTTGAAACCAAAGTGCCGAACTATTTTAACACGCTGATTGACAACATCCATGCCCCCAGGGTCGGGTCCCAACAATCAGCAAGTTAAGTTTTTAGAAAGAAAGCTGCCCCTTTGAATCAATTTTGAATACGAAGGTCCATATGTATTTCCAGATCTAAGGGGTCAGGCCGCAACATTCAACAAGTCATTTCCTTAAACACCAATTTCTGATGTCGTCCATCATACTGCGGATGGGGAGACGCGGAGACATAGAGACACGAGGACACGGAGACGCGGAGAAAGTAATCGCTCGCGAGTAGCCTCCCTTCGGGCAGCTTTTCCCCTCGCCGTAAAGAGTTCTTGACAAAGAAAGCGAAAACAATGTATCCTTACAATAAGGAGGTAAGGAATCATGCTTGCCAAGAAGACGTCCAAGAACCAGATCACCTTGCCCAGGGAAATTGTGAAAGCCCTCCCGGATGCCGAGTATTTTGACGTCAGCATCAAGGATAATACGATCCGTTTAATGCCGGTGAAGATCACTCCTGTTCCATCCTCCCTTGATAGCGTTAGAGAAAAAATGAAAAAGCTCGGCCTGACTGAAAAAGATGTGCACGAGGCAGTCCAGTGGGCAAGAAGCCGAAAAAGATAACACGCGTGGTGCTGGATACGAATGTTCTGATATCCGCTTTGCTTTTCAAGGGAGAGCTGTCGAGGATAGTGGGGTTATGGCAAAAGGGTAAGATCGTTCCCGGTATTTCAAAAGAGACCTTTGGCGAACTCAGGGCCGTTCTTGAATATCCAAAATTCTCCCTATCCCGTGCCGAGATAGAATCACTTATCGAACACGAAATCCTTCCATTTTTCGAAGTGGTGAATGTCAGCAAACACGTCAAAGGGGCATGCAGAGACCCCGGAGATGACAAGTTTATCTCATGTGCCCTCTCAGCAAACGCCGATTGCATCGTCACCGGGGACAAAGATTTGTCCAATCTAAGAAAATATCAATCCATAAAAATCATTTATGCGTCGGATTTCATAAGAATGTTTGATTAAATTTACGAAGTGAAGGACCCAGTGTCATCCATAGGAGAGTTGGTCGTCCGAAAGGCAGATGTGGAGACATCTTAGAGTGCGGAATGTTGATCGCGCCTGCCTGCCGGTAGGCAGGGAATGCGGAGTGGAAAGCCCAATTCAAAGATAAGACGCGGAGACATCTTAGATTGCGGAATGCGGATTGATCCGAGACGGATGCTTCGCCCGGATTGCGGAATTCAAAACTAAAGACTGCAAAGACCGTACGGCATAGCCTAAACATCCCGCCTGTACTGAAGCTCCAATTTTGAATACGAAGGCCTATATGTATTTCCTCTTCCCTTCCTGGCACCAAGGTTTTACAGATAATTCTCTTTCTTAACCCTTCCTGAAATTCACGAGGGGGCTATTTGGCAAACGTGCCGGATCGCAATTTGTAATCGATGGGTGGTCATTATCGTCTAAGGTTTTGATATGCCTTCCAAATCGAAACCTTTTGGCAGGACAACCCGCGATAGGGCGGACATCCAAGGAGAAGATGACGATGAGTAGATATTCATGGTTGACTATGCTACTGTTGTTCATCATGTTCGCATCGGGCTGCCAACCCAAAGGAGAGCGGGAGTCCCAGAGGTCCCCTCTTAAAGGATCTTAAGGAGGAGCTGCGACGAATCCAACGGCACGGCGCGAGGCCCATCCCCAGACGTCCGATCAGCGGCGCCGGCTGGCCTGGTTACCGATTCCCCTGCTGCTGGCGGCCATCATCGGAGCAAGGCTGGCTGGCCTGCGCGATACCTACGAATCCCACACGCTGCTACTCGGCCTGAGCATCACCTTCTACACGCTGGTCTCGCTGGGTACTCTCTATCTCATCGGACGGAGTTTCCTGGCATCAGGCTTGCCTGGACTGTTGCTACTGGAGTGCGGGGTGGTACTTTGGAGTCTTGCCGGCACGGTTGCAGACTTCGTCTACCACGGTGACGCAAATATCGACGTTACCATTTTCAATACCGGCATCTTGCTGTCGGGGCTGTGCCATCTGGCGGGCGCCATCCTAACGCTGAGGCCGAAGCGAGTGCTCCGCGCGAAGCCCGTGTGGCTGATGGCGGGCTGCGCGTCCGCCCTGGGTGCGCTGTGGTTGGTCTCGTGGGCGGCGCTATCGGGCTGGCTGCCGATTTTCTTCATCCCGGGCCATGGGGGCACGCTGGTGCGCTACTGCGTGCTCATTTCGGCCATCGCCATGTTCGTGCTCTCCGCCGGCGTGTTGCATGCGAACCAGCGCGCGGCGCGCCTCCCGTTTACCTCCTGGTATGCCCTTGCCCTGCTGCTGCTGGCGGTGGGGCTGTTCGGCATAATGATCCAGTGGTCCCTTGGCAGCCTCGTGAACTGGCTGAGCCGCGCTGCGCAGTGGCTTGGTGGGCTCTATTTGCTTTTTGCCGCCATCGCTTCGCTGCGCGAGTCACAGCTGCCGCTTCTTCCGGTGGGAATAAAGTCGCATCGGGCGTATTACCGGGAAGCCATTGCCGTGGCGGTGGTGATCGCCGCGACCGCTATACGTCTGTCCTTCTTATCGGCCCTGGGAATCCAGGCCCCCTTCGTGACATTCTACCCTGCCGTAATGCTCGCCTCAATTTACGGTGGCTTGCGCGCGGGCCTATTGGCAACGGCGCTGTCTGCGATATTCGTTGACTACTTCTGGATTGAGCCGGTGGGCCAGTTCGCTGTAGGGCAGCCTTCCGACTGGTTGGCGATAACGATCTTTCTGCTGAGCGGCGCGATGATCGCCTGGGTCTCAGATGCCATGCACCGTGCCCGCGCGCGCGCCTCCGAGGCTGAGGCGCAGGCCGTACTCGCCGCCGAACGCGCAAC
>DASRZZ010000032.1:0-4493 GCA_035685925.1 Syntrophales bacterium | reverse complement strand
TAAATATGCCTACCAGTACCGCAACACCCGCATTCAACAATTCGAATACTTTGTTGTTATTAAAATAAGACAAAGTCGAGGCCGTATTCATGGTTGTCCTCACTACCACACTCTCTTATGAATTTCACTATTTTAATCACGCCATCGATGTGGTATTGAAACTACTGCTTCGCCATTTTAGAGGTTCCCGATATGCGTCTCAGGTTTATTGTGAAAGGTATGCCGTTGTCTTCTTTCGTCAGAGGAATGCCTTCATTTCTGAGAGACTATCTTGAGATAAGAAGACAGGCCAAACAATCAGGCATGGCATTCCCGTTTGACAAGTTTTATCCCTGGATGGAAGACAAGTATGAAAAGAGCGGCATAGCTTCCGGTCATTATTTTCATCAAGACTTGTTGGTTGCCAATAGAATCTTTACGAATAAACCAGTCAAGCATGTAGATATAGGTTCTCTAATAGGCGGGTTTGTTGCTCACGTGGCATCATTTAGAGAAATAGAAGTTTTTGATATACGAGAATTGTCAGTATGGATGCAAAATATAACTTTCAGACGTCTCGACATCATGGACAAGGATTTTGCATTGGTCGATTACTGCGATTCCGTTTCATGCCTCCATGCACTCGAACACTTTGGCCTCGGGAGATACGGTGACAGGGTGGATTACAACGGCCATATTCTCGGCTGGAATAATATCTACAAGATGCTCTCGAAGGGTGGCAAGTGCTACTTCTCCGTTCCCATCGGCCCGCAGAGAATCGAATTCAATGCCCACAGGGTGTTTTCTCTCGAATATATTTTGAAGAATATGGTGAGTGACAGGTATGAAGTTGATACGTTTTCCTATGTTGATGATAAGGGTGATCTAGTCCGTGATGCCGTGTTGGATGAAAGTTCCGTGAGGGACAGCTTCTCCCTGAACTACGGTTGCGGCATCTTTGAGCTTACCAAAATCTGAAGAGGGAAAATGTCAGCAGAAGATAAAATTCCCCTGTCTGTAGCCATTATCACGAAGAACGAGGCGGCCAATCTTCCCGATTGTCTGAAGAGTGTTTCCTTCGCCGGACAGGTCGTTATCGTAGATTCAGGGAGTACGGATGACACCGTCAAGATCGCCTCCAGCCTTGGTTGCGATGTGTTTGTTGAACCATGGCGGGGTTTCGGGCCTCAGAAACAGTTTGCCATCGATCAGTGCAAGAACCCGTGGATACTGGTCCTCGATGCGGACGAACGCATTCCTGAAGATACGGCGCGCGCGATAAGAGAGGTTGTTCTGAGTTCGTTGACAGCGGCCCAGGGTTTCAGCTTTCCCCGCAAGAATTATTTCCAGGGAAGATGGATCAGACATGCTGGCTGGTGGCCGGATCGGCTAGTGAGACTTTTTCGCAAGGGAAAAGGCCATATGACGCCGGCCAAGGTTCATGAATCAGTCGAAGTCGACGGTGCAGTTGCGCAGCTTGCTTTTCCTATAGAGCATCATACCGAGAGCAGTTTCAGCCAGATACTACTGAAGATCGATCACTACTCCACCCTTGGTGCGGAAGAGGCATTCAGGGAGGGGAAGACAGCCTGCATCTGCTCCGGCGTTCTGAGGGCAAAGCTCGCATTCCTTCACAACTACATATTGCGCTGCGGTTTCCTCGACGGCCGTCAGGGCCTGACACTCGCCATCACCGACTCGATAAATAAGTTCTTCAAGTATGCCAAGCTGGCCGAACTGAACAGGCAAGCCACAAAGAAGCAATAATCTGTGTACAATTGAGCACTATTTTTAATATTGTATTAGTGTATAACGTTGCACTTGACATGTGAACAGTTTTGGTATAAAAAATGTTCATATGAAAGGAAGTACTGTGGTCTTTCAGATCTGCTATTTGGACAGACTACGGTCCTGAATTGGTCAAATAACCCCGCAATGCCCTTTATAGGGAGATTTATGAGAGCTACGATTACCATTGAAAAAGAGATCCTTGAAGAGCTCCTGAAGGAGACAAAGGCAAAAAGTAAGGTGTCAGCTGTGAAAATTGCGATTCGTGGATACTTAAAACGAAAGAAGATAGAGAAGATAAAGGCCATGAAAGGCAAATTGGATTTTGATCTGACGGCTGATGAGATAAGGCATTATGAGCGGTAGAAGAATCCTCGTCGATACGTCAATCTGGATTGATTATTTCAAGAATAGATCATCTCGTATCGCGGGAAAATTGGACGAAATGCTCATTAAAGACGATGTATGTGTACCGAAAATCGTCATAGCCGAATTGATCCAAGGAGCCAAATCAGAACGGGAAATATCGGTCATCGAAGAATTCGTCGAGGCGTTCAACATACTTGATCAGAGACAAGACACCTGGACAAAGGCAGGGAGGTTATCCTTCACACTAAAGCGGAAGGGTAAGAACATAAATTTGTCCGACTGTTATATTGCTGTCATAGCGCAAGAGTATGATTGCGAGATCTTCACGCTGGATGTGCACTTTAAGGAAATCCAGAGATACATTGATATAAATTTAGTCCCTTCCTCCTGAAATCGCTTGAGCTTGGTCAGACGGAGATAGGCCAGATATTCAATGCGTTGCCATTCCCACGAAAGTGGGAATCCAGAAAGTCTTGCATCGACTAAATGGATATTTCAATCATAATCGTCAACTGGAACACCGGGGCCCTTCTTCAAACCTGCCTCGAATCTATCTCCAAAACCGCTCGCGACATAAGCTACGAAGTCATCGTCGTCGATAACGCCTCGGAGGACGGCAGTGTTACCATGCTCAAGGAGAAATATCCTGACGTCAGGTTAATAGAAAATAAGGAAAATCGCGGCTTCGGTGCGGCGAACAACCAGGCCATGCGTATCATGACGGGCCGCTATGCGTTGCTCCTTAATACGGACACCATTCTTACGGAGAATGCCGTTCGCGAACTGTATACATTCATGGAAAACCACCCTGATGCTGCTATGGCCTGCGGCCAACTCCGCAATGCTGACGGTAGCAAACAGAACTCAATCGCGAATTTTCCTGACCTCCTGACCCTTCTCACCAACACATCTCTTCTCGAATATGTGTTCCCGGGTCGCTACCCGAGCAAAAGGTACAGTTACGACAAACCAATAGAGGTCGACTCTTGCATCGGTGCCTGCCTCCTTGTGCGCAAGAAGGCCATAGATGAAGTTGGCATGTTCGACGAGCGCTACTTCTTCTTCTTTGAAGAGACCGACTGGGCGTATCAGATGAGAAGGTCCGGCTGGCGGGTCTTTCATGTGCCAACGGCGTTCATCTATCACATGCAGGGACGAAGCATCGGCCGGGATATCCGGTCCCGGATCGAATTTTACCGGTCCCGCTACCAGTTCTTCGAAAAGTGGAAAAGTCGGTCGTATTCTATCATTATTCGTACGGTGATATTCCTAAGATTGTGCATCAACTGGTTGCTCACATTGGCCGGGAACACGGTGTTTTTAGGCATGAATCGCGGACTGCGGGACAAATTTTTCATATATTCCGAGCTTATACTGTGGCATGTCAAGGGCACCCCTCAACGAAAGTGACCGTCCAGCCATCTTCTCAATCCTTAACCCCTAAAAATTCCTTTAAAAATTTTTCTTGACAGGGGTTTCCTAGTACATTAATGTCAACCCTGCGTTCATGGAATGAACATGTCGGATATTAATATGGCTTTTCCGAACAAGCACGATCTTGAAAGCGAAGAGATCCTCAAGGTCCTCAGGGAAATAACTCAGACCCCTGAGATGACGCAGCGCGAATTATCGTCGCGACTGGGCATCAGCCTGGGCAAAGTCAATTTCCTGGTGAATGCACTTATCCAAAAAGGCCTTATCAAGGCACATAACTTCAAGAATTCCCACAACAAAAAAGCCTATCTGTACTATTTGACTCCGGCAGGTATCGAAGAAAAAGCAAAGATCACATACCGCTTTCTGAAGAGAAAGTTGAAAGAATACGAACAACTGGAAGAGCAGATACAACTGCTCAAGAAGGAAGTCGGCGAGCTGGAAACCACGACGGCGACGGAAGTGGAAAGCAGCCGGAATATTTTTTAGAGACAGATCCATTGTCCCTCTTTCACGATCATTTTTGCCCTTGGATGTAATCCAGAGGGCGGAGCTGTATCAAGAGTTCGTCATCCATGGCTATACGGGAGTGATGTGATTGACCAAGGCAGACTTCTTGAGATCAAACAAGTATTATGAAGAATAAGAATTGGATTCCATACGGCCGCCAATTTATCGATGATGATGATATCAACGTCATCGTTGATGTCTTAAAATCGACGAACCTGACACAGGGACCGAAGATTGCGGAATTCGAATCGGCTCTTTGCAAGGAAACGGATGCGCGTTTTGCCGTTTGCGTAAATTCGGGAACATCAGCGCTCCACATAGCGTGCCTGGCGGCAGGGGTATCTCCTGGCGATGAGGTCATCACAACACCAAACACCTTTGTGGCATCTGCTAATTGTGCGGTTTACTGCGGG
>DASRZZ010000031.1:0-10765 GCA_035685925.1 Syntrophales bacterium | reverse complement strand
TGACAGAAACCGTGCTGATGATCATAACAATGAGTGCTGCAGTTAATAAAAGATTTGAGCGTTTATTCATGTGTTACCTCCCTTTTGCATTTGACCTTCTCCATGAAAAATAATGCAATTATAAATTCCGTCTCGTAACCATTTGAGGGTTGTCAATTTCTATATGAAACATGAAACTCAGCCTATTATATCATGTGTGCATAGCTCAGGAAGCCGGCAGCATTTTACATAAATAGCAAATACCCTGAATTACAATATCCTTGTCACAGCAAACCGGTCGTCCCGGTTTGACAGATTAAGAGCCTGTGCGGGATCCAGGCGGGAACTGGCTACCAGATTGAGATGTCGCCGGCTTACCTCCTCCGATAAGGCCATCTGTCGCTGTGAGGGCTGCGGATAAGGCTGGCCGGGCACAGGGATATATCCCATAATGTGAAATGGGATGTTCCGATTAATTGTGGCCAGCCAAGCAGCGATTGCCTCAACCTGATCGATATCCACAAGACCGGGTATGAAGACCACATTAATCTTTATGTCCATTCCCACTTTATATGCCGCGGCAACATTTTGAAAGATGTTTTCTCTTTCCCGGCCTGTGAGCACCCGGTGAAGATCATTATCCCAGGCTTTTAACCCCACATTCGCCCCGTCAAGATAAGGCAAAGGAAGGCTACTCCCGTTGGTGTGGCCAAGCTTGGTTCCGACTCCGAGCTCCTCTTTTGCAAAGCGGAGCATTTCGGGCAGGTCCTTAGCTACTGTGGGTTCTCCACCCATGAAATAAAGGTTTTTGACAGGCACTTGGCGAAGAGCTTCCTTGATATCCACCATTTTCAAATACCTGTCAGGTTCGGGGTAGGCTAGACCGGGCCTTCCCTGAGGACCGCTGCGGAGCTTGTAGCTGCATGTCGGGCAACGGAATGTGCACCCGTAGTTGTGCACCGTTGCGAAATTATGATGCTCATTGTAGGTGACTTTGTAAAATGCCATTATTCATTCCCTTCTATAGTTCTATAAAAAGGCCTTATGCTGTTTCCTGCTGCATTATTCCTCAATCGACATAATTCAAACTCCCCCATAGCGGGATGCACTGATGATCGGTCTGCTCAGATACAGACCGAGTGAAGCGCCTATCATCGATCCTGCTATCCCTTGCGCCGTCTGGATAGCAATATACCAAGGTGCGTAAAATTGATGCCATATAAAAGGCGCAGAAAAACAGTAAAAGTAAAGGTAAACCGTAAGCCCTCGGAGAAATCCGGCGCCGAGAGTATTTCTTGTGGTTTCCAGGTAACTTTTAGTGACGAGAAAATACAATTCCAGGACGAAACCAGCCAGGAAGGCGTAAGGCCACCATAGGGGATTTACGCCGCTGGAAATTGTTTGGGAGAGGAGACTGTGACCGCAGATGATGAGGGTGGCTGTCCCTGCCCGCGGAATGAGGCGGATGCCGATGAATAGCATGGCTGTATAGGGAATAGAAAAAAAGAACGATTGAATTATGGGTATCCGGCTCAGGCCGAATTTAAATGGTAAAATGGCAATATAGAGAAGGCTGCAGAAAAGCGCCACGGTTACCAATTCCTGTATGCTGAAGGAAGGGATTGCTTTGCGTGTCCGAAGGAGATGGAATATTATTCCCCCCAAGATGGCAATCAAGATGATAGAGCCTATATAAGGGTTCATGATAAATGCCCCTGATATATAATGATAATAATCATGCCTACTGCAGAGAAGCTTAATACAGCCCAGTCCCGCATGGAGAATCTCAGTTCTCTTACCTTGGTCCTCTTTCCTGTGAAAGCCCGTACCTCTGCAGCAAGGGCGATGCGACGGGCGTTCCTTAGGCTGTCGATGATAAGGGGCGGCAAGAGGTAGCGGAAGGCCCTGAATCCGCCCCGTACTCCCTTTACGTCGAGTCCCCGCAGCTTCTGTGCAAGGAGAATCCTTCCCGCCTCATCTATCAGGGTAGGGAGGAAACGGATGCTGACCGTGACGACAAAGCCGATCCGTTCAGGCACGCCAAGTTCCTCCATGCCGAGGAGGAGGTCGGAGGGGTAGGTGGACATGACGATAATGGCGCTCAGGAGCATGGCGGAAAAAAGCCGGAGACTCTGCAGCACTCCGTAAATAATACCTTCCCGGTATAGGGCAATCCCTCCGCTAATACTTCCCAGAATGCCGGAATCCGGCGTAACTATTGTCAGAACCGTGGTCCGGGGTTCGAGGGCATAAAAAAATCCCTGTGAAATCATTGTAAAACAGAGGGCTGTGGCCATTAGCACGATCATTGCCTGGACCGTCCGTCGAGCCGGACGAAGGTATCCGAAAGCTGCTAAAACAGTTAAAAAAAGAAGCGACAACCCAATTGGTGTCTTCAGAACAACAACGAGAATCGCTCCCATGAATCCCAAGATGATCTTGGACCTCGGATCCAGACGGTGCAGGAAAGTTTCTTTATCCAGATACTTCATCGCTGATAATACTGCCATTGTCGAGAGTGATCTGACGCCCGGCAGCAGATGCGGCACGTTCGTTATGGGTCGAAAAGATAACGGTCCCCCCCCGGTTGGCATAATCGTAGAGGAAGGAAAAAAGTTCATGCCAGCTTCTACTGTCAAGACCTGTTGTCGGTTCGTCAAGGATCAGTATTTCAGGTTCCATAGCCATAACGGACACTACAGCTAAGGTCTGCCGCTGTCCCCGTGAGAGAGTCTGAGGATGGCGGTCCGAGTAGGTTTGAAGACCTGCAATCTTTAAATAACTCTCCACTTCTGCCTTCTTTCCGAGATGGGAAGGCCCGAAGGCGACCTCTTCTGCCACCGTCTGTGCAAAGAGCTGTTCGTCGGGATTCTGAAAAAGAAAACCCACGTGGCTCATCAGAGATTCCAGTGTGGGGCCGGGAACGCCCAAAATCGTGATTTTCCCTTGAAGGGGTCGGAGGAGCCCTCCAAGGATCTTCAGAAGTGTCGTCTTTCCAGAACCGTTATTTCCCTTCAGCGCCACGACTTCTCCTCGTTGAATAGTCATATCTATATTATCTAAAATATTTTTCCCCCGGTCGTAGCCGAAGCTGATTACTTTCAGGGATATCACCGCCCCTTCCGGCGCCGCCGTTCTTTTTCTGGTGGTCACAGGGCTGCTCATTGCCGTGCTGTTATTTACGATCCTTCCGTTTTCCAGGGTTATAATCCGGTCCATGAGGGGAAGATAATCTTCGTACTGGTGTTCTACCAAGACAATGGTCTTTCCCTCATCTTTGAGATTCTGAATAATCTTTATGAACTCCTGCCTTCCCGCCCCGTCCAAATCCGTTGAAGGTTCATCAAAAAGGAAAACCTGAGGACCCATGGCGTAGACAGAGCTAATGGCCAGGCGCTGTTTCTGCCCCCCGGAAAGCTTGAAGGTCTCGCGACGCCGCAAATTCCACAGATCCATGGATCGGAGGGCTTCGTCCCGGCGGCAGATGATCTCTTCCCGTGGCAGGAGCAAGTTTTCACAACCAAAGGCGACATCGTCCTCCACGCGCATCATAAAGACCTGACTTTCAGGGTTCTGAAAAACTGTTCCGACCGTCCGAGCAATCTCCCGGAGGGGTACCTCCGGGGGCGCAAAACCGTTCAACCGGACCGATCCAAGGGAGGCTCCGGCAAAGACGTGGGGAATGAGACCATTGAGGCAGTACAGAAAGGTCGATTTACCCGATCCCGAAGCACCGCGGACCAACACCGCTTCTCCCGATTTAATCCGGAGACTGATATCCTGCAAAGCCGGAGTATCCATGCCGGGATAGGTAAAGCTGAAGGCGTCAATGGCAATCATATCGAGTAATTCACATTCCGAAGACTAAAATCTTGTCCGTCAAAGTTAGTAAATTCAATTAAAACCTCAATTCCAGCTCACCGAACCATGACCTGCCCGGCGCTAAGTAGGAACTAAAGTAATGGGCGTCACCAATGTTATCAACGGAAACTGACACTGTGGCAAATTGGGTCACCTTATATGAAACCTTCGCGTCTACTGTAAAAAAAGGATCATAGGACCCATATACATTATTTACCGTGTCCGTGTTTGTATCTGTCGAGTAGCGCTTGCCCACGTATCTCCCTGTGAGAGAACCGCGGAGGGGTCCTACTTCGCACTCCACTCCTGCATTAACCATCGTATCAGGCATAAAGGTTAATCGTTTATCTACTGCTGCCGGATTTACACTGTCTTCTTTTATCCTGGCGTCCGTGTATGTATAGTTCGCAAATATCCTTAACAATTTGTCAAACCGCTGCTCAACCTCAAGCGTGATCCCTTTGCTTTCTGCTCTAGCCGCATTCATGTATTGATACTGCCCTGTGGAAATTGTTGTGTTATAGATAAGGTCTTGCATATAGTTTTCAAAGTACCTGACATTAACCTTTGCACCTTTCCAGAGTCCCTGGGTAATTCCCACATCCCATGACCGCACTGTTTCAGGTTTCAAATCAGGATTGCCATTATAGGTATTGCCGTTCAACACATATGTAGTGAAGAGTTCCAAGACCGTAGGCGCCCTGAATGATTGCCCTGCAGAAGCTCTTAATGTAGTATTGTCAAAAGGCTTATACACGACCGAGAGTTTAGGATTGAATGAGGAGTCGCTTCTCGAGTCATATGTCTTCGCAAAAGCCCCGGTGCCGAACTGATTGGCATAGCCATCGTATGATTCCCACCAGTCCTCCCTGAAACCGATGTATGCGGTAAGATTGGGGAGGATCAATATCTCATCCTGGATAAAGATGGCGTATGTCCTGGCCTTGCCTCCGTAATTATTTGTAAGTGTGGTTGTGCTGGTCTCATCCTTCCAATCACTCAGGTTTGATTTCTCTGTGTTCGCTGTATCATATTTGTATGTGCCTCCGAAAGTCAGGATGTGTCTGGTAAAGAGGGGCAGCGTGAATTGAAGGTCCGTGTTATAATCCTGATTTGGCGTGTTGGAAACCGTACCACCGGGACCTCCGCTTATTAGCGTGCCAGCTTGAGTATACCAGTTCTTCACTTCGTCATTGAGACCGAAAGAGAGCTTTGTCTTTACAATTCCGATCTCGATTTCATAATTTACATTGTATTGATCCACCTCTTTTCCGCCGGACCCAGTTGTGGAAACGAAGGTGCTTTGATTGACACCGGGGTATGAATAGACGGGATTCCCCGATGCGTCCGTCAAGTACGTATGAGGATCGTCATAATTATACTTGTAGCGAATTCTCGCAAAAGATACGCCTAATTTTGATTCCTGTGTCAAATCGTATCGTGCCTTAATGCCAATATTATCGTCCCACCATGTGTTGTCTCCCTTATCACCGATCAGGTAGCGGGTATGTCCCTGAGTATCGGAAGTGTATGACCAGCCTGTAATACCGGCAGGGGGTTGCGTCGACTGAACATTAAGCCATTTCGAGAAGCCGTTTGTCCCCTTATACCCGTAGTCGAAGAGAAGCCGGAGCTTGTCCGTGGGTTTATCTCCATAAGACAAATAGTATTTGTGCATGTCATCGAGGCTTTCTCCCCTGTTCCAGGCTGAGCCGTAACCGCTTATTACGGTGAATTCCCTCTTTTCTGGCATCTTTGTAATTATATTTACTACGCCGCCCATGGCATTACCGCCGTAAAGGCTCGAAAAGGGGCCCTGAACAACCTCGATTTTTTCTATGTTTTCAGTCGACAATCCCGTGAAGCTGACCGAACCATCATAACCATTGTTCAGCGTTACGCCATCCTTTAGTATCAATGTCCGCTTCTGATCGGGCATACCGTTTAATATTATGGAAGATTGAGTATCCGTGAGAGACTGCCGCCTGTTGAAAAGCCCCGGCAGTGTATTTAAAGCTTCGTCAACCGTCGTTATATTCCTTGTCTCCATTTCCTTTTTCGTGACAACATTTACGCTTCCCGGTGCAGACTCCACGCTTTTTTCCGTTCTCGTTGCCGTGACTACAATATCCTCAAATTTCGTCGCATCTTTTTCTTTTTCCTCGGGTTCCGTCAGATTGTTCTCTTCAGCGAAAGTGTTTGACGAAAATAAAATCAATAAGAGAAAAAGTAAAAATCTTTTGAACATTCGGTTTCCTCCTGTTTCTTTACATCCCACCTCCTTTCTGATATAGGAAAAAATAGAGGGGTGATGTTATTCGCAGCGTTACCCTTTCGAGGCAGGGAGTCCTTGCCGAAGGCACCTCCCTGCTTCCCTATCTAACTTATGGTTTTCATCACCCCTTTCTCTCGGTTTGAATTGCAACTTTTTTGAACCCCCGGCTGTTCACAATATCGAGAACATCTACAAAAATCTGGAGAGCCACGTCTTTATCAGCCCGGACAATGAGGGGGGTGTTTTTATCAATATCTCTGATTTTCGTGCCCAATTCTTCCAGGGCCACTTTCGTGGAGTTAAAATAGATCACACCACTTTGATCTATGGTTATTATTTGCCTCTCCAGCATTTCTACCTTCGCTTCTGATGCCTTTGGCAGAGATACGGATATCATTCCCGTGGCAATAAATGTTGACGTCGTGAGAACTATGGTCAACAGCACAAGCATCACGTCAACCAAGGGAATAACATTTATGTAATCAAATTCCTTCTCTTCCACGTGTTATCTCCCAGCGCATCATGATCACTTTCACTTTACGCAACAATGCGTTGTAAAAAACCACCGACGGTATAGCCACGATAAGACCGACGGCGGTTGCCTTCAAGGCGAGCGCAAGGCCGATCATTATTTCCCCCGTGTCGATGAAGCCCTCCCTGCCCATCGTGTAAAAAGTTAACATGATGCCCAAGACTGTGCCCAGTAGCCCTATGTAGGGTGCATTGCTTCCTATGGTCGCTATGATATGGAGCTTCTTTGTAAGTTCAAGCTCAAGCTCCTTTCTGTCATGGAACTGTTCTGGGTTGATTTTCCTGAATGTAAGAAACCTTTCCACAGTGATGGCAACTGTCACTACACTCATAAGAATAAGCAATCCTATGATTCCGTAGTCAATCATTAAACTCAGATATTTCATGCCTGTCTTTCCTTATGCATTTGTCATTTCAGATTGAAACGAACAGAAAGGATTGCTTTGGAAGGCACTTTTTCGCCATTGCTATAAGCTGGAGAAAAGACGGATTTTTTTATTGCCGCAACAGCGGCTTCTGTGAAGCCAAAACCAGACGGTTCTACTACTTTGATGTGCTGCAAAATCCCGGACTTGTCGATCAGTAGTTCCAGAACGACTCTCCCTTCTTTTCCCAACCTCCTTGCCAGTAAAGGATAAACAGGCATCTCCCGATGAATAAAGGCAGGGGCGCCTGAATTTCCGAATATCGTTTCCGCGATACCCCGATTTACGGCTTTTCCTATGCTTGCAATTTCCGCTTTCGCTACGGTCGAATTTTCTGCCTTTTGCACTGCGGCTGAGACCGGCTTTTCATTCAATAAAAACTCATCTTGCCGGTCTTTTATTTCCACGATTTCTGGCTTGGTGATGCTTTGCTGCTGTCCGGCCTTAGATCTCATTATCGGTTTCATTTCCTTTTGGCTGGCTGAAGATAAGGATTCCTGTTGCGCGAAACTGATATAGATGGTTTTCGTATGGGGAATCGCACCCGCAACAGGTATTGTGAGAAATAAAAGCAGAAATCCGGCATGAATCGCCAGAGAAGTGACTATTCCTATCCGCTGCTCATTCATACTCGTTCCATCTTACTGCAGTTTCGCTGGTAATATTTTGACCATCAGTTGTGTTACTATATTAATAATCGTGCTACTAACTCACAAAAAAAATAATACCGCCTTCTTTATTTGATTTTACCGGTACCCGGCGTGCTTAATGATCCGTGCATGACCCCCTTGAGCGCTCTCAAGGTGTCGGAAAGTTTGTTGACCTTTTTGGAATTCCCTTTCACCGCCGCGATCTCCATGCAATTATGATGATCCAGATGGATACGTTGTGAGGACTGGATGATGTCCTGATAGTCACGCTGGACGTCAAAAATTTAATCAAAAGGTTGCGCTGATGATGGTCATAGACGAAAGTGATTGCGCCGGCGACTTCCCGGTCTTCTTCCCAATCCTTCTTTAACAATTCCCGATGGATTAAATCGCGAATGTCCTCCGACCGGTTTGAATATTTACGTCGCTAGATGAGGCCATCAAAATTATCAAGCAGATGATTTTCCAATGAAATCCTAAACCTGACTATACCAGAAATGCGCCATCTCGGTATTACAATTATGCGTTTCGTAACACGGTTAAGGCACATTTGTCAAGCAGAATATGTGTGATTACTATTACATGGCAAAATGTTATTTTGGCTGTCAGCCTCTTCATCTCCTTTGTTTTATATGGGTATGCTCGTGGATCTCCGCTTCATGGAGTGGGTGATCGTGCTTATGTGTGCCGTGATTTCCCTCATGTTCATGCGCTCATCTTTTAAAGAAAATCTTTTTACGATTATCAGTATTCTCTTAAAAATTTCCAGTAAAGTCATAACGAATAACTATAACAAAGGGCGGGTCCGATTTCCTGATCAGCTCACTGAATACGGGTGGAAACATGCGGTGTCTTGACAGCTTTTTCCCCGTTCGTGTAAAGTGCGGCTGTCTTCCTGTAATCCTCAGATTGTCGCCTTTGACTTTCATTGTAGACTTCAACTAGAAATAATGATACTTGGTGCCACTTTTTATAATCTCTTTCAAATGAGTTCTTGATTAAAGAAAGTCTAATTTTAAAGGAGACAAAATCATGAAAAGGCTCTCACAGAAAAGCATTTTTGTCACCGTAGTTTTTTTAATAGCAATCACCTCAATGCTCTCTTGCGCATCCTACTTGTACAATAAATCTATTGAAGACCAACGCAGAGAAGCCAACCTAACGATCAAGTCCGTTGACATCCCCGATTTTAAAATTGTTTATGCAGAAGGAGGTACCGGCGATACCATCATCATGCTTCATGGTAACGGAGGAAGTAAGGATAGCTGGTTGAGTTTCGCCAAATACTTGACGCCCAATTATCGAGTCATCATTCCCGATCTCCCAGGTATGGGTGACAGCTCCAAACCTCTGGACAAGAATTATAACATCATGTCACAGATGGAAAGACTACACTTATTTGCCAGAGAATTAAAACTGCCAAAATTTCATTTAGTAGGACATTCAATGGGTGGCGTTATCGTCGGCAATTACGCAGCAACATATCCACAAATGGTCAAAACGCTCGCGCTATTTGCTTCAGGTGGTGTAAAATCCCCCATGAAAAGCGAATTAACTCTGCTCAGGGAAAAAGGCATAAACCCCTTTGTCATCAAAAATGAAAATGACTTTGACAGATACATGAAAATGCGTTTCGTGAAGCCGCCTCCAATATCCCCCTCTATCAAAGAATATTCTATGGAGCAACTGATGAAAGCTGCGCCTCTTAACGAAAAAATAGGTAAAGATATACTCTCTGATGTTTTAATCCTGGAAAGCAAATTAAACAGAATAACGGCTCCCACTTTAATTGTATGGGGGGATTCAGATAAGGTTTTAAGTATCTCCTCCGTTCCCATTTTCGAGAAAAATATAAAAAATTCACGATCAGCGATAATTAAGGATTGCGGACATGTAATCATGATAGAAAAACCTGCAGAAACAGCTTCAATATATCAGGACTTTTTGAAGGGACAAAAATAGTGATGAACAGATCAACGGGATTGATTTATCGCAACAGACCAAAAAGGATCGGGCGTTAATTGCCGCCCATTCTCTTATGCTTTATTTAGTGAAATAAAATGGGGAAGAAGATGAATATGAGAAAGATATTGTGCACGAAGTCGTTAATCGTTATCTCGCTCTTATTGTCTACTACCGCTTTTGCAGCTACAAATGTTTTGACCATTTCGACCTCAGAGCTGAAGAGCAAGCTTGATGCCAATGAGAAATTTCTGCTTGTGAATGTGCTGAGTGATATTGAGTTTAATATGGAACACATCCCAGGATCCATTAACATTCCTATGCCAGAAATCAAAACGTCAGATAAGCTTCCTCAGGACAAGGAATCCTTAATTGTGGTTTATTGAACGGGTGGGGCCTGAATCGCTGCCCCAACTGCTGCCGGTCTGGCAGCCCAAATAGGATATAAAAATATTCGTGTTTATTCAGAAGGCCTTGCAGGTTGGGGGAAAGCTGGTTTTCCCCTAATTAAAGATACAACCATACCGAAGATGGAAATTCCCGCTTTGACTCCTTTAGAATTGCGGGGGAAACTTAATGAAGTTTATGTTTTGGATATGAGACCGGAATTCATGTTTGAACAAGGACACATCAAAGGAAGCCGAAACATACCGTATCATTTATTATCCAAACGGTTTCAAGAGATACCAAGGGATAATAAGATTGTAGTTGTTGATTACCTTGGCAGGCCTTCATATATACCCCAGGGATGGTTCCTCAAATATAAGGGGTATAAGGATGTTATGATGTTAAAGGGCGGATTTGCGGCATGGGAAAAGGAAGGATTGCCTCTCGAAAAATAAGCTATGGCTGTGAAGGCGGGTCACAAGATGGGCCCGCCTTTCTTGTGCACATTTCTAACTGTAAAACATAACCCCTGCATCTTGTATTGAGATAAAGAGTTGTAGGTGCTATCTGTAACAAAAATGATGATTGAAACTTAAGGTTATCAGGTTCATCATCTATCTGTATTTCCTGTTGAATTAGAGGAAAGGAGATAGCGATGGACCAGATGACCACAGAAAACTTCAGTATCACATCCG
>DASRZZ010000030.1:0-10873 GCA_035685925.1 Syntrophales bacterium | reverse complement strand
ACAATCACAAAACCCCACGAGCTCAGCATGAAAATCGCTCTGTACATCTTGCGGTCTTGGCTCGCCCTGTGAGTAGCTAACATGGCCTTATCCTCCTTTCCCTCCAGATTTGATCACCATACTGCCATGAATGCCAGGCTTGACGGCCTTAGCTTACAAGGGTCTTAATGGCATTGAAAACCGGCGCCGTGAAGAGGGCGATAAGGATCGTATACATCGTGAACACGCCCATCAGCTCACCTGCATAAAACCTCGGATATTTTTGCTTCAGGGAGATCACCATCATCCCGCCGATAATCAGACACCCAAGCTGGAAATACGGGAACTCGCTCACACTGGCTGTTGCATACTCGGCAAAACCGAATGTAGATGTCACCAGCACCACAAATATCGCCAGGCCTACTGTCGTAACTGTCTTTTTCATGATCTGTTTCCTCCTCTGTTTCTGATTTATTTGCCATTACGTAAATGAAATATCCGTGCCAGCTTTATCAGATACTGTATAATTATTTGTAACGTGTCTATAATACAGGTGAATCACGATCTATGGAAATATTTGGATGAGATCCGGGCACTCTCACAAGGAAGAAACATTGAATGAAACATTCAATGACGTTGAATAAAACGAGAAATCTGGACACGACAATGGCTCATCGTTTCTAGCTCTCTTAAGTCTCATTTGTGCAGTTGCTTTTTTTGCAGTGTCAAATTATCACCTCCGAGGATAAAAAATGTTTTTTTATCTTTCCGCTTATCACTATAAATCACCCTGATACAGTGGACAGCAGCTGCCGTAAGGCCGCAGAGAAACTGAAAAGTGATTGTTTATACTACTACAAGAATAGAAAATAGGTGTATATAGTGCAATAGTAATCTCATGACTCGAAAAACCTCAGACAGCTAAAGCGGGCAGAGTTGCAAACGCCATTGATGGTTCTTACTGGAGATGTTGCACCAGGATTTTGTGGAGCCTTTTCCTTGACATTCTTTCGTCTTCTGCATTATTGTCCGGGACGGTTCCAGAACGCACCCATTCGAAAGGAAAAAATCGCGCGTGTACGAAAAGAAACCCTGGCTGAAATTTTATGGCGACATTCCAGAATCCATCAATTACCCGCGAGTGACTATGTATGAAGCCGTTATGAAAACCGTGGAGCGCTGTCCGGAGGCCACGGCTTATGATTTTCTCGGGTACGCCTCAACCTACAGGCAATTCAGCCAAGACATTGATCGGTGCGCAGACGCACTGGCCTCACTCGGCATGAGGATGGGGGATCGGATTACCATCTCCATGCCTACTACGCCCCAAGGGATCATCTGTTTTTATGCCGCAAACAAGCTTGGCGCCATAGCTGCCATGATTCATCCACTCTCCACGGCAAAGGAGATAGAGTTCTATCTAAATTCAAGCAGGAGCCGCTTTGCCCTGACCCTGGATGCATTTTATGGTAAATTTAGGGAAGTAAAAGGCAGGACATCTCTTAAAACGTTAATTTTGACACGTATACCCGATTATCTCAAGGGAATTAAAAAAGTCGGCTTCAAACTTACGAAGGGACGTAAGATCCAGCGGGTTCCTGAAGACCCTATGGTGAGGTGGTGGGGCAAGCTTATGAAAGGCCCTCACGCGAAGGCCGCAAAGGCGCCTATGGATACGGATGACATGGCCGTAATCCTCTACAGTGGAGGAACAACGGGTGTCCCCAAAGGAATAATGCTTTCCAACATGAACTTCATAAGCGAAGGCATGCAGGTCTCCGTTATCGGAGGTCTCTCGGAAAAGGACACGATCCTCGCCATCCTCCCTATTTTTCATGGCTTCGGCCTCGGCGTTTGCGTGAACGCCTGCTTCATGGGTGGCGCCAGGAGCCTCCTCGTTCCCCAGTTTACGCCGGATACCGTGGCCAAAGTAATCAAAAAGAGGCGCCCCACATTCGTGATCGGAGTGCCCACCCTTTTTGATGCCTTGGGGAAGAATCCTGATTTCCAGAAGGCCGAGCTGAGTTGTCTCAGGGCTACCTTCAGCGGCGCTGACACTCTCCCGCGACCTGTCAAGGAGCGCTTTGAAAAAATCGTTAGGAAGCAGGGGGGGACATGCCAGCTCCTCGAAGGATACGGCCTTACGGAAGCGGTGACGGCCATTATGGTTACGCCCTTTGGCCACTACCGGGAAGGAAGTATCGGCATCCCCTTCCCGGATATGCTCGTTAAGATCGTGAAAGTTGAAACACTGGAGGAAGCCGAGATAGGTAAGGAAGGCGAGATATGCATACATGGCCCGGCGGTTATGCTCGGGTATCTGGATAACTCGGAAGAAACAGCGCAGGTATTAAAAAAGCATGCTGATGGTATGGTATGGCTTCACACCGGCGACATAGGCACCATGGATGAGGACGGATTCTTCTATTTCAAGGTTAGACAGAAACGCATGATCAAATCATCCGGCATGAACGTCTACCCCGCCCAAGTGGAAGATATCCTGTGCCTGCATCCCGAAGTCGAAGGGGCGTGCATTATAGGTGTTCCCGACGAATCTCAGGTGCAGCGGGTAAAGGGCTTCGTGATTCTCAAAGACCAGGAAAAGGCAGGCCCAGAGATGGAGCGTGAGCTTATTGATCATTGTCGGGAGCATCTCATCAAATGGAGTTGCCCGCGTGAGATAGAATTCCGGAAGACCCTGCCGAAGACCCTCGTCGGTAAAATCGCCTACAAGGTTCTTGAGGAGGAAGAAATGGCAAATCTGAAGCGTTCAGGGAAATATGCTGGAGAGTGAAATAAGGAGTCCACTGAATGAAACAACTGGATGAATTTCGCGAGATATTGAAAGACCCGGCATCCTACGGCAGAAACTTGAAGGAACAAAGGCGTAGGATCGTAGGATATTTCTGCTCCTACACGCCGGAAGAGATCATATATGCGGCGGGAGCGCATCCTTTCAGGATTTTTGCTGCAGGGGGAAATATTCACTTTGCCGACGCCCATTTTCAATCCTACTGCTGTTCTCTGGTACGGGGTGCCCTCGAAGGGGCCCTGGCGGGCAATCTTGATTTTCTCGATGGGGCCGTTTTCCCACACACCTGCGATTCAATCCAGCGTCTCTCAGACATCTGGCGCATGAACGTGAAAGGGCCTTTCCACGTTGACGTGGTGCTGCCTGTGAAGCTGGATACAGAGAGCGCCAAGGCATACATGATCGATGTCCTGAAAAAATTCAGGCACGACCTTGCCTCACACCTGCGTGTAGAGATCACGGACAACAAGTTGAAGAACGCCATTAAGACCTTCAATGCCATCAGGGGTTCTCTCAAGAGGCTATACGAACTGAAAGTCGAAAACCCGGGAATCATCGGAGGCAGTGATCTCTATGCCATTGTCAAGGCTTCCATGATGATAGACCGGGACTATCTCTCGAAGGCTCTTCCTGCTGTCATCGAGGAACTGGAAAGGAAGAGAGGGAACGCAAATCCGTACACGGACAAACGCATCATCCTGGCAGGAGGCGCCTGTAACCATCCCGATATCTACAGGATCATTGAAGAATCGGGTGGAGTCGTCGTCTGGGATGATTTCTGCACGGGCTCAAGATATTTTGAGGAAACCGCCAGGGATAATGCAGATCCCATCGCCGCAATTGCAACACGCTATATGGATAAGCCAGTATGCCCGGCAAAGCACGCCGGCATCTTCACCCGGGGTGAAAATCTTCTGAAGATGATAAAAGAAAAAAATGCCCGCGGTGTCGTCTTCTTTTTTCTCAAGTTCTGCGACCCACATGCCTTCGATTATCCCTATATGAAAGAATTCCTCGATAGAGAAGGCATTCCGAACATGATACTGGAAGTGGAAGATCAGCTCCCTTCGGAGGGACAGTTGCGCACGCGTTTTGAGACATTCGTCGATATGTTATGAAATATTTTATTTAATGAAGAAACAGAAGTGAGACTTTTATGAATAAGATGCCGGAGATCATCCTCTTCTTTTTTGCAAAGATCAAGAAACTTGCCCTTCGTTTCAAGAAGAGAAAGAAGATGAAAGAAATCATGACGGTCTATTACATGGAGGCAAAGAGCGCCAGCGTCAGCGGCAGAAAGGTTGCCTGGATTACCAGTGGCGGCCCGGTGGAACCCCTCATAGCGATGGACGTAATTCCCGTTTATCCAGAAAACCATGGGGCAATGATTGGCGCGAGCAAGATGGGAACCGACCTCTGCGAAAAGTCGGAATCCATGGGATATTCAAGCGACCTCTGCTCCTATGCCCGTTCCGATATCGCCTGTGCAACGGTCAACGGAGGCCCTATCGGCGGTCTTCCCCGCCCTGACATGCTTGTCTGTTGCAATAATATCTGCGGGACCGTCCTTAAATGGTATGAAGTTCAGGCCCGCTATTTCAACGTCCCCCTTTTCATCTTCGATACGCCGTTTTGTCATATGGGGTACTCAGAAGAGGTCCAAAGATATGTCCGCAGGCAGCTCGACGAATATGTCCTTTTTCTGGAAAAGGCATGTGGGAGGAAAATGGATAGCAACCATCTAAAGGCTGTGGGAAAGCTTTCCCTTGAAGGTCAGCGGCTCTGGCAGGCCGTGCTGGCGACAGCAGCAAACAAGCCCGCACCCTTGACAGCGTTTGATGCCTTCTATCACCTGGCACTGATTGTCACGTTGAGGGGAACACCGCTGGTAATCGACTATTACTCCCAGCTTTTAGAGAAGATGAAAGACCGTGTAGCCAGAGGAATTGGGGCTATTCCAAATGAGAAGTACAGGCTTCTCTGGGACAACATCCCCATCTGGCCCCGGACACGCTGGCTCTCGGAAAAACTGGCATCACACGATGCCTGCCTCGTGGCGGATACCTATACCTCCGCCTGGTGCGGTACGATGAAGTATATCGACGAGAACAACTTCTTTGACTCCATGGCCGAGGCCTACACGCGCATTTACCTGAATATCGGCGTGGATGAGATGGCCCGTACGGTGCTTGAGATGGTGGATATGTATAAGGTCGACGGCATCGTGATGCATTCAAACCGAAGCTGCAAGCCCTATTCACTGGGCCAGTATGATATCCAGAAGATAGTGGAGAAGAAAAGGGAGATTCCCTGCCTGATGATTGAGGCGGATATGGTGGACGAACGGAGCTTTTCAGAGAGCCAGGTTTCCACGCGTATTGATGCCTTCATGGAAATCATCAAGCAGCGAAAAGGGTCTTAGGCAGCAGATGGGTGAGAACCATTGATGATGCTTACAGTAGGAATTGATATCGGATCTATCACCACGAAGGCGGCAGTTATAGCCGATGGACAGATACGAGGCACGAGTGTCATCTTTACCGGGTACAATGCCCAACAGGCTGGCACGAAGGTGTATGAGGAACTGCTGCAACAACTCGGCATCAAGAAGTCTGACGTCAGTAAGGTCGTGTCCACAGGATACGGCAGGAACAGCGTGAAGTTCATGGACAAGGCTCTGACGGAGATCATCTGTCACGGCTCAGGCGCCTATTATTTGAATCCCCGGGTCCGCTCCGTCATTGATATCGGCGGGCAGGACAGTAAAGCCATGGTACTCGACGAAAGGGGTAAAGTAAAAAACTTTACCATGAACGACAAGTGCGCCGCCGGTACGGGACGATTCCTGGAGGTGATGGCACGGGCGCTGGAAGTGGACCTTGACGGATTTGGACCCCTTTCCCTGAGAGCAGGCGATCCCTCCAGAATCAGCAGCCTGTGCACGGTCTTTGCCGAATCGGAGGTCATCTCGCTCATCTCAAAGGGCGAAAAGCGAGAGAATATTATTGCAGGCATACACGATTCCATCGCCGCCCGGATAGCGGCCATGGCAAGCCGTTTGCCAATCGCACCTCTCGTGGTGATGACAGGCGGCGTGGCAAAGAATATCGGTGTTGTGAAGGCCCTCGAAAGAAAGCTAGGGATGGCAGTCGAGGTCTCAGAATATGCCCAGGTGAACGGAGCCATCGGCGCCGCCGTACTGGCCACGGGCCTGAAATAGAAATATCACAGGTAGCTGATTACCTTTTCTTCCTTATGCAGGACCCGCAGGCCGCCTTCGGCCAAGGCAGACAGCTCGTCTTCCCCTGGATATACGAAGACAGGCGCGAGGAAACCGACCCGTTCTTTTATCCAGTCGGTCAGCATCTTCGAATGCGCGAGTCCCCCTGTCAGTATGATCCCGTCGAGTACACCTTTCAAGACAACTGACATGGCGCCAATCTCCTTGGCAATCTGATAGGCCATGGCTTCATAAATCAGTTTGGCCCTTTCGTCTCCTGCATTGATCATATCGCCGATCTTCTGCCCATCTGTTGTCGAGAGATATGCCAAGAGACCTCCCTGTCCCACGAGGCGGCACTGAACCTCTTTCTTGTTAAACTTTCCCGAGAACGCGAGATTGAGCAAATCCATTGTGGGAAGGGAGCCGGTTCTCTCCGGCGTGAATGGCCCTTCTGACAGTCCATGGGTGCAATCAATGACCCGGCCTTTTTGATGGGCGCCGATGGTAATGCCACCGCCCAGATGGGCCACGACTAGGTTCAGTTCCTCGTACTTTTTCTCCATTTCCCGGGCATGCCTCCTCGCCGCAATCTTCTGATTCAGGGCGTGAAAGGCACTCTTCCTCTCGATTTCGGGAAGGCCTGATATCCTCGCAAGAGGCTGGAATTCATCTGTGCTCGGTGGGTCGATAACTATGGCAGGGATGCCGTATTTCTTCGCGATATCAAGGGCTATAGCCGGCCCCAAAGCGGAGGGATGCATTCCGTACTTACCCTCCAGGAGATCCGTGCACATGCGCTCGTCGATCATATAAGCGCCGGCGGGCGCAGGTTTTCCAAGTCCGCCGCGACTGACGATCATATCGATCTCCGTGAGGCTGATTCCATTTCTTGCGAGAAATTCGAGAATGTCCTCCTCCCGTCGAGGAAGCTGTTCTCTGATGGATTTATAAGAGGCCAGTGCTTCACTGCTGTATCGAATCGTCTCGGACACCTCATGGTCACTGTCCGAAAACAAGCCCATCTTAGTCGATGTCGAGCCTACATTGATGACAATCAGGCGATATTTCTTGCCCATTATTTTTTTCCTGCCCTTAGATCAAGGATGCGAGAGCTATTTCCACGAGCCGGTTTTCCCGGGAGACGAACGGAAGATTCAAAATCACTGGTTTCGTCATTCCCATAAGGACACCTGCCATTTCCATCTTTCCTAAAAATACGAGGGACTGCGCAAGCAGATAGCCGCTCTCGATCTCGGGTACCAGATAGATATCGACATTCCCCGTAACGACACTCTTGAGCCCTTTTCTTTCTGCTGCTATATGGCTCAAGGCACAATCAATATCGACGGGACCCTCAACTATGGCATTTCCAAACTGCTTCCTCTCCGCCATCTTGGAGAGCACGGCGGCATCAAGCGTCGAGGGGATGCTGGGATTCACCTGCTCAATGGCAGCAAGGACTGCTACCTTCGGCGCCTCAATCCCCAATATCCCAGCCAGCTTTATCGCATGTTCAAGGATAAGTTGCTTTTCGGAGATACCCGGAAAATTATTCACGAACGTATCCGTCACTAAGATCAGTTTGTCGCCCTTCAACAATTTAAAGACCGAAACATAGCTCGCCAGTTTGCCCTTCAAGAGTCCTGTCTTCGCGTCAAGGACGGCATTCATGAATGTCTTTGGATCACGACTTCCCTGCATCAACATGTCCGCGCGTCCTTCGCGTACCATTGCGATTGCCGCCCGCAGAGCCTCGTCTTTATCTTTCACATGCACGATTTCATATTCGTAAGATGCGAGAGCGCACTTCTTCGCGAGGGTTTCCGCCGCTTCGGCATCGCCCACCAGCAAAGGAACAATAAGACCCTCTCTCGCAGCCCTGGAAATGATTTCCATATCCGGCTTTCTCACCGATGAGGCGACCAGTCGTTTCCTCGCAGCCCTATTCCTCGCCGCGGCAACTATCTCTGCGAATGTGCCTGCCATTTTACCTCCGCTCCTTTTCCAGCCTGTCGGCCACCACAACACCCATGGCGAGCTCCATGATGATATCATCGCTGAAGTCTGCACGTGACGGGATACAGACTGCCCCCTTGGAGGTCGCCACAATGGAGAATCGTGTCACATCGAGAAAGAAATCAAGCTTGCACATAATGTTGCCTGTATCCAGGCAGGGGACAAGGATAATATGCGGTATCTTCTCCAAATCGATATCGCGATAATCTCGCAGGCGGCCACTTGGACCCAGGAATATCTCTGTCAAGGAGGTCGCATGGATAATCTCACAGTCCCCGAACTCCCCCGCATCCGCCGCTTTCCTTAGTAATCTGTAATCACGGTAAGAATCGAGGGTCCGACCGAATTTCCTCTGTCCGGAAATAGCGACGATCTTTGGTTTCTCATATCCGAGCAAGTGGTAGAGAAAGACGGCATTCTTGAGAATGTCCCTCTTCGTCTTGTAATCGGGCAGTATACTTACGCCGGTGTCCGTGAAGGCAGTCAAATGGCTTACCCCCGGGATCTCCCAGAAGGAGACGACGCTCACCGTCATTCCGGAAGCCGCCTTCCCTTCCGCCCTGATGATCGAGCGATAGACATAAGCGGTCGGAATCTGGCCTTTGCTAACGATAGACAGTTTTCCGGAAAAAAGCATGCCGATGCCGAGGTCAGATATCCTTTGCCTGTCACTTTCAATAATCTTTTCGAACCTGCTGATGTCAAAACCGACCTTTTCTCCCAGCTTCTCCATCTTTTCCGCATTCCCGATGAGGACCGGCTCGATGTATCCAGCATCCCAGCTTCTTTTCACCGCCAGCATAAACTCCTCATCTTCAGGGGCCAGAACGGCAAGCTTTTTCGGGCCTTTTTCTCCGGCAATCCTTGAGACGTCATCCAGTGATCTAATCATTAAAGTCACCTCTTGTAAAACTCGCCATTCGTAAGATTTATTCTTCTCCGCTTAGCATTAATCTCTATGTAAGAGATGAAAGATAGGAACGCAGATTTTGCTTCTTTGATAGGTCCAGTTTATGTCTGATATGGTAGCGGTAAACGTTGACAGCGCTGATGGAAATATTTAAAAATGCCGATATTTCTTCAGTTGCCTTTCCCTCTTTTATTAGATTGGCAACCTGCACTTCCCTCTTGGTAAGATTCAGATAGGTGACAGACAATTTCTGGGCGAAGGGTGACATGATATCTCTTAGATTAGATGCAAGGACATTCACATAAGACGCTCCCTGCCTGTCTACATGACTTTTCAATTTTTCCATGTGGGGCAGGATGAGCACCTTGATATTCGACAAAACTTTCTGTTCCAATTCGTTTCTGTCCTCATCTCTCTGTTTCATCAAGACTCTTAGTGCCGAGTTCATATCTTCGAGTTCATGGGTCTTTGCCTCAAGCTCCATTTCCCTTCTTTCCAACGCCTCCTCTGCCCGCTTACGTTCCGTGATATCCATGGAGTTTCCAAGAATGGCCGGTCTGCCCTCGTAAATGATAGGTGTAACCGTTTCCATGATCCAGTGGATATCGCCACTCCGGCTGATGATCCTGAATTCATGCGGAGAAGAGCGTTTCCCTTTAAGCATATCTCTTGCACACTGTCTGTGCCGCTCCTTGTCTTCCGGGTGGACAATGGAATTTGATCTCTTCCCCTTCAGCTCCTCCGGGGCGCAACCATAATATGAAGCGGCGTTAGGGTTTATCGACTGGAACATGCCGTCTTGCACGACGTAGATGCCAACAAGAGACTGCTCCGTCAGGGAGCGGAAAAGCTGATCATCCTCACGTATTCTTCCGGCCACATGTTTGTCACGAACAGCTTTTTTCTTCAAATCTTTGACTGCCGCCTCTTTTTTCAGGGTTCCACCTTAAGATAGTGTCCACTGGGATAAACAAATACCATCAGTACATTTTAAATGCAAGAGCATGATATGCATCACAATTAAGAGGAGGAAGCGGTGCGTTAGCTCTCTATCATGCAGTCTATAGGCTGAAGGAGGATTGAAAGGTTTGCAGTGATGAATCTGCTGCAGATCTAAACCAGTAGTCTCAAGTTGACGGGTTTTATCACATATGTAATATTGGATAGAAGCCAATCCGATGCTATGGATCAATGCAGGCGCATCGTAGAGATCATCGGCATGCGAGGCAAGGAATACTCAAAAGCTAACACCTATTCCAGGTGCGTGATTTAAAGGTTAAAATAAGTTCCCGTCAAAATTCTATTTGGCTATAAAAAAATAGGTAACCATTTACTTTAATGTCATCAGAGCGAATTAATCATCAAGCAATTGGTCCTGATTTGCTGCGCGATTGTGAGCTTTAACTGTCCAATTCGCCCGATAGCATCTCAACAAGCGATCCGGGCAATTATTTTATTCTTTACCATGACCTGTATTTCAGTTATATCACAAACGGTGAATGGGCTTCATTTTTTAATTGAATAACTGGCGAGGTATTCCTCTCACGACCAAGAACATATAAAGAAAGGAGATATAATGAAAGATGTAGTTATTGTTTCGGCATGCAGGACAGCTATAGGAACCTTTGGCGGTACATTGAAGGATATGATTGGGGCGCGAATCGCTGCCGTGGTCATGAAGGAAGCCATTAAGCGCGCCGGAATTGACGGCGCCATGATTGATGATGTTCGGTTCGGCTGCTGTCTGGAATCTTGCAACACTCTCAACGTATCTCGCGTAGGAGCCCTCTTAGCCGGCATTCCGGAAAGCGTGCCTGCCGTGACTGTCAACCGTGTGTGCATATCCGGCATGGAGGCGGTGCTCAGCGGCACGGCCATGATCCAAGCTGGCGTGGCAGATATTATTTTAGGGGGCGGGGTGGAGCATATGTCC
>DASRZZ010000029.1:0-25063 GCA_035685925.1 Syntrophales bacterium | reverse complement strand
ACAATCACAAAACCCCACGAGCTCAGCATGAAAATCGCTCTGTACATCTTGCGGTCTTGGCTCGCCCTGTGAGTAGCTAACATGGCCTTATCCTCCTTTCCCTCCAGATTTGATCACCATACTGCCATGAATGCCAGGCTTTACGGCCTTAGCTTACAAGGGTCTTAATGGCATTGAAAACCGGCGCCGTGAAGAGGGCGATAAGGATCGTATACATCGTGAACACGCCCATCAGCTCGCCCGCATATATCTTCTGATACTTCTGTTTCAGAGAGATAATCGTCATCCCACCAACAATAAGACACCCAAGCTGGAAATACGGAAACTCGCTCACACCAGTAGCCGTATACTCAGCAAAACCGAATGTAGATGTCACCAGCACCACAAATATCGCCAGGCCTAATGTCGTAACTGTCTTTTTCATGATCTGTTTCCTCCTTTGTTTCTGATTTATTTGCCATTACGTAAATGAAATATCCGTGCCAATTTTGTAAGTCCCCGCATAAAAAATATAACACATTAATAACACGCGACTATTATCTCTTGAGATGATTTTTCGGTCAGCGTCCAGAAAGTTAAAACGGAAGGATCATTTAAAGAAATATTAAACGACGTTGAATGAATTGTGCAAAAAGAGAGTGATTCGCAAGAGGCGTAACGAACCGGCATTGGGGGAAGGGTTTAACCGCTTTCCGTATAACTGAATAACTGTGATAATGAACACAGTTAATGATTGCCAATTTATAATCTTCAACATCTGAGATGATTAAGAAAAAAAGATGGAATCATGAAGGAATATCTGGTTAATTAACGCCCAAAATGACTTTTTCCCCAACAGGGATGGCTTGCCAAGGGCCATCTTGAGATATTCCAGCATCAGTTCTTCAACCATTTGCTCTCTGGAGACGCGAGCATAGGAGTCTTGTTTTTTTATTTCGGCTGTTGTAATTTTACCGGTCTGGACGGCTAAAGACCGTTGAGCCTCCTGCAGCGCAGCATATTTTTCAATTAAATCACGATTTGGTAAGGCTGAAAGCCGTTGATAAGTTGAGATCATCTGGTTTGGCGTGGGCAGGTTCGGCGATTCAAGGACCGCTTTGAAATTTCTGGCAAATCGTTTCATTCCATTAATGATGTGACTTGTTTTGACAAAGTTGATCCCAGACCATCCAGCCCGAATCCATTGGAAAGAGCCGGTCCTGACCGTAGTTGGCGAAACGCCTGACTCGACATAGACTCCCACAGAAAAAAAGTCATATATGTAGGACTTAACCCAACCTATGCCTGCCGTGAACGAGCCGGGTTCGCCCGAATAATAGTAATTCCAATCGTCATCGTTCCCCAGAATGGTACCCTTTTTACCTACTTCTGATTGATCAACCTGTTTTGAAATGGAAATGAGCACCTGCCGGCCCTTATAGTTGAGATGGATGAGAGTTCTTTTTAGATCGTATTCATAGTAAACGCCAGTTGTGAGGTCTGGAGTGTTGGACTCGCGTTCTAATCCATGAATAGTGACAGGGTTACTGGCTGGTGAGGCCAACCTCCAAATCGCCGGTGTTTTATTTGATTTCCCGTGGGGCGAAGTCCATATGGAGTACCGAATAGAAGAGGGCCTCGTGAGGGCCACTGGAATTTGCGGGTTATAGGCGTACTCAAGAAAACGGACGAATGTGATATTGGTGTCGAATTCATAATAGGCCCCAGGACTTTGCCGGAGTTTTGGGAGCTCGACTTCCTTATTCGACTTAGGCTCGAGTACATAATCCACGAGGGTAGCAACAGCCTGGGCATCGAGCCCGACTTTGGGATCAGCACAGAACTGAACAAGTTTCATTGCCGCAATGGGAATAGGGCTGGAACTGTCCACGGGAGAAAAGGCCAAGGCTGGTTGTTGCTGATATAGCGTCATCAGGAAGAGAATCATGACCATCGATAGCCATCGGAAGCGAGAAGAGGTGTTCATAGGCCTACCACTAAATGTCCTTGAAGGAACTTGACATTGTAAAATGTATTGGATCAGCAGCCGTCCCTAGAGCATCAACTCGTGCTTTCAGGACAAATGCTATGTCTGAATTTTGCATTTGTATTTTCACTGGTATAAAGTTCTATCTGTCTGCAGTAACCATTATGGTCACGAATTTTCTTACAGGAAGAACAGCTAGGCAACAATGCGCTCAGTGTTTTTCCTCATTGAGAGCCTTCTGAAGTTTTGCTATGAGCATTCCGTTCTCATCAGAGCTAACTTTTTTCTGATATATCAAGTAAACAACGATAGTAAAAAAAGCTGAAGTAGACAAAAAGATTCCAAAAATCAATTAAAATAATCATGAATAACTTTTTCAGCCAAAAGATCAGTACTGATGATCGTTACTGCGCGGTAACCCAGATAAATGATCTTGGCTTTCTTATGAGATAGTCAATGATCTTCGTATTCATACCTCTGAATTATATCGATTATTTAAATTTCGAGAAAAAGAGCCGCCCATTGAAATGGCAAGAACTGTACCAAAAGAAAGGCAAGTGATAGAAATACGAAATATCATGGACTTATCAGAATAGACATTTTTGGCAATCGATTAGACTCAGCACAATCTGGATATTTTTTAAGCAACTGGATACCTTAAAGTGAATACATTTTATCCACCAACGCTTAAGACGATCCGGCGACGGCATCATCTCCTTATTTCGAAAAGCTCCGGCAGGGCTTTCCCTGCGGCTTCTCGGATAGTCTTGTCATACAACTGTGACATTTCATTAGGTTCGGGGTTGATCTCTATGCAATGGGCCCCGCTTTCTTTGGCGATCTTAGGGAAGCCTGCGGCCGGCCAGACCACGCCGGATGTTCCGATACTAACAAAAAGATCACATCTCCTGACGATTAGATTGGCTTCGCTGATAACGTCCTGATCGAGAATGTCGCCAAACCATACGATATCGGGGCGGAGCCAACTTCCGCATTTGGCACACTTGTAACTCTTGAAGGTTTCGCCAATGTCCTCGGTTATCCCATGGGAGGGGCAGCGGACCCGCCAGAGGCTGCCGTGTAATTCCGTGACGTTTCTGCTCCCCGCCCGCTGATGCATACCGTCAATATTCTGGGTAACCACCCTAACCTGTGGATGCCTTTTTTCCAGTTCCGCTATTACATAATGCCCGGAATGCGGCTGGCATGCCAGAACTGATCGTCTCCTCAATTCATGGAACCTAAGCACCCTTTGCGGCTCCATGTCAAATGCCTCCTGGCAGGCATATTCCTCCCAGTTATATTGTGACCAAATGCCGCCTTTGCCTCGGTAGGTGGGCACGCAGCTCTCGGCAGACATCCCAGCACCCGTAAAAAAAACAATGCTCTTATATTTTTCAACCATATCATTACAACCTCATCTCAGCAGCCATTGGTGAACAAACGCTCCGACGAGCCATGTGCCGAAGCTCACGCAGAGCACAATGCCAATGGGACAATGCTTCGCAAAAGAGATGTAGGCGGCGACAAAGAATAAAATGCTCGGCACAATTCCCCACAGGGCCGCCTTGGTAAAATCCTCCATCAGTCGGAAGTTTCCTGGATTGTCCGAATAGATCCATACGAGGATGATGACGCTCACAATGGGCATCGTCGCGATGAGACCGCTTACTGTGGGAAAGCTCCTGCCGATCTGCGTGCAGACAATGATAATGACCACGCTTGCCAGAATCTTTACAAAAAATTCCATGCCCTCTCCTTTGGGACAGAAGTCCATCTCTCCCCCTCAATTTTCGAAAATGTTTGAATACTCTATTTATCCGATTCCTTGAACACGGCGTTCGGATTTATGTGAGGATCGTGGACGCATGCGAAACAGTAGTACGCAGGCCAGACACAGCCGCAGCCGGAACCTATCAGCTCAAAACAGGCGCACCCCTCACACAGAGAGACGGCACAGCCGAGACATTTTGTAAAAACCTTTGCCTTCGTACAGATATCGCAGAGAGCCTTGTCTTCCATAATAGCTACCCGCACGATTATTGATCAGGGCACGTAAGACGTCATCTCCTTCACACCCTTGCGCGGCGTAGGAGAAGAGGGAACCGCTGGTTTACCGAGGCATATGAGGGCAAGGGGTTCCTTTGCCTGATCAATTTTCAGAGTCTTCCTTATAGTCTCCTTCTCAAAGAGTGTGAACCAGAGGGTCCCCAGTCCCAAGGCATGGGCTGCGAGAAGCATGTTCTGGATGGCAGCCGCACACCCGTGCTGATAGGCAAGCCCTCCTCCCTCGAGGAACATGTCCGCCCCTGTCTTCTTGGGATCTCCGATGACGGCTATGATGACTGGCGCTTCGTTGAGAAAGCCGATCTTATACCGGTCAACCCACTTCCACCCGCTCTTTTCAAACAGGGCCTTTCTGCATTTTTCCGACTCCATGAATATCCCTTCTTTGACTGCCGTATTCGTTACAACTATAAATTCCCATGGCTGGTTATTAGCCGCCGACGGCGCCCATGTACCCGCCTCCAGAATCTTCTCGAGAACATGGCTGGCCACCGGATCAGGCAAGAAGTTCCGGCAGCTTCGCCTTTCCTTTATGGCGGTAAAGATATCCATAATTTTCCTCCTCTTCGAATGTTTCTAATTTACCGTTAATGATGAAGTGTTCTATTGTCCCAACACCTCGTATATGACATCGAAACCTTTTCTGTTCGCCTCGTATATGCAATCGCCCTGCAACTCATCATAACTTTATCCTATATAAAAACAAGGAAAAACTAAAAATAAGCCAAATATGATTAAGAGTATCCATCTATTATTTTACGCCAATTTAATTACCATTGTCTCTCATGCCTTATCCATGAGATCATATATTAAGATCATATAATGAAGAGGCATTTATGAAAAAGTCATTCGGTGCAAAAACATTAATATATCCGACGCCTGTATGGATCATAGGAACATACGACAAGGAGGGGAAGGCTAATGCCATGACCATAGCCTGGGGAGGGATCTGCAGTTCCAGCCCCCCGTGTGTGGCTGTTTCAATAAGAAGAGCTACATATACCCATGGCAACATTTTGGCACGTGAGGCATTCACGGTGAACGTGCCTTCCTCTGCCCATGCCGCGATAGCCGACTATCTCGGCATGGTTTCAGGAAGGACTGTCGATAAATTTGCCGCCGCAAAACTTACGGGAGTGAAGGGTGATAAAGTCGACGCCCCATACATACAGGAATTCCCCCTGGTCCTAGAATGCAAGTTCGTCAGCGCAAGTGAAATCGGGATACACACGCATTTCATAGGCGAGATCATGGATGTCAAAGCCGAAGATTCCGTCATCGGGGAAAATGGTCTGCCGGATATTTTAAAAGTAAGCCCGGTACTTTTTGGCCCGGAGACACAATCCTATTATGGAGTCGGAGAGTATCTGGGACAGGCTTTCAAGATCGGAAACAAGATCTGAGAATCAGAGAACAAAAAAATTCGTCATGACAGTAGCCATGCTGAACATCCCCGCCTATATCATCGGGGATTACTGGTACGTCATTTATTACTGCCGTGACAGGGATATAATTAAGGCAGGACAGGACATGCGAAACGGGGAATGAAACACATAGGCTAAGGAAGGGTCTGATATGGAACTAAGAGCTGCAATCGAAGGAAGGCGGAGCATACGGAAATTCAAGGCGAAAGAGATTCCAAGGGAAACAATTCGCGATATCCTCGAGACGGCGCACTGGGCGCCGTCTTGGGGCAATACGCAGCTATGGGAATTTTATGTGCTGACTGGAACAAGGATTGATGAATTCAGAGAGGCGAACCACCGCTCATTCGTCGATGGCCAAACATTTCCTCCAGATATCCCCATGCACGAATCATGGCCGGAGCGCCTGAAAGAAAGATACGGGGAACTGGGGAAGATCATGTTGACAACAATGAATGTCAAACGTGATGACAAGGACGCCCGCAAAAGGCTGTATGAAGAAATGACTTTGCTCTTCGGTGCACCGTGTCTTGTTGTTGCCTGTATTCCCGGCGATGTCCTCGTTGAGTATGCCATGCTCGACATCGGCCTCATCGTCCAAACCATATGCCTGCTCGCTTATGACAAGGGAATCGGAACCTGCATCATGGCCATGGCTGTCCGCAACCCGGGTCTGCTACGCAAGATTCTATCCATTCCGGTTGATCGGAAAATCGCAATCGGGATAGCCATGGGCTATCCCGATTTTGACTTCCCTCTCAATAATTTTGAAAGAAAAAGAGCGGATAGCAGCGAATACGTCAAGTGGGTTGCTTAAAGGCACAGCAGTGTCTCATGCCCGGACTTTTTTGAGGAGCCATGCCATGTTCTGCCCGAGGGTCTTCATGGTCTGAACGCCTTCTTCATCCTTCAAGACCTCGCCCGGATCCCTTCCTATCGCTATATTCCAATAGCTCGAACCGGGGATCATCATCTGCATGTAATGGAGAAACAGCATGATGGAGTTGAACGCAGGGATAGCCCCTGCCCTGCGGACGGCAACGACTCCGGCACCGACTTTGTATTTTAACATGTAGTCATTTGCACGTGCAACAAAGCCGCACCTTTCGATAAATGCCCTCATACCGGAAGTGACATCGGAAAAATAGGTCGGTGATCCCAGTATTATTCCGTCTGCCTGTAGCATCCTCTCGATGATATCGTTCAACATGTCTTTGTCGACGGAGCAGCGGCGGTTCTTGTTCTTGAAACACTTGTAGCAAGCGATACATCCGGCAATCGGATTCCCTGCCAGCTGCATCAATTCCGTTTCGACCCCCTCTTTTTTCAATTCAGCGAAAACCAGATTGATAAGGATTGCCGTATTCCCGTCTTTGCGGGCGCTTCCGTTCAGAGCCACTACTTTCATGGTGATTCTCCTTCCGTTTGAGACATTGTTCACTTAGATGATTTCTCTTTAGACAATTCTTTTCGAAAATACAAGTATCATTTGAGAGTTCCTTCTTCCTTTACGGTATTTGACGGAACGATTATCTGTGCTACCCCGGAGCAGATGCCCATAGCGGCATTGCACGAAAGTGATTACCGGTTGCCATATTCTATTATCGTTTCCACTGAGGTTAACTCGACTGGCAGGCTGGCAATTGTCGTCGAAATGGTGATAGGCGGAGCGGGACCTTGCTAGCCTCCGATGTTTACAGGGCCACCGTATACAACCGCGCGAAGCTCGCCTATAACAGCGTGGCAGCGTGGCTGGAAGGAATCGGGATTCGCCCGGGGCCCTCGCCTTTGTAAACGTACTGGACGAAAATCTCCGATTACAGGAAAGAGCAGCACAAATAATGGAGAATCTTCGGCCGTCGCAATGGGACACTCAGCCTCGAAACCACGGATGCACGACCCGTATTTTGCGGCACCGAGATCCACGACCTCGAAGTCGAGAAAAAAACCGAGCCAGAATTATTATGGAGGAGTCCATGATAGGCGCAAACGTCGTGGCTGCGTCTGCTCGCGTCAAGAATCGGTGAGTAGTTCGATGCAGTTGTCACTGGCGCAGCTCAGAAAGGCACATGGGTACGGCTGGCTCATCCGCCTGTTCAAGGTAAGCTTGTGGAGGGTTTTCATGGAGTCGATGCAGGTCACAGAATTCGCGTGCAGCTAATTCATGTTGATGTGGAGTCGGGTTTCATCGACAAGGAAGGTGGAATGAATTGATCCCCCCGTCAAAGCCCGGCAGGTCCTGTGTCGGCCGGTTCCTCAGTAGCCTTTCGTCCGGCATGTTCAGCAGCAAGAAACATATACATGGCTGGCACCACAAACAGCGTGAAGAGTGTACCGATGGCAATGCCGGACGCGATCACCAGCCCCATATTGAACCGGCCCACCGCGCCGGCGCCGGAAGCGGTTATCAACGGTAGTACGCCCAGCACCATTGCCGCAGTGGTCATCAGTATCGGTCGCAGGCGGATGACCGCCGCCGTTTGCACTGCCTCACGCTTGCCTTTCCCTTCCTTCTGCAGATCGTTGGCAAACTGGACGATAAGGATGCCGTGCTTGCTGATCAGGCCGATCAGTGTAACCAATCCCACCTCCGTATATATATTGAGGCTTGCACCGCCAACGCCCAGACTGATGAATATCATAGCCCCGCAGATCGACATGGGCACGCTCACGAGCACGATGAATGGATCACGGAAACTTTCAAATAGTGCTGCCAAGGCCAGAAAAATGATAATCAGTGCGAAGAAGAAAGTTACTATGAGCGCGCTGGATTCCTGTATAAACTGGCGTGACTCGCCGCTGTAATCGATGCTGAACCCCTGGGGCATAATGTCTTTCGCCAGTTGTTTTAGTGTGTCCAGCGCCTCGCCGAGAGTAATACCGGCAGCGGGCACTGCGGAGATCGTAGCTGAATTGAGCTGCTGGAAATGGTTCAGCGATTCCGGCACTACTTCTGTTATCAGGCTCACAAAGGTTGAAACAGGAATCGGTGCACCGTCGGCGGCATTGATGTAGTAGTCACGCAGCTGCCCGGCATTGAGCCGTTCGCGCTGCATCACCTGCGGAATCACTTTATATGAGCGTCCGGCAAGGCTGAAGTAGTTGACATAACCCCCTCCTAGCATAGATGCCAGCGCATCGCCTACGTCTCGCATCGTAAGACCCAGTTGGGCCGCTTTATCGCGATCTATCGCTATGCTCGTCTGCGGCTTATCGACTTTAAGATCTGTGTCCACGAACGCGAATACCCCGCTTGCATATGCCTTCTCCATGAGAGCCTGCGACACCTCATTCAGGCGTTCGTAGGACTCCGTGGTACCGATAACAAATTGTACGGGCAGGCCGCTCGTACCGGGCAAGGGCGGCCGCAGGAACGCCACCGCGCGCACCCCCGATATCTCTCCGAATCGCATCTGCACATCCGGTTGGAGATCCATGGTTGTATGCTTTCGTTCGTCCCATGGTTTCAACACCATTCCCGCTATGCCAGTATTCAGCCCGCTGATACCGTCAAGCTGAAATACGTGCTCCGTCTCCGGATAGCTGCTGACTATCTTGTATAGCTCCCGCGAATACAATTGCGTTTGCTCCAACGAGGCATCGGGCGCAGCGGTAATCAAAGAAATGATGATACCTTGATCCTCCAGCGGCGCGAGTTCACTCTTCGAGCTCACGAACAGAAAATAATTGCTACAGAGGATGATTACGGCAAATACAGCAGTCACCAGCCGGTAATCGAGTGCGCCACGAAGTAGTACTTCATAGCCGTCGCGAACCCGCCTGAACTGGCGGTCGACGAAACCCATGAAGCGGTGCTGGCTGCAGTCTTCTGCTGACTCGAGGAGGCGCGAGCACATCATCGGCGAAAGCGTAAGGGCAATAATCGCCGACACGCCAACGGTTCCCGCCAGGGTATAGGCAAACTCGGTAAAAAGGGCGCCTGTCAGGCCACCCATAAAGCCGATCGGCACATACACAGCTACCAGCACTACTGATATGGCAATGATAGGCGCTGCCAGTTCACGGGCGCCCTGAATCGACGCCTGCATGGGTGCCGTACCGCCCTCTATGTGACGTTGCGCATTTTCCACAACGATTATCGCATCGTCCACCACGAGGCCGATCGCCAGGACCAATGCGAGCAGTGTCAAAAGGTTAATTGTGTACCCGAGGACAAGCATGAAGAAAAATGCTCCGATGAGCGACAGCGGCATGGCGATAGTAGGTATTATCACCGATCGTATCGAGCACAGAAAAAGGAAGATCACGACCGTCACAATCAGCAGGGCTTTGATCAGCGTGCTTATCACTTCTTGGATGGAGCTGTTTACATACTTGGTGGCATCATAGACGATTCTCCCGTTCAAACCCTCTGGTAGCTGTTCTGCGATGGGAGGAAATGCCCTGCGTACATTGTCAATTACTGTTAGCAAGTTGGCATTCGGGGCCACTTTGATGCCTATGTAAACAGCGCTCTGCCCGTCGAAGGCGACTGCCGTGTCGTAATCCTCTGAGCCGAGTGTGATTTTGGCGACATCACCCAGACGTATGATTGCATTGTTCTGCGACTTGAGAATAAGGTTGCGAAACTCGTCAACTGAATGCAGACCTGTGTAGGCGGCGAGATTCACTGTAACCATCTGCCCTTGGGTCCGGCCGACAGCGGAGATGAAATCATTATTGGCAAGGGCGTTGCTCACATCCGTGGCCGTCAGGCCATATGCCGCCATTTTCCCAGGGTCCAGCCATGCCCGCAGGGCAAACGTACGTTTGCCGAGAACCTCCGCTGTCTGCACGCCCTCGACTGCCTGCAGCTTCGGCTGCACAACCCGTATCAGATAATCAGTAATCTTGTTTGTAGCGAGCACATCACTGTAGAAGCCGACGTACATCGAATCGATTGTCTCGCCGATGGCAACGGTTATCACCGGCAACTGTGCATCTTTCGGAAGCTGGTTCAGAACCGCGTTGACCTTGGTGTTGATCTCGGTCAGGGCCTTGTTCGGATCATAGTTCAAGCGCAGGTTGGCCTGGATAGTACTTAGACTCGACGTGCTTGACGAAGTAAGATAATCTATCCCGTTCGCCTGAGCTACGGAGTTTTCAAGAGGAGTAGTGATGAAACCGGCAACGAGCGCCGGGTCTGCACCTGTATACACCGTTGAAACCGTCACCACAGCGTTCTGGGTAAAGGGATACTGGCGTACCTGCAAGAGCCCCAGAGAGCGGAGGCCCAAAACGAGAATCAATAGGCTGACAACGATGGCAAGTACGGGGCGACGAATGAAGATATCTGTGAAACGCATATGCACCTTTTACATTATTCGTCCACCGGCTGGGGGGCGGCTTCGTTGGCGGGCTGTACCTGATTATTGATGACTACCATACTGCCATTCTTGAGTTTGATCTGCCCGCTGGTAACTACCACTTCACCTTCCTTGATCCCCTTAAGGATTGCAATTTGATCACCGCGGCTGCTGCCGACGGTGATGAATGTCTGTCTGACCGTTAGAATAGGTTTGCCGTCCGACCCTCTCCCGCTCTCTTCCACGATAAAAGCCGTATCGCCATAGGGGTTGTAGGTCACAGCCGTCTGCGGCAGAGTCAGGCGGCGCTCCATGGAGCCTGCCTGAATCTCCACCGATACATACATCCCCGGCAGCAACTCGTGCTTGGGATTGGCAAGCGTCGCCTCTGCCTGGAAATTCCGTGTAGAGGCATCCACCTGAGGGTTGATGGCAGTTATACGACCATCGAAGTTACGGCCCGGAAACGTGTCTGAAGTAACGATAACCTTCTGCCCAAGCGATATCCTTGAAAGCTCTTGCTGCGGCAGTAAGAAGTCACAGAAGATCGACTCGAGCGATTGCAACGTGACTATCTTGTCACCGGGATTTATATACTGTCCGGGGTTCACGGTACTTATGCCCAGCCGCCCGGCAAACGGGGCCCGAATGGTCTTCTTGTCGACAAGAGCTGCCTGTTGTGCAACCTGGGCGCGTTTGCTTTTGAGATCGGCGGCATCGGCATCCAGGGTGGCCTGACTTATGGCCTGAACGTCAAATTGCTTTCGGTCACGAATGTAAACAGTCCCTGCCAATTCGGCCGCGGCCTCAAGAGAATGCAGTTGGGCAATGTCTGCATCCGCGTTGAGCTGTACCAGCAGTTGCCCGGCCTTGACGTCGTCTCCTGATTTGAAATGCAAGGTCCGCACTAGCCCTGAGATCTCGCTGGTTACGTCGACTCCCCGCATGGCTCGGAGTGAGCCTACGGCTTTGAGCTGCGGCTGCCACGACTGCAACTCGGCTTTCATCGCAGTTACCGTAACCGGAGGCATCTGCATACCGGCCATGGATTTCTTGAGCATATGCGCCTTCCAGGCATGATAGCCAAAAATCCCGCCAAACAGCAGACCCACAATCGCTAGCATGATTAACATTCGCCTTCCCATCAGAAGCTCCTCTCTCTCCACACATGTGTCACTGATGTGATAAACTGCACAGACGCGGTGCGTATGCCAGATCCACTTTGCTGCTGCACGGCGGCAGTAGCTTGCCTCCTGAACCTAAAATATATTTACCCCTCTTTTATTGTGGCAGCCGCTCTGCCTAGGGACTACGGTTCCACCAACCGCCGCCCAAGGCCTGATACAATGCCGCAGTGTCCGCAAAACGCGCGGCCTGCGCCTGAACCAGAGTCAATAGTGCCTGCTGATATTGGCGTTCGGCATTCAGCAGCGAGAGATAGCTTACAGCACCGAGCTGAAACTGCTTCTGCGTAAGATCAAGCGTATCACGGGCAACGGCCTCGGCTTCGGCCTGCGCCTTTAGTGTGCTCGCATCCCCTGCAAGGGCGCGGAGTACATCCGCTACATTCTGAAAAGCCTGCAAAACTGTATAGCGATACTGTTCTGCCGCCTGATCGTAAACGGCGATGGCTGCGCGCCGTTTCGCAGTAAGTTCGCCACCATGAAATATAGGCTGCAGCAAACCGCCGCCGAGGCTCCAGATGGCTGCACCGCTACTGAAAAGATCGCCGAGTGTACTTGCTTCCAGGCCGAAGCTGGCCGTCAGTGTGATCTGCGGGTACAAGTTCGCAGTCGCCACGCCAACCTGAGCGCTCGCGGCGTGGATCACTTCTTCAGCAGCCCTTATGTCAGGCCGCTGCCGCACTAGCAAAGATGGCAAACTTACCGGTAGTTCTTCAGGCAGTTGAAAATCATCCAAATCGAATTCGGGCAGGTCTGCCTCGCTTGGCAGCCGACCCACAAGCACCGCAAGCTGGTGGCGGGTCTGGGCAAGCTGCTTTTCCATTGGCGGCAGGACGGCCTGAGTCTGTGCGAGCTGCGCCCTCTGAGCGAGAACATCGGACCATGGCACCCCCCCAAGGTGGAACTGTTCTTCCACTATATTGAGCTGTTTCTCCTGCGACTCTATGATCTGCCTTATCGCTCTTACCTGGCCGCGCAGTGACGCATCTTGCACTGCGGTAGTGACAATATTGGAAGTAAGCGTAAGATAAATGCCTTCCAGCTGAAACCGCTGGTAGTCTATCTGTGATTGGAGGGCTTCGAGCTTACGCGTGGTACCGCCGAAAATGTCGAGAGCGTACGAAATATTTACGGAGGCGTTGTAAAGGTTGAAGGCACTAATGTCACTGCCCGCCTGACCGAACTCGGCGCCGGAGATCTTCTGACGCGAAGCAGAAATATTAGCATCTGCAGCAGGGAAGAGGGCTCCATACTGGGCCCGTCTGTTCTCGTCTGCCTCCCTAAGTCTTGCTTTGGCTGCTGCAACCGTCGGGCTGTCCGACAATGCCTGCCGGATAAGCCGATCCAATTCCTCGGATTGAAGAAGCGTCCACCACTCCTGAGGGATATTTTTCCCTAGAGCAAATCGCTGTGCCGCACCCGCAACTCCCGGTGCCGCCTCTGTTTCCGCCGGCAGTAATTCGGCAGTGTAGGAGTTCGTGGTCGGAGCTTTCGGAGCCCGAAAGTCCGGGCCAACGGCGCACCCTGAAAGGACGAAGACGATCATCATGGCAACGGTTATCATAGAGCGCCGAAGGGCCCTTACATGCTTAAAGACGAAATGTCTCTCTGCAGCCACAAACATAATACTGCTCCCGCATATAGCTCTTAAAGGAATCACCGCTTCAAATTGTTCGTAGCCTTTGCATTGTAATCTGCCAGCCTAGCTCAGAGAAAATCCCGGAGCATGACGAGGTCTAAGCCGCCTGTTTTTTCGTAGGAAGGTTATATAGACGCCAATGATTGCGCCGCACTTTTGAAATATATAAGATATCCAAAATAATTCTATAAGGGATTTACTTATTTATTCCTTCAAAATATCTTAGATGGGTCAACTTCGGCACTGTGAGGATCTCTCGAGACCGAGAGGCCGCAACCACGCGCATTGTGCGATCAGCATATACGGAGGGAAGTACCGCCACCCGCTCAAGATAAAGACATCAATTGCTCTATCCCTTCCTCCTTTCCTTTACCTTAAATCAGCCTGATGCACATCGATAATCAAGGATATCGGAGCACATAATCAGGGATTGCAGGATAGGAATTTGTGTTGAGATGAATTAGGATGAGATCAATAATAAATTACAAGAGCGTCATCATGACCAGCTTCACAACCTCAGACCTTCCGGTATTTAATAAGGTTGATACCCGATGCGTTGCCGGAACACTCAGTCTGGGGAATGTAAACCTCTTATGAAAGGAGTTGACAGCTGTGACGTATTCATTTGCCTGCCCGGTGCCTTGTGATTATAAAATAAAGGTCCATGCGAAGAATCATGACGATGCGGTAAACGCAATCATTAGGGGAGGAGCTATTCGCTGCCGCAACAGTGAAAAAGACTGTCATTGCGATAAAGCCCGCCTAAGCATGTCACCGATGCCGCGAGAACAGTTAAAAAGCATTGTGCGATTGTGCATGAAGGAAGAGTATGACGCATCGCGCCGTCATGCCTCTGGGCAGATGATATAAGACAACCTGTTAAAAGTTGCTCAAGGCCGCCTTTCCTGAGTAAATTTGCCGGCCCAATAAGAACCTCCTTTTGTGGCAATATCAAAATTGCCATTACTCGGGAGAAGGCCCTTGAGTAACCTGAACCATATCACCGACACGAAGCCACTTTGAAAAAGCAGCCTGTACTTCTTGAGGAGTTATCTTCACGTATTTCCCTGCAGCGATAACAGGTTCATCAAGGGGCAAGTCATTAGTCGCCCTGTAAATAAGTCCCAGAGCTATGTTGTCGGCGGTTGCCTCCGCAAGTTGAATCTCTCTGAGCGTAAGAGACTGAGCTTTTCTCAGTTCATCCGCTGCGACCGGTTCTTGTTGCATCTTTTTCAGGTCCTGTTCAATGATCGCTCGAGCTTTAGACACGTTGTCAGGGTCGCAGGAATACCTCACTTCATAAAAAGAACGCTTCTTGCCCACATCGAAGGATGAAGATACATGATAAACGAGTCCCCTCTTTTCTCTGAGATCGCGGTAAAGCCAGGTTGAGTAGAAAGCGCCGCCCAGCACATGGTTGCCTAATTCCAATGCATAATAATCCGGGTGAGATCTGGTCAGGCCGAGTGTCTCGGCGAGAATCACCTTCGTCTGGGCCCGACTGAGGTCCGGCACGGCAGAGGCGGATGCCTTGTTTGGCGGAACCGCAGGCAGGAACGTCTCAGGTTTTATTCCTTCGGCCTGCCACGCCCCGAAGTATTTCCCCATCGCTTCTTTCGCATATTCCGGCGTCACTTTGCCGATTAAGACTATCGTCGTCAAGTCTGGGCGGAAGACCTTCCGATAATATGATCTCACATCGTCCAAAGTCAAAGAAGATACAGTTGATGGCGTGGCCTTGCGGAGTGCCGCGTCATTCCGAGGAAGGAGGGAAGCTCTCAATGTTCGCTTTGTCAGATAGTCGGGACTTTCAAGTTCGCCCGCCACCTCATCCGCCACTTGTTTCCGCAATGTTTTGAAGGCCTCTTCGGGCAGTGCAGGGTGAAGCAGATTGTCCGCAAGAAGCTCGATGCCACGATCAAAGTGTTTGGCAAGCACCTGGACAGAGAAATCAGTATCCACAGATATTTCCGCCCCTATGTCATCCAGCGCTTTCTGGAAAGCCCGCCTGTCCAGTGAAGTAGTACCGAAAGAAAAAAGCTCTCCAAGCACGCGATCAACTCCTTCCTTTCCCTTCGGAGCCTCAAGGTAAGGATTATTCTTCACATGGCCGTACACGCTTGCCGTGTCGCTCACGGAGGCATACTGAATGATAAGCTTCAGCCCGTTGGGAAGAACTGCGACTTCTGGCTTGATCATGGAGGACGGAACGGAAAGCCGATTCAATGCCTTGTCCACCCAACCGGGAAGTTCGACGCTTTTTGTCTCTTTCAAACTGAAGGTCTCCTTTATTCCGCGTGGTCTTGAAGAAACAGGCTTACCTGCGGCTTGGGGGACGAGAATGGCTTCTGCAGATTGAGAAAGTTGCAGGTACCTTCTCGCCACTCCGTTGATATCGGCAACAGAAACCCTCTGGATTGCCCTCAAGGTGTCATCCGGTGATTGTGTTCCCACCACTGCCAGCGCCTCAGACCATGCCATGGCAAGACCGGGTATCGAGTTTTTCTGAAGCTCGGCTCTTGTCAACCTGTTGCGCTTTGCCGCCTCGACAAGGTCAGCGGAGAAACCTTTCGCCACATCCTCCGTAAGAATCCTTCTGATCTCCTGAATCAACGGTTGAGGGTCGGCTCCCTTTGGAAAAGAAGCCGCTGCGTAAGCCATGCCCGCCGCAGGCAGGGTGAGCAGACTGAAGTCAATGTCCAAGGCTTTTCCACTGACCACCAATTCGAACAGACTCCCTCGCTGGCTGCTCAATACGTCTGCGAGCACTTCGCTTGCGGCGTAATCGCCGCTTCCGTAACCGGGCATACGGAAAGAAATAGCCACGAGCCCGTGCGACTGGTCAGTCTTCATCGTAAAGGATTCCGGTTTCACGGGTCCAAGCAGTACGTCGGGGCGTTTCGGAAGATTCTTGCGCGGTATGGGAGCAAAATATTTCTCAACTTCCTTAATTGCAACTCTGGGCTCTACATGACCTACAATCACCAGAATTGCATTGTTCGGTGCATACCAGGTGTCATAAAAGTTTTTAAGCATGGCCCCTGTTGTCTTCTCAAAGGAAGAAACCGTCCCCAGAGGTGAGTGCGCATAAGGCGTATCCTTGAACATAATCTCGAGAAGCCTTGTGTAAAAGATATAGTCAGGATCGGACAAATCCTGGGCTACCTCCTGTTCAATGGCCCCCCTTTCCTCCTTCCATAGCTCTTCACTGTCAAGTACGCCCTTCATCCGGATTGATTCTATGTGTAGGGCTATATCCAGGTCCTCCCGCGCGCAGGTAAAGAAATATTGCGACACAGTCTGTTGCGTATCCGCATTGAAGTCCCCGCCCATCAGGGCGATGATGTCTGCGAGCTGATCCGCTGTAAGACCCGGGCTGCCCCTGAACATCATGTGCTCCTGGGCATGGGCCATGCCTGGAAACCCTGCGGGCGCCTCGTTTGAACCGACAAGGTAATTCACCATTATCGTGACTACGGGAGCCTGGGTGTTGCGGACAATGACAACTCGTAATCCATTCTCCAGAGTGGCTCTCAGTATGTTTTCATCTGCCGTTTTTTCTTCCGTTGCCCAAGCCGTGGGCAACGCCAAAATCAAGGTCAACGCGAGGGCTAGAAAGATAAAACGAATACTCGAGATTTGTGCACAGGCTCTTTTCACCACTGCCTCCGTCTAATAATATTTGCATTTTATTCTATCCTCTGCTTACAGGCTAGTCAATACTTCTTAAGGGACTTCTTAAGGGACTTCTTAAGGGACTTCTTAAGGGCACACGGCAAAGCGGTGATGGCGCGTATTTTTATCTTGCTTTGCGGAACGGAAAAAAACTTATAGCGGTAATACGGCGCGGATGGTCCAGATCATTATTGACATGGCGGGGCTTTCCTTTTATAAACTCCCATCCTGCTTCTTTGCGACTGGTTACAATGAGCAAATTCAACCTGAGAATCCTTCTTGTCCTGTCACTGGGACACCTTGTGACAGATATATACCAGAGTGCCCTTCCCGCCATACTGCCCTTCCTGAAAGAAAACCTTTCGCTCTCATACACCATGGCTGGTGTCATTCTCATGGCCGCCAATTTCACGTCATCTCTAATCCAGCCTGTCTTTGGTTTTCTCTCGGACAGACAGGAAAAGGCCTTTCTTCTGCCTTTCGGATGCCTATGCGCAGGCGCTGGATTCTCTTCATTGTCCTTTTCTTCAAGTTATGCACTCATTCTAATGCTTGTCATAGTGAGCGGGTTCGGCATTGCGTCATACCATCCCGAAGGATATAAGACCGCCCATTTTTTTACAGGAGAGAAACGTGTTACAGGGATGGCCATATTTTCCGTTGGCGGAAATCTGGGATTTGCCCTGGGCCCGATAATCGCAATCTACATAATCAAGTATATGGGATTTTCGTCACTACCCGTTATTATTATCCCGTCGGTGCTTTTCGGTGTGATCATAATGTTCCATTGGCGGGACATATCCATTGCCGAAATCAAAAAAGATAAGGCGACAGAAGGAGGGGTTGCACAAGGGCAGCGGAAGGGCGCTTACATATCCCTATCCATGGTGATTGCCATCGTGATTATGAGATCATGGACGCAGATGGGTCTTATGAGTTACATCCCGTTTTATTACATAAACCATCTCAAGGGAGATCCGCTTTATGCTGGCAAACTCGTGTTTGTTTTTCTCCTTGGTGGAGTTATCGGAACCCTGGGTGGAGCGCCTTTGGCTGACAGGTGGGGTCATAAACGCTACCTGATGCTGTCAATGTTTCTCAGCACCCTTATTCTGCCCCTGATATTCATCATTGATGGTTACATGCTGTTTGTTGTACTCGGATTTCTCGGCATGACCTTGATATCAACCTTCTCTGTTACTATTGTCATGGCACAACAGTTACTGCCAAAAAATCTCGGCATCGCCTCCGGTCTCATGGTAGGTTTCGCTATCGGAGCAGGCGGTATATGCGTGACGCTGCTCGGCACCATTGCCGATCATTTCGGCGTGCCCGTCGCCCTGAAATCCATCATGATCCTTCCCCCGGCCGGATTGATGCTCAGCGCCTTCTTACGATACCCAGAAGACAGCAAGACAACAACAATCGCCGAGCTTTGATGTGATGGGTGTCAGCCTTGCTCAAGCAGGAGAGACAGGGCCAATCTATCATAACTGCTAAAAACTCATGGGGGTGTATTTCGTTAGCTTCTCGCGACTCACTTTTTACGAATTTTGCATTCGTGGCATGCCTGCTCTTCTATAGGTATGTACTCCTATTTTGCATCTATTTTCTGCCTATTGTTTCCAGTTACATCAGGAGCTATTTTTTCTATAAGAATTATTAACCCAAATGGCCGAACACTTGCCTCATATGACGCAGGGCCATTGGGTACGGAGGAACACATGGAAATCAAAGGTAAGCGGCTTGTCGTGCTCGTAGAAGACCGATATCAGGTTCTGGAACTCTGGTATCCGCTCATCCGTCTGCGCGAGGCCGGGGCAGAAGTAACGGTTGTCGGTCCGGAAGGAGGACACGTTTATAAGAGCGGCAACGGCTATGAGATTACCTCAGACGTCTCCGTGGCAGCTATCAGGATTGAAGAATATGATGGTGTCATTGTGCCCGGCGGATACGCCCCCGATTTAATGAGGCGTAATCCCGCCATGATCGCTATTGTAAGGGACGCCTATAATCAGGGCAAGGTCGTGGCAGCCATCTGCCATGCCGGGTGGATGCTTGCATCGGCGGGGATCGTCCGGGGGAGGAAAGTAACGAGCTTCTACAGCATAAGGGATGATATGATCAATGCAGGAGCGATCTGGCGCGATGAGCCGGTTGTCCGTGACGGCCGGATAATAACTTCGCGGACGCCCGAAGACCTACCTTTCTTCTGCCGCGAGATTATCGCTGCCCTGTCCTGAAAATAGCAGGAGACGATAAATCGGATATTTCGGGGGACGAGATCGGCATCCCTTTGACAGGATTCTCGCAACACACACTGCGGTCGGAAAGCTTCGAGAGGAGCTTCTCACCGACTAAACGCTTAACCGGCGAGTTAGTCAAGTTAGTCAAGTTAGTCTTGACATACTACAATTTAGTACTAAAAATATATAGTAGGCGAGGACATAGATGCGAAAACAAGAGGGACATACTATGAAGAATATTCTCATCTGTTCTATAGTATTGGCAGTTACTGGAATGCTGGTTTTTTCCGGAAGTGCCGGAAGTGAGGATTACAGCGCAGGTAAGACGCTATTTAAGAAAAACTGTGAGGTATGCCACAATCTCAAGGCTGATGATAATTATCCTTCCGCCTACTGGCGCCAATTCAGGCCGAAGGATTTCAACGACCCCGACTCCTGGAAGGGACTAGACGGGCAGAAGATCGAGCAGGTTATCAAGAATGGTAAGGGCGTGATGCCGGCCATAAATATCAAGCCTGAGGACGCTAAGGCCATAATTGATTACATGATACACGTGCTGAGAAAATAGGAAGGTTTCTATTTTCCTTCGGTATGTATCAGAACCTCTTATTCGTCACCCTATGAAAACCGAGAAATCCTTACCGCAGCACAAAGATTGCGGCAGGGATTTTCAGTCGCGCCAATCCTCAAATAAATATATAAATCCCGTGAAGCCGGTGACAAAAATGACAGGGATGAGAATCGAACATGATACGCTTGGAGAGATCGAGGTTCCGGAAGAGCGATTGTGGGGTGCGCAGACGCAGCGCTCACTTTTGAACTTCAAGATATCGGATGAACGCATGCCCCTGGATTTGATTTACGCCCTCGCCCTTATCAAGCGGATCGCCGCCAAGGTAAACGCTGAACTGGGCCTACTGGACGGAGACAAAGCGAAAGCTATAGTCGCTGCAGCCAATGAGATATTGGAAGGAAAACACGACAGAGAGTTCCCTCTCCTCGTATGGCAGACCGGTTCCGGCACACAGACAAATATGAACATGAACGAAGTCCTGGCAAACCGGGCAAGCGAAATCAGAGGCGGCATGCGGGGCAACGCACGTGGGATACACCCAAACGATGACGTGAATAAATGCCAATCGACAAACGACGTTTTCCCAACGGCCATGCACGTCTCAGCAGTCAAGGCGCTGTGTTCAAGACTCATACCTGCTATCCGCACGTTGAAGGATACGCTGGAATACAAGGCCGCCAAATTCAACGACATCATCAAGACAGGCAGGACGCATCTGCAGGATGCCGTGCCACTTACCCTGGGGCAGGAGTTCTCCGGATATGTTGCCCAGTTGAACAAAGGCCTGGCATACGCAGAGGCATCATTACCCCACCTGTATGAACTTGCAATAGGAGGAACTGCCGTCGGCACAGGGCTGAATGCCCATCCGGAGTTCGGGACCCTCGTCGCTTTCGAACTGGCACAAACTACCGGCTTTCCATTTGTCAGTGCACCTAACAGATTCAAAGCCATTGCGTCTCATGACGCCCTTGTTCATGCGCACGGGGCGCTCAAGACCCTCGCCACCTCTCTAGTAAAGATCGCCAATGACATACGCTGGCTCGCATCAGGGCCGCGCTCCGGTCTGGGGGAGCTCACGATTCCCGAAAACGAACCGGGAAGCTCGATAATGCCGGGCAAAGTCAATCCTACGCAGTCGGAAGCAATTATGATGCTGTGCTTCCAGGTTATGGGAAATGACGTTGCCATCAACATCGGTGGTTCCATGGGGAACTTTGAACTGAATGTGTTTAAACCTCTCATCATCTACAATTTCCTGCAGAGTGCACGTCTGCTTGCGGAGGGCCTGACAAGTTTCAATGACCACTGCGCCAAAGGCATCGAAGCGGACCGCAGCCGCATAGAACAGCTGATGAAAAATTCTCTAATGCTTGTTACTGCGTTGACACCAAAGATCGGCTACGAAAAAGCCGCCCGTATCGCTATGACGGCCCATAAGAAGAACTCCACCCTTCGCGATGCAGCCCTCTTGTTGGGCTATGTAACGGGTGAAGAATTCGACGCCTGGGTGCGACCTGAGGAAATGGTCGGGAGAAGTAGCGGCTGAGCCAAAAGCGGAAGGGCGACTGGGATCAATTGCGAAGACATGATTAATTGCAATCGATAAAGTGGAATGTTATTTGCCATTCTAAAAAGGAGTGAACTTATGTGGGAATATACGGACAAAGTCAAGGAGCACTTCTTCAATCCCCGCAATGTCGGGGAAGTTGAAAACCCCGATGGCGTAGCTGAAGTAGGCTCCATCGCCTGCGGTGACGCCCTTAAACTTTCCTTCAAATTAGATAAAAACAAGCGGATTAAGGACGTGAAGTTCAAGACCTTCGGCTGCGCCAGCGCCATCGCAACATCATCCGCATTGACGGAGATGATCAAGGGGATGACCCTCGAAGAAGCCATGAAGGTAACAAACCAAGACATTGCAGCCTATCTCGGAGGCCTGCCCGAGGAAAAAATGCACTGCTCTGTCATGGGGAAGCAGGCCCTGGAGAAGGCCGTTGAAAATTATAGGGGCGGCCCTCCCACGGAACCGGCGGCGCGAATTATATGCGAGTGCTTCGGAGTAACGGAACGCGAAATCGAGCAAGCCATAAGAGAAAACAATCTCTCCACCGTCGAAGAGGTAACCAACTACACCAAAGCCGGGGGAGGCTGCGGAGGCTGCCATGACGCCATCAGACAGATTATCGATAGGGTACGGGCCGAAGCCGCACCCCTAGCAAGACCAAAACTCTCAAACATACAGAAGATCAGGATGATAGAAGAAACTATCGATCGCGAAATCAGGCCATCACTGAAGAAGGACGGCGGCGACATCGAACTTGTCGATGTCATCGGCAATCGCGTCCTCGTTGCCACTAGAGGAACCTGTGCAACCTGCAAGGCCGCCGATATCACACTTAAACATTTCGTCGAATTGAAGCTCCGGGATCTGGTATCGCCGGAGCTCGTGATTGAAGAGGTGACCCAATGAAAACAATTTATCTCGACAACAATGCTACAACGCAGGTCGCAGAAGAGGTTCTCCATGCCATGCTGCCCTATTTCCGCGACCTATATGGAAACCCGTCGAGTATGCATACCTTCGGAGGTCAGGTAGGGAGAAAAATAGGTGAGGCTCGCGAACAAGCGGCGGCCTTGATAGGCGCGCAACCTGAGGAGATCATCTTCACGAGCTGCGGTACGGAAAGCGACAATGCAGCCGTACGGTCAGCCCTGGCGGCTCATCCGGACAGACGCCATATCTTGACAAGCCGGGTTGAGCATCCGGCGGTCAAATCTCTATGTGCCCATCTGTCAAGACAGGGCTGTCGGATTACAGAACTCCCCGTTGACAAGGACGGCATCCTGGACATGACCCAGTATGAAAGGGCTCTCACGCCGGATACAGCCGTCGTCAGCCTCATGTGGGCAAACAACGAAACAGGGGCCCTCTTTCCTGTGGAAAGGGCCGCAGAGCTTGCATCGGAGAAAGGTATCCTGTTTCATACAGATGCCGTCCAGGCGGTAGGGAAGATTCCCATAAACATGAGGGCGAATGCCATTGATATGCTCTCCATATCCGGTCACAAGCTCCATGCACCAAAGGGCATTGGAATCCTTTACGTCCGCAAAGGAACGAAATTCTCTCCTTTCCTCATAGGCGGACATCAGGAAAAGGGGCGCCGGGGCGGCACGGAAAACACTCCCAGCATCATCGGACTGGGGAAGGCTTGCGAATTGGCGGCCCGCAATATGGATACAGAGAACAGGACGGTCTTGCACCTCCGGGACAAACTGGAGACAGAGATTCTCTCCCGCATTCCCAATAGCAGGGTGAATGGGACCAGGCTCAATAGGCTACCCAACACGACAAACATCAGCTTTGAGTTCGTCGAGGGGGAGGCCATCCTTCTCCTTATGGACGATTATGGAATATGCGCATCGTCAGGTTCCGCCTGCACATCAGGATCATTGCAGCCGTCCCATGTGCTTCGCGCCATGGGTGTTCCTTTCACCATGGCCCATGGGTCCATCAGGTTCAGTCTCTCAATCTATAATACGGAAGAAGAAATAGAGTTCGTTATAGAAAAGCTGCCTTCCATAATTGAAAGGTTGCGCAGCATGTCGCCGTACTGGAATGTAGGCGACCAAGTATGCTCCGTCCAGTAAAGGAGGAAACGTCACCATGGATGATGATAAGGCTAAAATGGATCAGTGCAAAGCGGATCTTGCGATTACCCGGACACTTCGCGACGAAATACCGGCCATTGTTGAGGAGCTCGCGATGTCATGTGCTCGGCACGATTGCTTTGACCATGTCGGCCCGGAACCCATACCATCGCGGGAGGCCATTATCGACACTGTAGACATGGCGTGCCGTATTCTCTATCCCGGTTATTTTATCCGTACCCGTGTGGATCAGGTCAATGTGGGATACTATTTCGGTCAGGAGTTGACAGCCCTATTTGAAGCCCTTTCCGAACAGATTATGCTCGCCATACGGCATGACTGCATTCGGCACAATCAGCCCTGCACGCATTGCGAAGAGCGTGGCCAGCAGGCTGCTATCGGCTTTCTGCGCGGTATGCCACAATTGCGTATCTTGCTTGCAACCGACATTACGGCGGCCTATGAAGGAGATCCCGCCGCCAAGAGCTTCGATGAAATCATCTTCAGTTACCCGGGGCTTTTCGCCATCACAGTGTACCGCATCGCACATCAGTTGCACCTCAACGACATTCCCCTTATCCCGCGCATCATGACGGAATACGCGCATAGCAGAACGGGGATAGATATCCACCCCGGAGCCGATATCGGAGAAAGTTTTTTCATTGACCATGGTACCGGAGTGGTAATCGGAGAAACGACGACCATCGGCAAGCGTGTCAGAGTCTACCAGGGCGTAACCCTAGGCGCCCTGTCACTGGGCCGAGAAGAACTGGAAAGTCTTCGAAACAAGAAGCGCCATCCAACCATTGAGAATGAGGCTATCATCTACGCAAATGCCACCGTACTCGGCGGGAAGACCGTCATCGGAGCCCGTTCAGTGATCGGCGGAAACGTCTGGATTACTGACTCGGTGCCACCGGACACAGAAGTGTTTCTGAAAAAGCAGGAACTCGTACTGAAACCGTCAAATAAAACAAATTTTTAACCTCCTGTTCTCCTGGCTGCTTGCCTATGCTTCCCAAACCCTTAGGTAGCTTATACCTACTATTATTCTTCTATTTAATCCTCATTGCTTCATACTGGAAATCATATTAGCGTTATTGTAATAAATTGGCTTACCGGATGGAGCGTTACAGCGAGTGATCCTTCGTGGAGAGGATTAACAAAGGCTTGCAATATTGATACAATGCTCTACCGGTCGAAGATGGAAATGATCCGTGATATCCGGTCGGGGAAGGCTATTCACCCTGTTTTCGCACGAAGGATGTCTGTATAGAGGATTGCTTGTGGAAAGAAGACTGCATAAATCTCAGATGAATATGGCTTCCGGC
>DASRZZ010000028.1:0-5607 GCA_035685925.1 Syntrophales bacterium | reverse complement strand
CCCTTCTGGAGGTCCATATTCTGGAACAATCTGTTGTGACGGTTATGACAACGATCTTGGCCGATCCTTCAGGCTATGGACGGGTGATCAAGGAAAGGGGTGGGGCGGCGATATCGCGTATCGTGGAGGAAAGGGACGCGTCTTCTGCAGAGAAGTATGTAAAAGAGATAAATACAGGCATATACTGTGTCGAGAGCAGCTTCCTCTTCGACGCAGTCGCGAGTATAGGAAATGAGAACGTCCAGAGGGAGTATTATCTCACGGATATAGTCGGTATGGCGAGCCGAAAGGGGCTCAAGACCAGATCGTTTATAAATGCGAATTCCTTTGAGGTGATGGGTATAAACACGCCCGATGACCTCGAAATAGCATCCCGACTCATGACTGAATGCCGATGAAGATAGGAAATCTTACCCTGAAGAACAGAGTTTTCTTGGCGCCCATGGCGGGCATTACGAATCTGCCTTTCCGGACGATCGCCAGAGGGTTCGGGTGCGGATTAGCGTTTACGGAAATGATCAGCGCCAATGGCCTTGTAAGGAAGACTAACAAGAGCTACCGATATCTTACATCCTCACCTGACGACAAGCCGTTAGGCGTCCAGATATTTGGATCCGATCCGAGCGTTCTTTCCGAAGCGGCACGAATGGTATCCGATTTCGGGGCCGATCTATTAGATATAAACATGGGCTGCCCTGTAAGGAAGGTCGTGAAGACGGGCGCCGGAGCCGCCATGTTAAAAGAACCTGATCGGGTGCGTCATGTCCTGCGGGCGATTCGGAAATCAACATCATTACCGGTGACTGTAAAACTTCGCTCGGGCTGGCGTAGCGGTGAAATAAGTGTGTATGATATCGCCAGCATAGCCGAAGATTGCGGAGTGGATGCAGTGATACTTCATCCTCGTGCGGCAGATCAGGGGTACAGTGGTGCAGCAGATTGGAGCGTTATTCAAGAAGTAAAAAAGAAATTGCATATCCCTGTAATAGGAAGCGGCGACATAAGAAACCCGGAAGACGCTCGACGGATGATAAGTGTCACCGGTTGTGACGGCATAATGATAGGAAGAGCAGCACTCGGTAATCCCTGGATATTTAGCGATATTGTAAGACATCTTGACAAGCGAGAAAACATGCCGCCTCCCTCCTCATTCGAGCGGGAAAGAGTCATAAGATGTCATATGGAAATGGAAATCAATTACCTGGGGGAAAGTCACGGTCTCAAACATTTCAGAAAACACCTCCTGTGGTATGCGAGGGGTATGAGAGGTGGCTCGTTGTTCAGAGAGATCGTGGGCGGGATGCAGGATAAGGATGCCGTATTAGACACAGTTCACAGGTTTTTCGATGCTGTTCAACAATCCCCCTCAGATCCTCAACTGTAAAATAAGCGCTTGACATTTATGGGTCAAATTGGCATAATTCGCCCGAAATTCTTTAGACAAAGCTTACCGTGAGGTTCATTAGTAAGCAAGAATCTCTCGTCTTACGATCAGCCATGTGTTTTCAACGTGTTTGACCGTAGGGAATGTGATTAAGAACCATATGAATGATGTGACGCGTGGGGAATTAGTTAAATTTCAGGAATTAGAAAGCAAGATTAAGAATCTTATCGAAGAACATGCTCTACTGAGAAAAAAGAGCCATGAGTTAGAAGAGCTTCTCAAGAGCAAAGAGTTGGAGTTGGAAGGGACGAACAACAAAATAAGGGGATTAAACGAGGAAAGGAATTCGATACGCGCAAAGGTGGACTCACTACTTGATTTGCTTCAGGATATCAATGTACATTATTGAATATTGAGGTCATGTATTTGGACAAAAGTTTTAATATAAATATACTGGGGCAGGAGTTGTCAGTTTTATCTGATTCGGGGGATGAACATGTGGCAAGTGTTGTCAATTATGTTAATGACAAGATAACGGAAGCAGGAAGTACATCCGCTAACAAGAACACCTTAAATGTAGCAATACTGGCTGCTTTGAATATCGCAGACGAGTATATTAAATTTAAGGGACTGAAAGAAGATATTTGTAATCAATTAGAGAGTAGATCTGAGATACTGATTGATCTTATTGACGAGATAAAGTGAAGTAAAATGACATTATCCCCTGCAGTGCGCGTGATTAACATTCATTTTTTGAGCCAACATCTTGAAATCGGGGGCCTTTCCTTGTTAGCGGTGTGCATGTCTGCCATCATCCCGTAGAAACGGGTATGGAGAGCCCGAAGCAACAATAGGGCGCCCACCTGATCGGAAGGTTCAAAAAGGTGTTTAACACGGCACAGGCGGGGGTTTTATTTTATAATCTAGGGCTTTCATCAAGATCTATCCCCCTGGCCTCCGGTTCAGTTGTTCCTCCCGTTTTATCCCGGTTTATTTAATTCGTTAAGACTCATCATTCATCACGACGAAGCTGTGGAGAAAAGGTCCTGTCAAATGTCATAGAACCTATGGAGTGAGTCGGGAAGTCTCGTCCAACGAGCATTTTATCCACGAGATGGTCCTTGGATAAACTGTTCTATATCTCGGATTAGGGAGGTGAAGAGGATTTGATATATAACACTTTAATCGCATTTGTAGCAGTTGGCTCTATAGCCCTTGGTGTCCTATTGGGATATGCATTAAGACAAAGGGTTTCAGATAAAAAACTTGAGTCATCGGAAAACCTCTCGGCCAGAATTATAGATGAGGCAAAGAAGGAAGCAGAAACGATCAAGAAGGAGGCCTTGCTTCAGGCTAAAGAGGGTCTTCTCAAAATGAAAACTGAGTTTGAAAAAGATTCAAAGGAGAGGAAACTTGAACTTGATAATTTTGAACGAAGGCTGCGATCTAAAGAAGAAAATATAGATAGAAGGATGGACTCGCTGTCTCAGAAGGAGGCTAATATTGAAAACAAGGAGAAAGGCCTGATAAACAGAGAATCGCAGCTTAATGAAAAGCACGACAGGCTAAACCGTGTGCTTGAGGAGGAGAAAGAAAGGCTGGAGAGGATTGCAGGCATTTCCTCGGAGGAAGCAAAAAGTCTTCTCATGCAGTCAATGGAAGCTCAGGCAAAACGGGAGGCAGCGGCTAATATAAGGAAGATAGAGGAAGAGTCAAAACGAGCCGCTGACAAGAATGCACGGGAAATAATTACGTATGCCGTGCAAAGATATGCCAGTGAATTCGTTGCCGAGAACACTGTGTCCGTGGTCAATCTTCCCAACGACGAAATGAAAGGTAGAATTATCGGAAGGGAAGGCAGAAATATTAGGGCTATTGAAGCAGCCACCGGTATAGACTTAATCGTTGACGATACGCCTGAAGCCGTTGTCCTTTCAAGTTTTGACCCGATCAGACGGGAAGTGGCGAGGATGTCCCTGGAGAGATTGATAACAGACGGCAGAATCCATCCCGGCCGCATTGAAGATATAGTGAAGAAGGTTAAGACGGAGGTTGATACGATTATTCATGAGACGGGCGAACGCACGTCTTTTGATGTAGGTGTACATGATCTCCATCCTGAGATCACGAATCTCTTAGGAAGCCTCAAGTTCAGGACCAGTTTTTCCCAGAATGTTCTTCAGCATTCCGTCGAAGTTGCCTACCTGACAGGTATAATGGCCGCGGAGTTGAAGATGAACGTTAAAGAAGCCAAGAGGGCAGGGTTGCTTCACGACATAGGAAAAGCGGTCGACCATAAGATCGAAGGTACGCATGCAGCAATTGGTGCCGACTACGCAAAGCGGTTTGGTGAATCTCCCAGGATTGTTCAGGCCATTGCGACGCATCATGATGACGGTCGAACCAATACGCTTCTCGGTGTGCTCATTCAGGCGGCTGACAGCCTGTCTGCGGCGAGGCCGGGCGCCCGCAGGGAGATGCTGGAAACCTATGTGAAACGTCTGGAAGAACTTGAGGGCATAGCAAATTCTTTTAGCGGCGTTGGCAAATGCTATGCAATACAGGCGGGGAGAGAGATACGCATACTCGTTGAAAATGAAAAGATTTCAGATGATGATGCTGTTATGCTCTGCAAGGATATTATAAAGAAGATTGAAGCTGATTTGACTTATCCAGGTCAAATAAAAGTAACTGTCATCAGGGAAACGCGGGTGTCAGATTACGCAAGATAGACATTGCAGATGAAGATACTGTTCATTGGAGATATAGTCGGAAAACCTGGAAGACGAGCGGTTCGTGAGCTCCTGTCTGAAATCATTTTTCAGTACAAGATTGATTTCGTCATTGCGAATTGTGAGAATGCGGCTGCTGGGTTTGGTGTGACCAGAGACGTGGTGGAGGAGCTCTACAGCTATCACATCAACGTATTAACCTCGGGGAATCATATCTGGGACAAGAGAGAGATTAGTGAATTCGTTGGAGACTACGAAACACTTCTCAGGCCGGCCAACTATCCCGCGGGTACGCTAGGGAGGGGGAGCGTTATAAGACCTGATTCATCGGGAACATCCTGTGGAGTGATTAACCTGATGGGACGGGTTTTTATGAAACCTATCGATTGCCCTTTCAGAGCGGTTGAAAGAGAAATCGAAAAGATGAAAAAATATGCGAAGATAATTATTGTTGATATGCATGCAGAGGCGACCTCGGAGAAAGAAGCTATGGGTTGGTTCCTTGATGGCCGTGTCAGTGCTGTTATTGGAACGCATACTCATGTGCAGACAGCCGATGAAAACATACTTCCCGGCGGCACTGCCTATATAACTGACGTCGGGATGACTGGCCCCTTCAATTCTGTAATCGGCATAAGGAAGGATGCTGTGTTGGAGAGATTCTTAATGCAAATACCAAACAGGTTTGAAGTAGCAAAGGATGACGTTCGGCTTCAGGGCGTTGTTGTCGATATTGATGGTAAAAGCGGTAGAGCTGCAGGGATTGACAGGCTGACGGTAAATCTGAGGGATTGAGAAGACTACTGGGACGAATATTCCCTGGCGGCACGCTGTGTTGAACAGCGACGTGCGGGGATGATAATCCGCGGAGACAGAAGAGTCATTGACAAAAGACAGTGGAGAGCAGAAATTGAAAAATGTTTATGACGTCTTTACCGAACGGGGATTTGTGGAACAGGTGACGGATGAGGCCGAGCTGCGCCGACTGCTGCAGAATGAACGCATTACCTGTTATATCGGCTTTGATCCAACTGCAACAAGTCTGCACGTAGGAAGCCTCGTGCCGATAATGGCTTTAATGCATATGCAAGGATGCAGGCATCGCCCGATCATCCTGATAGGCGGGGGGACGGGTCTGATAGGGGACCCGAGCGGAAAGTCTGAAATGCGCCAGATTCTCACGAGGGAAGAAATAGATTGCAATGCAACTTGCTTGCAGAAGCAGCTATCAAGATACATGGATTTTGGGAAAGGCAAGGCCATATTATTGAATAATGCAGAATGGCTGACTAGGCTCAAATATATCGAGTTTCTTAGAGATATAGGGAGACACTTCAGCGTGAATAGGATGCTGGCAGCGGAGAGCTACAGGATGCGGCTGGAGACGGGCCTCAATTTTATTGAATTTAACTATATGCTGCTCCAGGCGTATGACTTCTGGTATCTGTTTAAGAATTATGGCTGTGTGCTTCAAACGGGCGGAAATGATCA
>DASRZZ010000027.1:0-7484 GCA_035685925.1 Syntrophales bacterium | reverse complement strand
CAAAGCATGGCGATCGCCAACAAGCCTGCAGTAATGATCGCGTGTTTCAAATGTTTCACATTCACCTCGTTAGTGACCATTGCACTATTGATTACTTCAGCAGTCCCAGCAATGGGCGGGCAGAAAACAAAGGTTTCTGCCCGCTCCTTTTATTACTGTCAATATCCACTACTTCTTTATGAGTTTGCTGACCGGACTTGCGTTTAGGAACGGCGCAAAGAAGTGAGAATGTTGTCCCGCTCCTCCGGCAATCACGATCTGCAGATACTCAGGCTTCAGCGTAATAGGAACAAGGGTGTCAGGTGTTACTTCCCCAAACTTCTGTCTGAACGGCTGCTGTTCGGGGCACCCTTTAGCCCACGATGAGAACGGTATGCGGGCCTTTTCCCAGATCATTTTGGCGATTTGATCTTTAGTGAAACCCGCTTTCACGTACATATCCAGATGCTCAGGCCCCAGACCGATGATATGCGGCTGCAGCAACTGCCCTGAGAAACACGGACCGCCGACGCTGTTCAGCGGTGAAACGGAACGACTGAACCAGGTGCTGTGTTCTTCAGGCGTCGTGCTCCACAAATCGACTACATTGATGCCTGGCCAGATGCCCATTATGGTAACAACACTGTCCGTCCTCTTGAATCCCCTGTCTTCGGCATAGGTCGTCCACCCTTTCGGAAGTTTCGCCTCATTCTCGCCGAAGATCCAGGCGACAAAATCCATGGGAGACCCGAGAGTAGTCTTTTTCTGTTGCGGGGGCTTGGATCCTCCGGGGACCATTGCCAGCAGGTTGACTGCATAACCGATAGATGCGTTGGTCTGGTAACCTCTGGTGGCGGCACCCTGTCCCGACGCAATACCGATTTCTTTAACGATAGGCCCATTAACAATGACCAAGGCCCCGACCGATCCCGTCGCTGTTGCGACACCTCCCCAGTTGGCCTTCGGGTCCACCATTGCCTCGGCAATTGCGACAAGAACAGGCATGTGTTCAGGCTTGCAGCCTGCCATGACGCCTGCAACCGCTACCAATTCAACGGTGAGGGATGACATCCTAGGTTTTAATTGGCCGACAACTTCACCCGGCTTCCTGGTCGTGCCCTTTAACATTGCCGCCACTTTTTCGGGAGTGGGCGGAACGATCGGAAGACCCAACGACCATCCTTTTTCCATGAATAGTTCATTCACTGCGGCATTCGTGCCCTTAAATTTAAATGTCGCCGCAGGATACGTCGGTTTGGGAGCCGGCATTGTCGCCGTAGGCTTCCAGTCGATAGCTGTTTTTACAATTAAAGGATACGCATCTTTCGCTTTTTGGGTAATCTCATCCTTCGGGATGCCGCCCATCGGATGAGGGACAACTACAAAAGGCATGTCAGCTACACCCATGCTGAATGCCGTACTCCTGGCAACACTGACAAGTTCACTCGAGGCAATAGTAACTGTGGGAATGCCCATCTTCTCTAAATTGAGCTGGTCGACCACCAGCCATCCGGTGCACGACCCTCAATCCGCCTGCGAAGCGATTACCAGATCGGGCTTCCACGAGGCGATCTTATCCGCAATCTGTTTGCTCTTTGTCGGATTCTGGCTGATGGTTTTTAGTTCCGGGGCTAGTTCCCAGGCTCTGATGATCTTGATGTCTTTGAACTGCTTCGTAAGCATCTCTGCCACGGGGTTCAAAAAGTTATTACCGTTCGTTTTTCCGTTCCACTGCAGAACTACGGTCTTTCCGTCAAGCGTCGTCGGATGAGGTGCGAGCTTCATGGGTGCGATATTGACGACACCTTCTGGATTAACGAGCTGCCATTCCTGGACTACCTCTTTGGCAGCAAATGCAGCCAGGGGAATGGCCAATATCAGCAATGCTGATATCAAAATAATCCTATTTTTATTTTTCATCATTTCCTCCATCGTGATTTGTTTCTTAAAAAACAATTTGCGGACATTTTTTCTCTTGCCACCGATCACCACCTTTCTTCTTTAAGGGCGTCTCCATCTTACCAGACGAGGCGCAGTTTCTTTTTCCACTCCTCTGGAATACGGTTGCCGATCCCCAGCCAGTTACGGGAACCGAAGGGCGCCAGTATCACAATGAGTGAAAAGATGAGCATGGGGATGTCCATGTAAATCGTCACGGACGCCAGAGTCTCCACCACCGCTCCGAAGCACCCGCAATCGATTTCCCGGCCTTCAGCAAGAACAACGGCCTTCGCGATAAAAAAGGCGATGCTCATTAAGCCACTACCCAGGGCAGAAAGCCGTGTGAGGACACCAAAGAGTAGTCCTAATGCAACGGCAAGTTCAATAAAGGGCATTACCAGCCCGAATGGCCGTGCCAGTGCCATGGGGAGGATACCGAAGGTGTAAACGGCGTCAACAGAGTATCTCTCGATATCGACCATCTTGCCGAGCGATGAAACAAGAAATACGCCTCCGAGGAGCAGGCGTAATATGAAAGCCAGATACCTGTTCCCCACCAGCTTGATCAACCAATTTTGTTTTTGCTTAACCTGTTGTGATTCCATCATCAGTCCTTTTCACTTTTTATTTTCTCATGGTCTCAATGCATGGTAGAACCATGGTCAGAGATCTTATTTTGGCGGTGCATCGCCACTTTCTGCCGGTTGCCGCATATCGACATCGCACACCAGCGGCGGCGATTTCCCGGGGACGAATCTACGAACAGCATCTGGCAACTGCGGCTGTCGCACTTCTTCAAACGACCCCGGTCCGTATCCGCAATCAGGGTGATTGCATCCCTCGCAATGACGGCCAGAGCGGCTCTTACCGGATTCGCCGTCTCCCATTTAATCATTGCGGCCCCGGCATGAAGTTGAGGGATCGCTATCGAAAAGCGCGCGGTCCGATTTATGAGGTCCACATCTTCGGCGTTCGGTTTCTTATTCATAATGAGCGAACGCACTGTGTCGTGGATCGCTTCCCTCAGGAGAATAGCATCTTCATAATCTCTGTAAGCGATTGCTGGCGGCAATGGAGTCAGGCCGACGATCTGAAGCCATTCCGCAAAAGCCTCAGGGCCCGTTAACAGTTCCCGTGGCGGCGAGCCGCGGTGTCGCATGGTCGCCACAAAGTTAAGGGAAAGACTGCCCGCGTCAAACCTGAACCGACCGTACTTGGGGTGCGAGTTTCTTTGTGCCATATAAGCTCCAATATTTTTTGTAACCATATATATGGTTACAATTTCTCTGTCAAGAAAAAATTTTATAGGTCCATTGAACTTTATCAGGTGAGGCAAGATCTCTGGCTATTTCGTTGTAAGATGTTACTTATGAGCACAAAGTAAGCAACATGGTTTGCTGCAAAAAAGAGAGTTATAAAGATATCCTCATCACTGAGACCTTCCAGAAGCGCGGGCAATTGTCAATACTCGCCATTAAAAGCCGACTTTGATAACAGTTAGGAATGCTTTTACTCTGATTCATCTGCAAACCATGCCATAAGTCTTATCTGCCGTTTAACCATAGATTATTGTAATCGTGATCTTGAGAAAATGGCTTTGCGTAGCGTCTTTCAACCAGTACTGTGTATGCAGGACTGGTCAATAGTTGATTTGCGTTAACTGTTGACTCCACCTTGTGTTCTTATGGCTTAATGAATGTTATAGACTATGGGGGGAAGCCTGGTAAATGGGAAGAGAGAATCTGTATGTACACCTAATGCCCATGAGCATGGTTTGTAGAGTAGATCCTCTTCCCACTGCTTTGTTCAATAACTCGTACGGTATCATAAACCTTCCCCAATGGGAATGAGTTTGCACTTGCAAGGTTGATTCGAACGAAGCTATTTTACTGAGGCCGAATTAATAATTTAAGAGGAGTGTTTTATTATGTCTGTATCGGTTCTAGGGATAAACGTCTCGAAACAGAAGTTTGATGCCGCACTTCTTGTGGATGGGAAGACAAAACATAAGACCTGCAAGAACTCAGCGGAAGGTTTTGAGGCACTGACGCTTTGGCTTGAGAAACAGGGGATTAAGAAGGTCCATGCCTGCCTGGAGGCGACTGGCAACTATGGCGAGGATTTGGCGATCTATCTTCATGAGGCCGGCCATGTTGTAAGCATTGTCAATCCGGCCCGTATCAAGGGGTTTGCCCAGAGTGAACTGATTCGCACCAAAACGGATAAGATTGATGCGGGAGTCATTGCCCGGTTCTGTCTGGCTATGAAACCAGGAGCATGGATTCCGCCCCCGCCGGAGATCAGATTCCTGAAGGCCTTGGTCAGACGTGTTGACAGCCTGATCGACATGCGAAGCCAGGAGAAAAATCGGCTCAGCACTGCACATGAATCTGTCATTTCTTTGATCAAAGAACATATAGCTTATCTGGATCAGGAAATAGAGAAGATCAGGCGACAGATTGCCGATCTGATAGGACAGAATCCACATCTCAAACAGAGGAAGGAGTTGCTGGATTCCATTCCCGGCATCGGTAAGGCAACCATCCCTCACATCCTGGCAGAATTAGACGACCTGGATAAATTCAGCCATGTTCGTCAAATGGTGGCCTTCATCGGGCTCGCGCCTAAGGAAACACTCTCAGGATCATCTATCAAAGGCAAGCCCAGATTAGGCAAAATCGGTAATGCAAGGCTCAGGAAGGCCCTGTATATGCCGGCATTGGTTTCGATTCAGTGCAATCCTGTAATGATCGCTTTCTATAATCGGCTAAAAGATAAAGGTAAAAACGGGAAAGTTATCGTCTGTGCGATTATGAGAAAACTGGTTCACGTCATCTTTGGGGTCCTGAAATCTGGGAAGAAGTATGATCCAAATTATAAGCCAGCTTCCGCTTGACAAGAACGGTATCTACAAAGGTGCATCTGGCTTGACCATTGAGAATCAACGATAACCGTTGGTACTGTTGATTAGCATTTTACATAAATAGATAGTACCCTGAATTACAATACCCTTGTCACAGCGAAGGGTTATCCCGATCCGACAGATTAAAGGCCTGTAAGGCGGCAGTACGGGAAAAATAAATAGTTAAAACATTATGAGGAAACAATCCTTCATCATGACGAGAGATTTGTGTGACGCTTTCATGACATATTTTCCTCTGATTATCCGAACCAGCCCATCCAAAATACACATATTGAGAATTTTAAGATAGATTGAAAGTTTTACAGAAGGGATTCATCGTAGCTCAAGATAGTTCGGTTTTCTTGAGTTGAACGATTTCTGTAAGATAGTCAGCCTTTAAGTCATCTATGGTGTAATAATCCGCGCCCAGCTTTGACGCTATGTGCAGTGCAAGATCGGTTTTTATGAACTTCCCCTTGTCCTCCGTATCGATGACGATATAATCCGTAAACCGCGATTCGCTGAGAGTCTGTGTTATCTTTTCAATTTCTTCACCTACGGGCGCCCCGGAAATGCTTTGATTCGCCCGGCCGTCGGTAACGAGGACTACGAGAAATCGTGTTTCCGGTGACTTGACTGTTACACGTTTGATCAACCTGTAGGTTTCCACAAGCCCTGCCGTTAAAGGCGTCTTGCCGCCCACAGGTATTTCCCTTAATCTCCTCGATGCTGTTTCCACACTCGATGTAGGAGGCAGTACAACCTCAGCCCTGTCTTTCCTGAAGACAATCATGGAGACCATGTCCCTTTTTTGATAGCAGTCGATAAGCAAGGATTGCACGGTTCCCTTGGTCTCCACCATCCTCCTCTGGGCGCCCATGGAGCCCGATCCATCAACAACAAGGATGACAAGATGGCCCATCTTTTTTTCCCTCTGTTTGAATCTAATATCCGAGTCACGAATCAGAAGCCTCTCTTTTCTCCCCCTTGCTATCTGATAAGGAGAGGCGGCCCTGATGGTAGCGTCAATGGCAATATCATCGTTTGCCTTCAGGATGCTTTTTATATATCTGCCGGACTTGCCTTTCGATCCTGTTTTTGTCCTCCGTCCGGATATGTAACGGTTCATCCTGTCCTTCCTGAAGGTCAGGCGCTTCACTTTAAAAGCCTGCCCAGGAGCAAGGATTTCTTCCGCCTGACTGGTTTCACGGGTCCTTTCATTTAAGTCACCTGGGCTGGCAATGCCGTCATCATGGTGCGCATCTTTATTATTCTCCACAGGTTCAGGGGAGGGCTGTTGATTATTTTCCTGCGCCTCTTTTTGTTCCGGTGGCTTTTCATGATTGTGGTGATTTTCAGTTTTCTCTTCCTGCATTTGTTGAAGGAGCCTTTTCCTGTGTATGAGGACGAGGGGCAATACCACGTCCACATGTTCTTTTGTCACCTCTTGTTCATTACAGAATGCTGCATATGCGCGGGATGCATAGAAAAGAAAAATATCGCCCCTGTGGCCGGAGATACGGTTTTCGAGGCAGGCTTGTGTAATATAATCTTTGATTTCTGCCGGCACGATGATATTTTTGAGGGCAAGACGGGAGGCATAAATTTTTTCTCTGAGCTTCTTATCAGAACCTGTATCTTTATCTCTTCTATACAACATTGCCCTTTTCATCACCTCTATCTTTTGCACCGTGTCTTTCAGAGATTCCCATACAACACACATCCCGAAACGGTCGAGTAAATGAGATGACAGATAACCTTCTTCCGGATTCATGCTTGCAAGGAGAATAAAATCCGACATAATATTCAACTCGGCACCCTCCCTCGCCTGGGGAATTTCTCTCCCGCCCTGTCCTCTCAGGACAAGAGCCATTATTTCCGGGGAAAGAAGGTTTACGTCGTCTATATATAGAACGCCTCCTTGCGCGCGTCTGAGGATACCACACTGGAACACCTTACTCCCTTTTTTCAAGCTCTCCTCTACGTCGATACCGCCCAGAAGGGCGTCTTCCGTGGCATTTAAAGGAAGATTCACAAATAATGTCTCTCCGGGAAGGAGGTTTTTAAAAAGCCTGGAGAGGGTGGACTTGCCGCAGCCCTTTTCACCGAAGAGAAGTACGCCGCCACAATGGTGATCGATGGCGTTCAGTATCAATGCAAGCTTCGCGTCTTCATGTCCGACGAAATCATTAAAGGTCATGTCTTAATCTCCGCAAGCGCTGCCAAGAGCTTTTCGCTATCTCTTCCGATTTCCTCGAAAGGAAGCCTCTTCATCCTGTGACTTAACGAAAGCTGCGCCGCGTCCTTTATATCAGACGTTTCAATCATATTTTTATTCCTGAATGCCGTAAGGGCCCTTGCAGATTTCATGATCACAATGTCGGCCCTGTGACCATCAAGATTTAAAGGGGATGTGATGCTCACAATCTTCTCCAACACTTCATCCGGGAGATTAATAGCATTCAGTCCCTTCTTCGCCGTAATGATCCTCTCAGCGAGGGTTTTTTGTTCTTGATCCCATTGAGCCCCAAAAACGGCCGGTTGCGAATCGAAGGCGGCCTTCCTCCTTAATATCTCCATTCTCGACACCTTCTCCGGAATCGATATGACACGAACGCACAGTCCGAATCTGTCCAGAAGCTGCGGCCTCAGATCGCCTTCT
>DASRZZ010000026.1:0-16639 GCA_035685925.1 Syntrophales bacterium | reverse complement strand
ACAAAAACCTTCGAAAGATCATCCATGGAAAAGGAGCTGGAAAACCTGGAATGCATCTCACCATCAAGGAGCATCTGCCTATTAACCAATAGGACATTTCTATTTTGGCAAGAACAGGACATTTCTACTTTGGCTTGACAGACCCACTTGACTTACAAATGTCTTTCTTCTATATTACTTCGTGGGAAAAACGAGTTTCCATCAAATGATTTTAATAAACTGATTAGATGGACGGGATATGAGCTATTGGCGCAGTTGTCGCAAAACCTGATATCAACCGTTGCCCCGTGAAGGAATTTTCATATGCCAATTTATGAGTTTGAGTGCTGTCAATGTAAGACCGTGTATGAAAGGCTGATGAAAGTGGACGAAAGATCCGATATCCTGGAATGCCCGTCATGCGGTGCGACAAAGCCCAAGAAGTTAGTTGCCGCCTTCAGAACCCATGCATGGTCGACTTTTCTTGACAAAATGGAAAAGAAGATCAGTCCCCATAAATTCAAGTAACAGGTTTTATCCCGACGGCTACATGACTCCTTTATACCAGCCGCCATCGATCTGAATGGCAGCGCCCGTGATATAGCCGGCGATCTCTGAAGCTAAAAATGCGACCAGGCCGGCGAATTCTTCCGGCGTGCCCAGGCGCCCCATAGGAATCTCGGACTCCCACCTCTTGACAATTGCCTCCGGTATAGTGCCCTCTCTGGCAGCGACCGCCTCAGAGACATTGCGAACCCGGTCCGTCATGGTATAGCCGGGACACACATTGTTCACAGTGACGTTAAACCGCGCCAGCTCGTTGGACAGACTCTTTGCAAAGCCGATGACGCCTGCACGAATTGTATTGGACAGAATGAGGCCGTCGATTGGCTGCTTGACGGAGATGGAGGTCATGTTCACGATACGCCCCCAGCGCTTGGCTTTCATAATCGGAACAGCCTCACGGGTCATAACAATCGTAGACAAGAGGTTGAGGTGGAAACCAAGCTCCCAGAGTTTGTCATCGATATCGAAAAACTCTTTCGATGGAGGTCCCCCGGCATTGTTGACCAAAATATCCAGCGTCCCATAATGACCAATGGAGCTGCGGACAAACTTTCTTGCCTGTTCGGCGTCGGCCACGTCGGCGGCAATAGCAATGACCTGTCCACCTGATTCTTTTATAATCTCCTCCTTCGCCTTAGGGAGATAGGGATCATCCAAGGCGCATATGGCAACATGCGCGCCTTCTCTTGACAGCCTCTTTGCTACGGCCAGCCCCAGTCCAGTACTTCCCCCGGCCACCAGAGCCACTTTATTCTTTAATCCTAAATCCATTTCCGCCTCCTTGATTCGTGTTGATTGTGTCTTACTTCTCCTTTACCGGTGGTAATCTCTTTTACTTTTCCCGAAATGCTGCGGATGCCTTTTTCAGGAGGAATTCCTGAAAGGCCTTGTCATGTTCAACGCAGAAAGCCTCCTCGAAGCCGCGATTCGCATGGTCCAGCATATATGTCTTGATAAAGCTAATAGCTGACATGGGAGCCTCCAGAATGGCAGCGGCCATCTGGCTCGCTCTTTCCAGCAATTTATCGCCGTCGATGACCTCGCTGACCAGACCGGTGCGATGAGCCTCCGCTGCGTCGATCCTCCTGCCCGTGAGACAGATGTCTCTGGCCAGTCCTTCTCCTATAATCCAACGGAGGGGTGTTAAGAGCGGAGGAATGCCAAATTTGATCTCCGGATGGCCGAAGAGGGCGGTTTTTGAGCATATCCTGATGTCGCAAAGTTTTGCAAGATCAAACCCGCCTGCCAGGGCCGGCCCGTTCACGGCGGCAATCGTAGGCTTGGGAAAATACCATATATCTCTATGATATCTTGCCGACGTTTCGTAAATATCATTATACAGAGTCGGTTGTTTGAATTCACCGAGATCGAAACCGGCGCAAAACGCCTCGCCCTTTCCGGTCAAGATTACGGCACCCACCGCCTCGGATGCCCGCCAATCTTTCAGGCATGCGGAGATCTCACGGCGCATCTCAATAGAGATCGCATTCCTTCTTTCCGGGCGATTCAAGCATACCGTACCGATTCTGCCCTGCACGTCGGCATTTATGGTCCTGAACTCCATAGCGCTTCTCCTTCAAGAAATCATCTGTTGAAATGTGAGCCCACTCCAGAGGAAAAGGAATTCATATTTTTGATAATAATCCATACCACATTTTGCAAAAGATTCCGCCTTTTTTCCGCCGTCCGCAATCCCCGGGCTATTCCGTAAATCAGGAAGCCTGTGCAGTTTCACTGCCGGATCATAAGAAAGGTTCCGGAGGCAATCTGTCAATTCGTCTACGACTTTTTCGTTGATTGCATTGACTTTCCCCCTGCGCAGTGCATTGCCGGCAAGCCATCGTTCACAGTCAAACCTGTAAAGTCCATGGTGACCCTTCCTTATGCGTATTTCTTGCAGACATATGCAGACATATACAGTGCTTCTGTAAAAGAAGCGAGATACCTTGCGTAATATGCAAGTGCTCAGCGCTTATTTTTAAAGGGATCAATGAGGGAGGGGAGGATTCGGGATATAAGACAAGTCAATATACTGTCATCGGGGTGTGAGCTACGCGCGCTGCAAAATTACTTTAAAAAGAGCCACCCCACCGGAAGGTGAGGCGGCTCGCTGAGTGTCTGTCGATGGATTTTAGATTCTGTACTATTTTTGAGGAACGCCCTGAACTACAACAGATCCTGCCACATTTCTGAGTAGACGCCGCTGCAGATGATTACGTCATCAACCTTCTCAAAATACACGTGCTTGACCAGATCTTCTTTTGTAACCGGGTTGTACCATTTGTAGTCCACAAAACCACTGCCTTTTGTGTTTGCGACCTCAACGATCTCCCTTATAAAGCTTCTGCCATCGGAGTCTTTAACGTCACAGAAGTCCATGCCTATATATTTTTCGTTGACTCCATGTGCAAGCATCGTCCCTTTGAGATTCAACACGAAAACATACTGTTCGCCCTCCACAAAGGGTCCCTTAGGATTTGTAAACTCCGCCAGGGCAACCGCCTTACCCGTCTTCTTGTAAAATGCGATTGCCTTCTTCACGAACTGTTTTGCCTCTTCTCCCGCTGCTCCGTACATATGCCCCTCCTCCTTCAGTAAGTTATTGCCCGGCCGAAATTATATTATGCCGCGCTGTTGGTCTAAAGCCCAATGAACTATTTTACTGGTTATAACTATAGTATGCAATTTGGCAAATGCAATAGCGAAAACCCTGAAAGGGCATAAGGAAAAACCTGATTTTATTGTATGTTAAAGGAGTAGATTTAATTCCGTAATGATCCTGTCACTCGTTGTCCTTATAATCCATGAACTCATGACATCAAGCGCCTGCTCGTGCAGGTTTGCACTCCATGATCCCACTGCATCTTCCGGCACGATCACCCGATAGCCCGCATCTGCTGCACCGATACAGGTTGAGATAACACAATGGTTGGTGTACATCCCCGTTGCAACTATTGTATCGATTCCCTTTTGTCTTAAGACATGATCGATCATTGAGGAATTAAATGCCCCCTGGGCAGCCTTGCTTATAACAGGCTCACTAGGAAGCGGAGAGAGGGATGGCATGATCGCGTACCCGGGATCTCTTACGGAGACGATTGCAGGAAACCCGAGTTTTTCCCTGCATTTCCTGTTCCACAAGCGGACATAGGGGACGAGGTCAGACCCGTCTTCCGTGAACGAACCGAAAGCCGTGAAAGCGACACAGACCCCGGCCCTCCGGAATGCCGAAAGCAGATTACCGATCACCAAAACTACTTCCTTCCCCCGGTATACTGCGCCTTGTTCTGCATCCGGACCATTAACCAGGCCGAAGTAGCGCGGCAGGTTCCCCCCCTCGCCCGCTTGATACACCTGCATATCGATAATCAAGAGGGCTGTCTCCGTTTTGCTCTTTATCAGTGATTTCGCCGGGACGTTCTCGGCCATGTGTATGTCCCTGTTCTTCGAGATGCACGAATGGCCCTTATTTAATCGGCCATTCTCCCCGTTCTTTCAGTACATCGCGATAAACCTCAAGGGCTTCATTAACCGCAGGCATGCCGGAATAGGTCGCAACTTGGAAAAAAATCTCCGTAAGTTTCTTCGGGTCACAGCCCACGTTTAAGGCTGCATTCACATGAAGTTTGAGTTCACCCGTCGCCCTCAGAGCCGCGAGCATGGCGCAAGCCGCCATCTGCCTCTCGGGCAGGGTCAAAACAGTCCGGGAATAAAGGTTGCCCGTTATGAAACGGGAAAAATCATTGGCAAGGTCCTTGTCAAACTCCCTCCACAGCAGATAAGGCGGATCCATCTTAATCCCCTTGCCGAAGAGGGTACTTGCAGTTTCCTGGGTTCTCTTTTTGATTTCGTCGCTCATGATCTCATCCTTAAGTTATTCATTCATGGTCATCGTCAAGCTTGCCGCCGTAAGGATTTATCTTAATGTCGTCGAAGCACATATGGCAGAATACTTTTGTATCAACATGGCCGCAGCCATAGCCCCAAAGGTCGAATTTACGGCAATCTATACAGAGAGGAGTTCCGCAGCCGTCACAGAAGATGACGGCAGGAATTTTTCCGCAACGCGCACAGGCAGTGGTCGTATCCTTTACTACAATCATAAAAATTCCAGGCCGACAGATCCGATAAAAGGTGAGAAGATGCAGGGGGAGGTCATTTCAGTATCCTGTCCGGAAATTATTTCTTTTCTGCCTTCGCCTCTTCTTCGAAATCGTCAGGTCTCGCAGAATCGTGTTTCTGAAAATACGCAGGGTAGCATTCCCGAAAGTAAGCGACTATCCTTTCATAGGGAACGTCGTCAGAATGACCGTGATCCCTGATGTACTCCATATGCCTCTTTCCCTCCCTGTCATATGGATGAAAGAGGCTGTCATTTCTGCCGTCGAAGTTGAGAGGATTTACACCGAACTTTTCACACAGGGATAGGTTGAAGGTTGGTGTGGCCTTAACCCATCGGTCCTCAATGAAGAGCTCTGTATATCCGTGGAAGATAAAGGTGTCCGTCTTCATTAACTGCCGCATCCTTTCCGTGGAGAGATGGTTACGTACATCGGCAAAGCCGAGGCGGCTGGGAATAGCGGAGGCGCGAGCCACGGCTGCAAGCACTATTGCCTTGGCTACGCAATAACCATAGCCCCTTCTGATGATGACGCTCGCCTTGAAGGACGCTCTTTTCTCCAAATCGATACGGTACGGGTCATACCTGATTTTGTCCCGAACGGCATAAAATAGAGCGATGGCCTTGTCCAGTGTAGTTTCTCCGCCGCCCGCAGCAGCTCTGGCAAAGGCTATAACCTCCGATGCCTCACTGTCAATATAGTATGTGGGGCGAAGGTATTGACTGAGATCATTTCCCATATTATTTTCTTATTAGGAGTCTCCGACAGGAATATATAAGAAAGGAATTCATTCATCCCTGGGGAATCAAACAAAGGGCAATAACGCACGGGGTGCTGTAAAGCTGCTGAGCAACAAAGCAATTATCATTTGTAAAAAATTCTCTTAATCTCCTTGATGGAGCAGGACAGGTGTATGGTTAACCTTCTCCAGGTCATCCCTCCAACCTTTATTTTCCAGGATTTTTCTCTTTTTGACAAATGTCCATAAATCATCAAACTCGGCTTCTGTCATCTTCAATGAATGCAAGAGATTCGACAATACGGACTCACAATGTTCGCCCGCACGAAGAAATACGCGGTGTACAATGCCTTTATCGATCTTCAATGATCGTGCAGTCGATTGAACTCCATCCCCTTCTGCCGCATGGTGCAGGATCTGTTTGATAATATCTTCGGATAAATGCATCCTATAAAAAGCTGTTGATGTCGATGCGGCAAAACGTTTTCCACAGGTTCTGCAATATAATAGCTTCCTGTTTTTATTTTTGCCATAATTACCGCGTATACCAACATTACCGTTACCCCTCAGTCCGTAATCTTTACAGGCTCTGTTGGGACAGTATATATATTCGATTTCCAGCATATTGAAGTACCTCCAATCAGCAATTCTAAGCTTGTCAACTAAAAAAACATGTCATCTTTATTTGAACTGAATTGTTAAGGCAATATTAAAAGATTTATAAATAATATTAAGAATTATCTAATTTCAAAATCACTATACAATAGAGGTTTTAAATTAAGGCTTTGCCGTGAAGTTTGACTTGCATCTGATAGGGTAGTAGTATATATTAATTGAGCTTTTAGAGAAATTGACGAATTAATCAATCGTTCTCATAGTATCCCTTCCTTGATGAATTTTTGACCTGAATTTCTCCAGTGGTAAGGTTCAAATATTAGGATAAAGATACACAAACATAACGCAAGTAGGTGATAGTTACATGGAAGACGACATTCGCTGGGTCAGGACACATTGCGGCAGGATGGACCATGGAGGTTGTACCCTTCTGGTCGGCGTGAAAGATAATAAAATTGTCAGGGTGAAAGGGGATCCAGGGGGCTACCTTAGTAAGGGTTATATCTGCCCGAAGGGCGCTGCATCGCCCGATCGACTGACACATCCCAGTCGTCTCAGACATCCCTACAAGAGGGCCGGAAAGCGTGGCGAAGGCAAATGGCAAGAGGTAACCTGGGAAGAGGCCTTGCGGGAAGTGGCGGGGAATCTACTTGAGATCAAGGGGAAATACGGTGCAAAGGCGGTGGCCTTTGGCGTAGGCATGCCCAAAGGCCTTGAACATTTTGTCCTTATTCGCCTGGCCAATATTTTCGGATCACCAAATGTGATCGCTTCTCAAGACGTCTGCCATGCCCCACGCGAAATTACGGGCATTCACACCTGCGGCTTTTACCCCGTCGCGGATTTTCATTATGCAAGCAAGCTCGCCGTCTTGTGGGGAAGCAACATTACCTCCACAAACGAAGAAGGCGAGATCAACAGCCTCTTCATCGAACAGGTGAAAAATGGAATGGAGTTGATCATAGTTGATCCCCGCCGGATCGACACAGTCAAAAAGGCGAGGATGTGGTTACAGATACGGCCTGGCACAGATAATGCCCTGGCCCTGGGATTCCTGAACGTAATTATCTCCGAGGGCCTGTACGAGAAGGGTTTTGTAGAAGAATGGACTGTGGGTTTTGCCGATCTGGCCGAACATGTAAAAGAATTCACACCCGAAAAGGTTTCCACAATCACATGGGTTGCACCCGAACTCATAAGAGACGCCGCCCGATACTATGCCAAGGCAAAGCCGGCAGTCATTCAGTGGGGGAATCCCATAGAGCATAACATTTTTACCTTCGATACCACGAGAGCCCTTATCTGCCTCATGGCTATCACGGGCAATCTCGATGTGCCTGGCGGCAATGTAGAAGCAAAAGACCCAGCTATAGTGGGGTTGGGTCCCTTTGTCCGGGCAGACCTCATACCGGAAAAGCACAGGAATATGATCAGCGCGCACCATCGCGTCATCCCCCGCCTCATGACAGTTGCGCCTGCCTATTTTAGGAAGGCCGTTCTGGAAGAGATTCCCTACCCAGTGAAGGGGTTTTATGCCATGTGCTGCAATCCCCTGTTGACTTATGCGGACAGCCGTCAGACCTATGAGGCATTGATGAAACTGGACTTCCTCGCCGTAGCGGACATCTTCATGACACCCACAGCGGCCCTTGCCGATATTGTCCTTCCTGCAGCTACCCAGTTCGAGTTTGACGATATAGGCCACCTGGGAATCGGCCACGGCTACATCCTGGCAAGACCCAAGGTCGTGGAGCCGCCGGAGGACTGCTGGCCGGATATGAAGATTATGAATGAGCTGGGCAAACGCATAAGTCCCCCCGAGTTGTGGTATGATGATTACCATATGTTTCTGGAAGACGTCGTCAAGCCGGCAGGCCTGACGTATGCCGAGTTCGTGGAGAAGGGATATCTAAAAGGGCCGGACCGTTTCAAATCCTATGAGAAAAAGGGGTTCAGGACTACTTCTGGAAAGGTGGAGCTCGCCCTCGGGACTGCAGAGAAGTTTAAGCTGGCTCCCGTGCCGCAATACAATGGTCCGCCGGAAGCGGAAGACCCCGATTATCCGCTGCTCCTTACCAGCGCCAAGAGCCGCTTCTTCCTCCATTCATCGTATCGATGGCTGGAGAAGCTCCGGAAACTGAGGCCCCATCCACTGGTGGAGATGAACCCCGCTACGGCACAGAAATTCGGCGTTGTTGAAGGTGATGAAGTTATTATTGAAACGAAATACGGCCGGATCACACAGATAGCTCACCTAACGGAAGGCATCGATCCCCGCGTGCTCTGTGCTGCTCATGGATGGTGGTTCCCGGAAGGGAGGCCGGAAACACAGTACGATTGGGAAAAATCGAATTTCAATATGCTTACGTCTACGGTCAAAATCGGGAGGGAGTACGGCACGCCCAATCTGAAGGGCCTGCCCTGCAGGATCAGCAGGAAGACATAGCCTCTCTTTTGTTGTAAGATGCTTTAGGACCGGAATTGGCGTGGGACAGATAATGATTGCGCTATGAAAGAGAAATGGAGTTAGTTCATCAACCTGTGCAGAGAGGAGAAACACTATGATCAAGCATGTGGTCTTCATGAAATTCAAGGCAAGTGTTACGGACAAAGATATTGACGAGATGGAAAATGCAATGGCGCGCCTTCCCGGTAGAATTCAGGAAATCAAAGAGTACCAATTCGGCCGCGATGTCGTACGTTCTGAAAGATCATGCGACTTTGCCCTCGTTTCCGCCTTCGAAAACCTGGACGCCCTGAAACGTTATCAATCTCATCCGGACCATCTTCCCGTTCTCGCCAAGGTAAAGGAAATGTGTGAAACTATTCTGGCAGTGGATTTCAAGGTATGATGGCAGTTTTGAAAACTTTTCGCTTTATGCCTTTATACTAAGAATGTGACCGTGTGCGCTGGGTTACCATGGCAGGGAATTTCTGCCCCATGTAGCGTTCAAACTGTGAGCTCGCTTCAATGAGCATATCCAGGTTTATGCCGGTTCTCATGCCTGTTTCATGGAGCATATTGACGGTGTCTTCCGTGGCGATGTTTCCTCCGGCGCCAATGATGAAAGGGCAGCCGCCAAGTCCCCCGAGAGACGTATCAAAGATCGAGACCCCTTCATTGATTGCCGTCCAGACATTAGCGAGTCCCAGACCGCGTGTATTGTGGAGATGAAGGGAAATCGGCACCTTCCTGTCGACATCTTGCACGCGTAACACGAGCTTTCTTATTTGTACTGGATTAGCCATGCCCGATGTATCTGCAAGGCATATTTCGTCCGGTTTTCCTTTCAGGAACTCCCTCACCAGCTTGATAACTTTAGTTTGAGGAACTTTTCCCTCGTAGGCACAGCCGAAGGCGTTCATCACTCCCGCCCTCACTTCCATGCCTGCACCTTGTGCCTTCTCTATGAGTAGCATGGCTTCCCTCATCGCGTCAGCAGTGGACGCATTGCTATTTTTCCTGCTGTGCGTTTCACTCGCGGACACATAAACGCCTATCTGCGGCACCCCGCACCGTATAGCCCTCTCCAAGCCTCTCTCGTTTAGAATAAGAGCAGCATAGGTGACGCCTTCCCTTCGCCTTATCATGCTCCAGAGTTTCTCTGCATCTGCCATCTGCGGCACCAACTGCGGATTCACAAAGGATGACACCTCGACGCGCCGTACCCCGCAATCCGTCAATTTATTGATGAGCTTTAGCTTCTGATTGGCGGATACGAGCTTCTTCTCGTTCTGTATGCCGTCTCGAAGTACGACTTCGTGGATTTCAATTTTTCGTGGGAGGCAGCTTTGCATACACAATATTATAAAGGCAATTAAAAAGTTTCATCCACGTAATTCCCGTGCAGGCCGGGAATCAAGACGGGCATTTGGCAACAATACATCCCTGTTTTCGCAGAGTGACGAGACTGCTGGTTTTATGCATTTCATCTTATGTAAAAAAACAAAAGGGGAGAAACGATTCTCCCCTTGTATAAGACATGATGATTCTATTTTTTCCAGGCCGTGGGTCCCCATTTTTCACCTAAAACAGCCTTGGGGGTCCATTCGGGCGGCACCAGTTGGCCGGGTTTTTCACCCACTTTCTGGATCAGCTTGGCAAGACCAGGGCGGGCGTGTTCCGGATGCCCTTCTTTCAGTGTCCGGCCGTTGATGATCGCCTCGGAACGGAGCCTCCGACCAATGGTCTTCTCCATCTTCTTGCCGAGCGTGATAACACGGTCCACGTCATACCCGTGTTCGATGCCCAGCTCGTCAATCATCACCAGGAGATCCTCCATGGTAATGAGACCCACATATCTAGGATCGTAATAATACTCGCCCGTTCCTCTCACTGGGCAGTCATCTAGAAAATTGGCCGGCTGTCCTCCCAGACCGCCCAGAGTTCCCTCAAAGCGCGTGATGCCCGCCTGGAGGGCGGCTAGGATGGAGGCAGAGGCGACACGTTTCGTTTCATGGAGATGGCAGAGATGAGCATCGGGATTCGGCATGGCGTCGAGGACCATGGAGAAATAACGATAGACCTGGGCCGCGGATGCGGAGCCGTCGTGATCGGCATGCTCGATGTCATGCGCACCGATAGATAAAAAACGCTTCGTAAATTCCACTGCATCCTCCAGCTTCGTGGCGCCGGTAATGGGGCTCCCCCAAATGGTGCTGACGGTGCCGCACATCTTCATGCCATGGTCGGCAGCTTTCTTGATACAGCGCTCCGCCTCTTTCCAGTACTGGGTCAGCGTCGTTCCGGAATTGGCAAAATGATGTTCCGGATCGGTGGACACCATCATCAATACCCGGTCAGGCCCTATTCCTTTCTTCCTGAGCTCGATAGCCGTATCGACAGCAGGTTCACGAATCGTCACAGCAGTCATGACAAGTTCATCATATTTGACCCCTGCCCTCTCGCAGCGTTTCTTGAATGCATCGCTCCTGAGGGCCGTAAGAACCTGCTCAGCGTCCCTGAACTGGGGAATACCTGCCGGATTTCCCAGGTTGGTAACCTCAATCTCCTTCGCGCCGGCCAGTATCATCTCCTGGGCGTAAAAGATTTTGGCGTTAGTGGATATGAATTTTTCTTCATGCTGGAAACCATCGCGCACGGTTATGTCACCGATGGTTACCTTTTTGGGCATACTCGGGAAAATTTTCCAGTAATCGTACTCCCTCATAAAAAGAATGACCTCCTCTATATAGTTTTATTAGATTTTACGCATCTTCTGGTAAGAGAGCGTTATTCCCCTTTGAATACGGGTTTACGTTTTTCGGCAAAGGCCGCCAGCGCTTCCAGTCGATCCTTCGTCGGGATTGTGACTTCATAAGCTTTGGACTCAAGCGGGAGCGCAACTCCGAGGCTCGCCTCGGAGCCGTAGTTTATTGCGAACTTCGCCTGGGCAACACCGATGGGGCCGTTCTTGGCGATTTCCTTTGCCAGTTCCAGCGCGGCTTCCATCAGTTTGTAGGGTTCAACGACCTTGCTGACAAGACCGATCTTTAGAGCCGTCTCGGCATCTATTCTTCTCGCTGTGAAGACCAGCTCCTTGGCCTTTGCCACGCCGACAATCCTGGTCAGTCTTTGAGTTCCGCCGGCGCCAGGGATAATCGCCAGAGAGGTTTCGGTCAGTCCCATGAGGACGTTGGACGAGCATATACGGATATCAGAAGCAAGGGCGAGTTCCGTACCACCGCCAAAAGCAAAGCCGTTTATTGCGGCAATCACTGGGACACGTACCTGCTCCACGGCCGTAAAAGTGTTGCGTATCGTGAAGATGAAGCGGCGAACCTGGTCATCTGACAGCGTCCTTCTTTCTTTCAGGTCTGCTCCCGTGGAGAAGGACCACTTCTTGGGATCGTCACCGGCTTTGGAGCCGGTAATGATGATACAGCGAAGACCCATGTCAAAATTTGCTTCCCGTATGGTGTCGGCCAGTACAGCCAGTAGATCAAAGTTAAAACAGTTCATCGCCTCAGGACGATTCAGCGTGAGAATAAGGATGCCCTCATCAGTCCTTTCTTTTAACAGTATATCTGCCATAGGAATACTCCTCCTTCTTTCACTCTTCAAACAGGATTAAACCTTCAGATCACCCCAGTCTGACTTTTCTATGGGTGCTCGATAGCAAAGTTCCAATGACCTGCCCAGCTTTTCCCGCGCTTCGCTGTATGTGATTACACCGTCATGAAACAAAAGCGACCCAGTCAGGAAGGGATGCCCTTCAGCGTCGTAACGGTCTATCATCATCTGTCGGAACTTGGCCATTTCCTCCTCGTTAACTGTTTGTCCTCTGTCGACGATATTCTTCCTGCGGACGCTCTCTACTATGAATCCAGCTGTCCGGCCGGACATGACCGTAGTGCGGCCTCTCATATTTGTAAAACAGAAGACCGGTCTGAACGCCCTTCCGCACATACCATAGTTTGCCGCTCCGTGGTCTGGACCAATGACATACTGGATTTTAGGTACGTTCAGCACGCTGCACGTACGGACCATGTCGGACCCGTATTTCCCGATGCCTCCCCATTCCTCGGCCTTCCCGACCATGTAGCCGGGAGATCCCTGAAGAAAGACGACCGGCAGCTTCGAGTTTCCGCACCGGATCATCCATTCCGTCGCCTTTCTTGCCGCCTCAATATAGATAACGCCGGTCCCGTTGGAAGCAATGACACCCACCGGCATACCTTTCAGCCACATCTTGCCGGCAACGACACTTTCACCGCGGTTGAGGCCGTATGTCGGTTTGTATTCATGGAAATAGCTGTCGTCGGCAAGACACTTGAGGGTGTCCCTGATGTTGATTGCATTGTAGGTATTGATGGGGGTGGAGCGCATCATGTCCCTATAGTCATATCTTGGTTCCAGGGTTTGTATGCGGTCGCAGTGAAGCGTCTGGGATGGCTCAAACTCAATTATATCTCGCAACTTCTGTACCCCCTCTTCCTGCGAACGCACGAAATGATCGCAACCTCCGGAGTGCTGGGTGTGGACATAGGCGCCTCCCAGGTCTTCCATGGACACGGTCTCACCGATGGCGGATTTCACCATGGGAGGACCTGCCAGAAAGGCAAAGGCCAGCTTTTCAATCATGATTGATTCGGAAGCGAGATAAACGATATACGCGCCGCCCGCCGTGTTTCCGCCGGTGGACAGCGTGTATTGTTTGATTCCCATGGCGGACATGCGGCACATGTTGTAGAACATGCTGCCAAAATGCCCGTCGTCAGCAAAACAGCCCAACTGCAGGGGAAGGTTGATGCCTCCTGAGTCGGCAATATAGACGCAGGGTAAGCGGAGGCGTTCGGCAATCGCCTGGGCTCTCATATGCTTCTTCAGGGTGATGGGGAAATAGGTCCCCGCCGCATAACGGTTTTCATTGGCAAAGATCATACAGTCCTTTCCATGAATGACGCCTACACCGGTTACCAGCCCGCCGCCGGGGATGTGACCTCTTTTCTCCGATTCGTAGATCTCTCCTCCGTAGAGTTTTATCTGTCCGATGTTGTAGCCTGCGTCGAGGCCAAGCTCAAAGAACTCCGTACCAGGATCGATCAACATCGAAATGAGTTCCCGCATCGGCTTCTTGCCCTGTTTGGCAAGACGCTTGAGCTGCTCCTCACCGCCGATGTTGTATGCCTCTTCACGGTGAGTCAAGAGGATAGCGTCCTGTTCCTCCCAATGCTTCAGGTTGTTGTCGTCTCCTGCCATACCTTCTTTCAATTCTTCCGCCATTTATAATCCTCCTAAGATACCCCCGGATTGAATGTCACCCTGGGAGCTTTAATAACTAAAGAAAAAACTACCTTCCGATAACGTAGCGATACGGGTCTATCTGCTCCCTCAGGATGGACAGTTCGCCTGCTGTCGGAGGTTTGTTCTCCACGATCTTCTTCGCCTTCAAGAGTTCGAACCCGCAATTAGCCTGAACATCCTTTTCGGAATAACCCGGATTGACCCCTATAATCCGCATCCGCTTTGATTCCGGCTCAAAATCCATAACCGCCATATTGGTAATGATCTTGTATGGACCGGCCCCCAGCGGCAGTCCTGATTTTGCACGTGAATCGCCGCCCGTAAGCCAGCCAGGCGTTGTAATAAATTGACATTTCTCGGCAAATCTCTTGGTATCCTGGGGTGTCATGACGAGCATTCTCCAACAAAATGAGGCAAGGTCATTGGCACCGCCACTCCCCGGGAATCGAACCTTCGGTTTCTGATGGTCAGGACCGATTCTCGTGGAATTCAAATTTCCGTACATATCAATCTGTGCACCACCGAGGAAGGTGTAATCGATCATGCCGCGACAGCACGTTTCCATAATTTCACACATGCCGCTCGCCATCAAAGCCTTCCAGGTCGTTCTGGAATCGCCCACGGATATGGGCATTTCGGGGATCAATGGTGCCGCCCCGCCAGCCTCAAAAAGGATAACCAGATTAGGCGAGTGGGCCTTCTGCGCAAGCATTGCCGCCGCATTGGGGGCCCCGGTTCCAACTACAATAGAAGCCCCGTCTTCTAACTCTCTTGCAGCAGTGCATATCATTAGTTCCATGGTATTATAGTCAGCCATATCGGATATCCTCCTTTAATCTCTTGCTTTGACAAACATGAATTCTTTGTCCCTGAGTTTCAGCATTTTGTGTATTCCGCCGTTCTTCTCGATATATTCAAAGTGATCCTTGCAGCTGTAAATATTCTTTTCGAGGAATTTCTTGAACTCGGCCGGATCCTCTTCCACCTTCATCCATTCCCTTATATGCTCCTCGTCAGAGAAATATTCTGCATACATATTTCCGGGATAACTGCCGTAAGGGACCTCGCATACGGCATCGACGCACCAGTAAGGAATAACCGTATAACTCGGATCTCTGCGTATCTCGTCATTGGAAATCAGTCTTTCACAGGTGATAATCAGATGCTTGGACGCCCTTGCCACATCGAAATCCGAAACGGTGATGCCTCTCGCACGGCAATTGCCGTAGATATCCGCCTCATGAACATGAAGTGCTGACACATCCGGATAGAGGGCTGGCATGGCTGCATACTTTGTTCCCGTGAATGGGCACACGATGATTTTGGCACCGCTGTATTTGAATGTGTCCGTTCCCATAATATTTCTGGATGGATAGAAGGAAACACCAGCTGCCGCCGCCTTGAAACGAACGGACAGCGAATAGTTGGTCCATTCACTTACTTCAACCTTGCCGCTTTCCATATAACGCCTGGCGTTGGGGGACAGACCACGGGCCTCCAGACCGACGATATAGGCTACGTCCACCTTGTTAAAAACCTCTCCTGCGCAAAGTATCTGGAAATCATGGGTGGATGTATGGCCTGCAAAGCCCATATTCTTCCTTCCCTGCCTCACGATTTCATGCGCGACGGCTATGGGAACCCTGTTTGCCCCAAATCCACCGAGTGTCAGATAATCACCGTCATGGACAAACTTCTCTACGGCTTCTTTTACAGACATCACTTTGGATTCCAGCTTGCGGCTTTTGGTGTGGAAGAATGCACGCGCCTTATCCGCATCAGGGTCCGTAAATATTTTCCCAATCCCTTGTTCAATCGCTTCCACTGGATTATACCTCCCTTTCTTTTTTCTAAGCGCCCGCCCCACAGGAGTAACGGTGATGGTCGCTCTCTATCTTAAGATACACAAACGGCATACACCAGGATTAACCGTTTAGTCTGCCGCATTGTCAGTCTCACTCATTCAATTAAGCTATAAGCCATTACTTGAGGTCACGGTAATTGCTTTCATCTATCTGATCAGTGAAATAAAAACGCAGAAAATAGCGATGATTAAGTAAGACGCTATATTTTAATTCTCTTTCTTCTTTATATAACTTCTGAAGATTTTTATCAGCGTCTATTGTACGAAATAAGGAGGGAAAGCAATATTAAAAGGTTCATAAGTAATCTTTAGATAAAATTAATTTTATATAAAAAACCATGAAGAAAATATGCCGTCATCTTCAAAATCGGCCCAGATGATGTCAGACGTGAATGTTATCCTAAAGATTTATGAAGAAAGATTTTCATTAAATGAACACCAAGTCTCTTGATTATTCAAGTAAAAAGAGCTTTCTTCTACGACTATGAGTGCCCTTTTCTAAAGAATGGCGTTATTCATGATGGCCATCGCGAATTAATTTTTTCTAAAGATTACTTATGAACCTTTTAATATTGTATTTCTAATTTTTTTTCCATACAAGATTAACCATTAGGCTTCCCGCGGGATGCTCGTGATGGCGGCTTTTTGGCAAGCCGTCGGAGGCAACCTTTTCGTCTCGCAGTATTAAGATTCGTCATCACTAATTCTTGCAAAGTAACAATGATATGAGGTATGCGTTAACCATTACCAATGGATGCTAAAATTAAGAACGCCTCAGAAGGCTCATATTAGTGACAAATAGAAAATCCTGTTTCTACTTATTATCAAATTTTGCACCGTAACTTCCTGTTATGAACTGGCGGAGCTCAGAGAATGCCTGCTATAAGATTATGCTATACCCTCAGAGTTTTACTCGGATCTATGGGGACGAGTAATATTATAAGAGTCTACGTACCGCTTAAGAGTAGCTGAAATTAATTCGGCTGAACGTCAAAACTTAATTACCT
>DASRZZ010000025.1:0-8235 GCA_035685925.1 Syntrophales bacterium | reverse complement strand
CGAAGAATCTTCTTGTGTTGGTTGAGATTGATCTGGATAACATTGTCAAACACATCAAGGAGATATCGCCGAGAGCGGTAGTAGTCGATTCCATTCAAACCATGTATTCCCCAGTTCTCACATCCGCCCCGGGAAGCGTTGGCCAGGTGAGGGAGTCATCGGGTCGCCTCATTCTCTTCGCGAAAAAGACGGGCATCCCCATTTTTTTGGTTGGTCATGTAACTAAAGATGGCTCCATAGCAGGCCCGAAGGTGCTGGAACATATGGTCGATACGGTGCTCTATTTCGAGGGAGACTCAAGTCATGCTTACCGCATCATCAGAGCCATTAAGAATAGATTCGGGCCTACCAATGAAATCGGTGTCTTCGAGATGAGGAACAACGGTTTAAATGAAGTAACAAACCCCTCGGCATTTTTCCTGACGGAACGGCCAGAAGGGGCGCCGGGTTCCGTGGTTGTGCCGAGCATTGAAGGCACCAGGCCGATCCTTGTAGAGATCCAGTCCCTTGTCAGTCCCACTAACTTCGGTATGCCACGAAGAACGACCATCGGCGTTGATCACAACCGGGTGGCCCTGCTTGCCGCCGTCATGGACAAGGTGTGCGATTTTCGTCTCAGCGGTCACGACATTTTTATCAATGTGGCAGGCGGCATGAAGGTGGACGAGCCGGCAGTCGACCTGGGGATTGTAGCATCCATGGCCTCCAGTTTTCTCGGCAAATATATTGATAAAGGAACAGTTGTATTCGGTGAAGTGGGTCTTGCCGGAGAGGTGAGGGGAATCTCCCAGATGAATATGAGGATCAAAGAGGCGGCCCGCATGGGATTCAGGCGTTGCATCATCCCTCAGACCTCTTCCCGAAATGGATTTGCAGAAAAAAAAATGGAGTGTATCAGAGTCAATGATCTGAGAAAACTCCTGGAATATCTTTTTTGATTATGCCAAAAAAAATTCTTATTGTTGATGATGAAAAAGACATCGCGGATTTAATTAGTTACAATCTGGAAGAGGAAGGATTTACAACTATCAAGGCCTACGATGGGGAAAGCGCCCTCAGGCTGGTTAAGGCCAAAAGACCGGATCTGCTCATTCTCGACCTCATGCTTCCCGGCGTCAGAGGATTGGAAGTCTGCAAATTCATCCGGAAGGATCCGGACATAGAAGCGCTTCCTATTATCATGCTCACCGCAAAAGGGGATCAGGTAGATAAGATACTGGGCCTTGAGATGGGGGCGGATGATTATATTACCAAGCCGTTCAATGTGAGAGAACTGGTTGCCAGGGTTCGTGCGGTCCTGCGAAGAGCGGAAGTAAGCCATGATTTAGACAAAAAAGAGCAGTTCGCATACAAAGGGCTCCGCTTCGATTACACCGCGCATGAGGTTATGGTGGATGGGAAAAGAATTGACCTCAGCCCTACAGAATTAAAACTCTTGCGCTTCTTCACGCAACATCCTGGCAGGGTTTACACGAGGGATCAGCTTCTGGATCATGTATGGGGAGATGAGACTTTCGTGGAGCCTCGCACAGTGGATGTCCACCTCAGTCGCCTAAGGATGGCCATAGAAAAAGATAAAGAAAAGCCGCAATATATTCTGACTGTCAGGGGGATCGGATACAAGTTTTCAGACGCGAAATGAGCCCGATATGATGTACCTCCGCACTGGTTTTACAGTGGGATAGAATTTGTTGATAAATGAGAGGGGAATGAATATGGCAAAGAAAGAACACCTTAATAAATTAGTATTAATCTCCGTTCTGCTATCTTTTTTTATCGTCCTTGCCGGCCTGTCGGCTGTGGGCGCGCAGGACCAGCAGAAGCTGCTCGACGACGAGCTTCTCCGCCAGCTATTTGTCTCAGCAAAGGAGACGAAAGCGGATAAGGATGCTCTGATAAAGAAGATAAACAGTCTTGCAAAGCGGAACTTCGATGAGCAGTATAAAATTGACACCGGAGACGTGGAGTTGGAAGGCATCTATGAACTCGCCAATAACTGCTACGTGACCTGCCATACGGCGCACTTGCCTAGCGGAGAGGAAGTGTTTCTATTCCATGCTCATATATTCAACAAATTGGAAAACAGTGACATCCAGATACACGGCCGCGGGAAAGAGGACTTGGCAGACTTTGGAAAATTCATGATGATGAGTGAGAGCGGAAAGATAAAATTTATCAGAACTTATTTCAAGACGACTGCGAAAATTGAATTACCGTCTTAAGAGAAACGGTCTCCGAATTCCTCTTGGGTTCGGCATTATTGCCTTAAGTCAGAAAGCTGCAGCATTAACGCGTTCATATTCTCAGCTAAAATCGAAGGCAAAATTTCCCTCGCATGAACCGCGATCGAGCATCAGACATCTCTGCGCTTTGGGCTCCACGTTGTACCTTATCGCGAGGCTATCAAACCAGCATGCCAGCCTGTATATGACGCCGCATTCGTATTCATTGATGGCCCCTATCCTTTTTATCCCCTTGTAAGCGAAACAATTGCCGGATTCAAATTCCCAATGGAGTATATTCTCCTTCGGGAATGATATGGTGATATTCATAAAAGCAGGTATAAATAAATGGGACGTAGCAATAAAAAAGTCTTTGAACTCCTGAAAATTTTCAATTTGTTTCTCCATGCCGAGTGCCTTCTTAATCCTGTCAATTTCCATCGGCGCTAGTGATCTTATTGCCGCTTTATTCAGCTCATTTGCCTTTTCTATGCCGAGATTCTTTAAGCAGTGATAAAACCACATCCCGTCATGGGTCATCCAGCACCGATTCAAAAGCTCGACAATCTCCTCTTTTTGCAGTTTGCGCGATGTAATCATGGAACACCTTCTTTCACTCTGCGCTTCCACAAATATTTTAGTATAAGACTACAGAGATATGCGTCTCACATTGTTGTGGTCGACTGTGCAATCTTATGTATCATTACTTGAAAGGGAAATCCATAGTGGAACGGCAAGAAATAGATCAAACGTTCGTGGGAATGGAAATGGATTGAACTCGCTCGAGATACCAACGTCACCCATTCATGCTTATTGGCCATTGTGGGCTGTATGATTTTCTATTTTCTCAAGGGTGTCCAGATAGGTTTTCTTTCCTTCAGGGTTCAGGGCGATGGCCTTAAGCGCCAACGACCTTGCTTCATCGAGATTTTTTTTCTGAGAATATAAAAGCCAGGCCAGGTTATTGTATGCGTCCGCCAGACCAGGATCCTTTCTGATGGCGTCTCGATAGCACGCCTCCGCCTTATCATATTCCGATTTCAGGAAATATACGTTTCCCAAATATAAATAGGCGACAGGTTTCTGCTTGGAAGCGGATTCGTATTCTCGGATGGCCAAATCGTATTCGCCCTTGTGCTCGTATGAGACCCCGAGGTTCAAATGTTCCTCTGGTGTCAATGGATCCTCTATGACGATTATCTTAGGAATTGAACATCCCGCAAAGACAAGAATTAGAAGGAGGAGTGAAAGGTGTCGAAGCATTGACGTTTCTGCATGAGATGGAGGACCGTCCCAGGCGGGCATGAGCGGACCTCCGATCCCCGATGTACTATTTTAAAGATGTTTTGCTTGCCGCCCGATTCAATCTATCAATAATGTCCAGAAATTTGCCTTCTTCCAGATTCTCATAAATTTGCCGTTGGAAATGGCCACTATGGGCTCCGTCCCGGAATTGACATAGATATTATTATCGTCATATCCGAGGACGACCACGTAATGGTCCCTTCGGTAGTTGAGGAATCCGTAGTCAACAAGCACAATCAACGGGTTATTTGAATCTATATTTTTCTGTAAGTCCTTGAGCGTGCCCCGGTAATTTTCCGCCTTTCGACCCTTTTTGCCGGCATACAGGACCATGTCGAAGTCCAGGGTTCCTGCCGCGCCTTCGCTGTAGATAGCCTTAACTATCTCTTCCGGACTGACCTTAATCCCTCTGTAATTCAGAACCGATGCCATTGCAGCAGGCCCGCACTGATGCGCGTCCTGCTTGAAAAAGGGAACACCCATGATCAAATGACGTGGAGAGGTTCCGGAGGTATCCAATCCGGTCAGGGTCGGACCGGCGCAGGCAGACAAAGCCAGACACAAGACGGCAATGAACGTCCTTATCGAGATCAAACCAGGCCTAATACAAACCGGCAAGCCCTTTAAACTCCCCTTCGGTTCATTCACTACCTGACGATTACTTTATGTCCGGTCAATTGTAAAATGACGATGACGAGAATTGCGATGACGAGAAGAATGACGATGACCCCGAGAGCGTCGTCACCTGCCACCCTGACTTCGTCAAGATTCGTCGCAAGCTGGTGAATCTGTGCATCCGTCATTTCGTTCAGTCTCGATTTCACTTCCGCCTTGGTCATCCCGAACTTCTCCAGGGTCTCTGAAACTACCTTCATTTCAAGAGCTTTTTGAATGGCGCCAAGGTCTTCTGTCCTGTTTGGGGATCCCTGGGACGCCTGCGATGCTATGAAGCCGGCCTCCACGCGTGGGACGAATCCAAAAATAATCATCATAGCAATCATATACCAAGTTACAGCTTGAACAAAGATCTTTCGCCTCATATCGAATCCTCCTTTGCTATTTTCTGATCTCTTTACAGACTCGTTGGTAACGCCCTCCTTATAAATATATGAAGAAAAATTTTGTGTGTCAATATTATTTTAACTTAGCTGATCTTTCGAATTATCCAATCGTCATGCATGGACGTATTCGTCAAAGATATATTCCGGCTACCACAAATGCGGTCGTCATTCGTTTCTACCGCAACGAAGGCTGCGGGGCGCCGTATTTGGTCAATACAATCTGCCAGATTTGAATGTTTCTTGCACGGAAGGCGCCTGCACAGGACAGGAGATAATAGTCCCACATGCGCTTAAATTTTTCGTCATACCTTTTTGACAGTGCCTTCCATGCCTTCTGAAAGTTCTCATGCCAGGCTAGAAGCGTTTTTTCATAGTGAGGTCCCAGGTTGTGCAGATCTTCAGCAACGAAGAGACCTTCAACAGCCTTGCCAATCTGAGAAATGCTGGGCAGCATACCATTTGGGAATATGTATTTATTGATCCATGGGTCGCATTTTATGTGGGATTCGTTGCCGCCAATGGTATGCAGAAGGAAAATACCTGTGTCTTTGAGACAGCGGTCGACAGCCTTCATGAATTTCCTGTAGTTCTTGTAACCGACGTGTTCGAACATTCCGACGGAGACTATCTTATCGAATGAACCTCGGATGTCACGGTAATCACATTGGAGTATCTCCACCGGCAGGTCTTTGCAGAATTCCCTGGCGTAGCTGATCTGTTTTTCGGATATATTGATGGCCGTCACCCTGCAGCCGTAGCGTTCGGCCATATACTTCGCAAATCCCCCCCAGCCGCAGCCGATATCCAGGACATCATCATCCTTGCTGAGATTGATCTTCCTGCAGATGAGTTCCATTTTCTTGACCTGCGCTTCGCTTAAGTCTTCCGTTCCATCGAAATATGCGCAGCTGTACTGATTGTAAGGGTCGAGAAATGACATGAATAATTCGTTGTCAAGATCATAATGCTGCTCGGCTACAACGCGTGAACGTATCCTCGATTGCATATTGAAGAGCATGGCAGATACGGCAGGCACGAGGAGTTTAAAGCTTTCTTTGACCTTCTTGTCCAGTTCGGCCGTCAGAATCTTGCAGATGAATTCGTCCAGTTGCCGGCAATCCCACCATCCTTCCACGTATGATTCACCGAGACCTAAACTCTTGTCCTGCAGGATCCGCGAGAAAATGCGGTCGTCCCTTACGTGTATGTCCCATGGACTGCTCCCATTGACAGCGATGCCTGTCGTGGCAAGCATCTCTTCGAGGGTATATCTCTGTCTGAACATCGGACACCTCCGGATAGACTCTTATGTCTTGCGCTTGCTCATTTTTATTTACAAGAGACCGGTGATCTCTGCCTCACTGTTCGATGAATTCCTTAAGGGCGGCAGCATTATTTAGTTCTGGTGCCTTGGCGGAAAACAAGAGGGTGATCGTGAGCCTTTTTGATTCTTCACGGAGCCGATCGATGATCTCCATTTTGTCTTTGAGTTCCATCCTGTAGCGTTTCTTGAATCCGCCCCACTTTGCGGGATCATGGGAGTACCATTTTCTGAGATCAGTACTGGGTGCGATATCCTTGAGCCACTCGTCGATGGCGGCATCTGCTTTTTTTATTCCTCTGGGCCAGAGACGATCTACGAGTATACGTCTGCCATCATCCGGAGATACATGGTCATACACCCTTTTGATCTTTACCATGGCGCATGCCCCTCAAAGCTAATGTCTTACAGCCGCTTGCCCAAGGATATAAGGACAAGACACACCCGAAAGTCCCGGTTACTTTGTCCATCAGCGACGGACGATTTTCTCACGCATGATCCGGTCAATGCTCGGGAACGCCTTCTGCGCAGCCTCCGGGACAGATTGCCAGTCAGCCGTACCCGGTTTGCCTTTGTAGTAATCGAACGGCAGGGTACCAGGACCTATAGGCCTGCCGACGATAATTCTGCCCACCATTCCCGCCTGTTCATGAGGTATGCAATAGTAGTCGTATACGCCTTCCGTCGCGAGAGTGACCTCGAAGTGCTGGCCCGGATTTACCAGATACCCGGAGTTCCACGGAACGGCCGTCTCGGGGATTCTGAGCGAGTGATTGCCATTTCTCGGGTGGTATGCAGTCGTAGTATGGACATTCTCTGCTACCACCCAGCGCACCGTCTGTCCCTGATCAACATAGATTCCGACGGGGTCAAACCACACATTTCCGCCTGTTTCGTCACTTCTCATGAAGATTTTTACGACCCCGGCTGCGCTGGCCGTGCGGCAATACTCATAGCCGCTCAGGCCCGGCAAAACCGCACGGATCAAATCCTGCACGATGAAACTGCCTATGACTACGGCGCCCGTCGCAATAAACTCTCTCCGCGTCCGCATGATTCCTTTTTGCCTATTTCATCTCTGCCGCTTTTTCCGGTGAGACATACCACAGGACGACGTGATAATGCGGATCGGGAACTCCGGGGTGCCCGGCGTTGTAGTACATATCCACATGATCCACTTTCATCGGAGCCACCTTGAGATTCTTGAATTCCTTGTGCTCATTCATGTCTTTCAGAGGGATCATATAGACGGTGCTCACCAGGTGACCTTTGCGGTCGTACGCGAGAAACGGGCCCGCTGGCAGGGTAGCGGGATCCACATAAAGCGTTCCCAGGCCGGGGATAAAGTCCGGCAGGGCAACAAGTGAGCTGACTTTTTTGTAATTACCGCCGGGGGGTGCCATTTTGGACATCTGTTTCTCTGCGCAGATACCCTCCATGGTTGCAGCAAAGGTCATGATGCCGATAGCCAGGATACATAAGACCGAAATGCTCAATTTAACCCTTAGACGTTTCATTTTGTGTTCCTCCTTTAAATCTTTGTTCAATGATGTTTAGTAAAAATTTTAATATTATTGCCCCGGCAGCAGAATTCTATGAAACTACTGCGGTCAATTCAATCAGGCAATCCCTGATTTTTCGCCTCAAATTACCTGACTCGTCGAAGATCTGTAAATTGTATCTCGCGCCAAGGGTGACCCCGCAGCTAGCCGGCGTTTTTCGCAGTGCCCTGCCGGCAGCCAATCAGGCCTTTGTTCTAAGGGTTTTTGTAGCGATAAATCAGTCTGAGCCTGATTGCAAATTAATTCATGATGAAGCATGAATTACCCGTTAGGATTTACGGCCTGAAAATTTATATGCATCGCGGGGTGAGCCCCTAGTACCAATGGCGAAACCTGTTAATTTTGCGAGCAGAATCGGGGATGGTTGGAAGGTCGCCTGATCCTACCGCGGACATATATGGTTATTTTAGCTTCATAGAACTCATAATCGGGTGGGTCGACACAATAAATTATAAGGAGGAGAGTATGAGAAAAACAGCAATTTGGGTTATGGTAGTTGTGGCTGCTCTTGTGTTTGCGCCGATGTCATTTGCCCAAACGTCGGAGACGCCGGAGGCGCCGTATGAAACAGGTGCGTGGACCTTGGGCGTCCCGGGTCCGCTCCATACAGCAATTACGGGGACTGAGGCCATAGTGGTGGAATCGGGCAAGGTGAAGAAGGTTGAAAATATGGCCGGTACGAAAAGTGCTCTGCAGATGATATTTGTGACAGACCAGGGGCAAAATTATACTGTGTATATGGGGCCCAAGTGGTTCATGAACAA
>DASRZZ010000024.1:0-7538 GCA_035685925.1 Syntrophales bacterium | reverse complement strand
CGAAGAATGGATCACCTTCGCAGACGATGGCCATCGTGCCTTGTTGGAAACCATCAAGGCGCCGATGTACGATGACTTGGGAATGTTCATCGGCGTGCTGGGTATCGGGCGTGACATCACCGAGCGCAAGCTGGCGGAGGAGGCTTTGAAGAAAAGTGAGGAAAGATACCGGAGTATCTTTGAGAACGCCCAAGAAGGCATCTTTCAAACAACCGTTGAAGGCAGGTTTCTTACAGCTAACAGTGCAATGGCAACCTTGTTGGGTTATGATTCTCCTGAAGATCTCAAGACAACTGTCACAGATATTTCGAAACAGCTCTACGTGAACCCGGAAGATCGTAAATTAATGTTGAAAATGATAGAAGAGCAGGGATCGGTAAGAAGATTTGAAACTCAGTTTTACAGAAAAAATGGCAGCATTGTGTGGATGTCTGTGAACCTGCAAGCCGCTCGTGATGAAGGAGACCACGTCATTTATTATGAAGGATTCAATGAAGATATCACAGAAAGAAAAAAAGCAGAGGGCAAATTGCGAGGGACTTTATGCGAACTTCAGGAAACCAGAGACCTGCTGATTCAATCTGAGAAGCTTGCCGCCATGGGTCAGCTCTCGGCAGGGGTTGCCCATGAAATCATGAACCCCATCAACATCATATCCATGAAAATACAGTTGATGGGTATGACAGAAACACTCACTGATGAAGCAAAGGCAGACCTGCAGGTATGTAAAGATCAAATAGCAAGAATTACAAATATAACCAAAGGCCTGGGCCAGTTTGCCCGTGTTTCGGACAAACAGATGGCTCTAGGCGATCTGAACCAGTTGTGCGATCACGTGGTTACACTGATAGCCCCCCGATTGAAGGTCGAAAATGTCAAAACGGATATTCAGTATCAACCCAACCTTCCTCTGATCCAGATGGACAAAGACAAGATGGAACAGGTTATCTTGAATTTGATCAGTAATGCACTCGATGCCATGCACGATAAAGAGGAAAAGATATTACGTATCTTAACAGAATTTAATGGCGGAAATGTTGTCGGGCTCACTATTTCCGATAACGGTACCGGAATTGCACCGGAAATTATGAACAGAATCTTTGATCCCTTCTTCACGACAAAAAAAACGGGGGAAGGAACTGGTTTGGGTCTTTCCATTTCTTACGGGATCATCCGGGATCACGCAGGGAATATTCGGGCGGAGAACAATGAACGGGGGGGAACATCATTTTTCATAGAGTTGCCAATAAAACACGATACAGCAAAAAATTAGCCTTAAGAAAGGACAAGAATTGTGGAAAAAATTAAGAGTAGAATTTTAGTTGTTGATGATGAAGAAGAGGTCTTAAACACTCTCTCGAAATTTTTAACACTCAAAGGTTATGATGTCTATACCGCGAAGGATGGTTTAAAGGCCATTGAGAAGGTGAAAGAAGTGAGGCCCCACGTCGTTCTTCTTGACATCATTATGCCCGGAATGAGTGGTATTGATACCCTGAAGGAAATAAAGAAAATTGATCCTAGAGTAGGGGTAATTATGGCAACTGCTGTTACAGACGAGGAACTGGCGAAAAGGACCATTCAGTTGGGTGCTTATGATTATATTACAAAGCCTTTTGACCTGAACTATATTGAAACAGTTTTGTTGGTTAAGATAATTGAGATGCTCGGGTAGGGATATAAACACTTTCTTAAATCACTCCTGGCTTAGACATAATTGGTGGACAGTCCTGCGAATATGGGAACTAATGTAAAAAGATATTAAGCATGAGATTGATATTCTGAAAACGATAGTGACTGAAGATGGTTGAAATGATCGGATAGCGCGTCGCATTTGAGAAGTAAGGCCGATGAATAAAATAAAAGTTCTTGTCGTGGATGATGAAAAAGAGCATTGCAAGACCTTAAAGAAAAGTCTTCACGTCACAGGGTGATTCGATGTTCTGGTCGCAATGAAAGGCGCGGCGGCTGCTCGACTCGCAAAATCGCAGTTCCCGGATGTGATTGTTCTGGATATAATGATGCCCGAAATGACCGGGATCAAGGTAGCGGAGGCATTGCGGGAGACTCCTGTGACCGGGAAAATCACGATCATTTTTTTAACCGCGTTGCTGACGAAAGCAGAAGAGGTCCATGTCGGCGCCGGCGCTCTTCAAAAATACGATGTTGTTGCCAAAACGGTTGATATAGCCGATCTCATCCACCGGATTGAAGCGGCCGCAAATTCATAATGCCAATGATTCATTTCTCTCCTGCTTTTCTTTGTCATCCACGGTGTAACGAGATGTCGTGTAGGATAACACGATAACTCCTAGTCCAGAAAAAAGGACGCTGATCATCTAGGTGCATGGCGGCAGGATCTGGGCGGAGAACAATGAATGGGGAGGGGTAGGTTTTTTTATTGATTTGCCTGTCGGGAGAAGCGCGAAAACTTGATAATATGTTGAACGTGAAGATATTCAACCTTTCAAACGGAAAGCCTGAGCATTGATATACCCGATAACAGCCACACATTGTAGGTAGAGTCAACAGTCAACGCAAATCAACTATTGACCAGTCCTACTTACACAGTACTGGGTGAAAGACGCTACGCAAAGCCATTTCTCAAAATCACGATTACAATAATCTTTCGTTAAGCAAGGGGCCGGTCTCATGATGAGTGTTTGCGGATGAAATAGTCTGAACAACGCCCTGATTTCCGAAGACTGGAACACACAGAATAATTCCGAAAGATACTGTCACTGAAACGAGAAGTGTTCGCCATTGACACTAACTTTTGGCTTTTTCTAAATCGCCAACCTATTGATATTCCGTATCCCCGAGTGACGGCAACTTCTGGCAATTTCCAATGGTGTTAAATGACAAAAGTTATCGTCACGGGACAAAAGATATTGTCGCTCAAGACAATATCAAACCTTTAGACTATTTTCGGGACAAATGGTAATTACCTTATAAACCACGATGTGATCAACTGCGAATTTTGAAAAGTCCTGAGACTAATATTAAGAATTGTCTTGAGTGAGTGTTTAATGTGTTGCAGGTGCTTCGAGTAACGGTATGTCCTGGTCTGATATTGTCATTTTGGCCGGAGTTCTCCTGATAATTGCTGTCGCAGGGATATTTTTGTTCGTCCGTTTTGGACACGTTGTGTGCGACCTACAACATTATGAGGCAAGCAAGGGGAAAGAAGAGCAGAAGCAATCGAAAAAAAATATCAGCAAACCTCAGGATTGATGCCCCCGAGAAAGAAGTACAGGCAAGCCATCATCTCCGGGTTATTCCGTGAGAAGAGAAAAGATGTGTGAATAACAACCGGGCTATTCCTTATAGGCTGTGGCAAGATAGGTTTCGATCTTGAACATTCCAGTGAAATAATATCTAGGACCTTATTTTTGAAATCAGTTATTTTACGAGATCTTCTTTCACACCGGCAATACATTGTTTCAACGCGTCAGTAAACACGGAGAGCATCGAGTCCATTGATGATGTCGGTCTGAACCCGAGATCGCTTCCTGCCTTGCTCCAATCCAAGTCCCACACCTCATTCAAGAACGCGGGACCTCGCCATTGCTCAGGAGGAATAAGCCGCATTGGCGAATTAGACTCTGTGAGGTGGACGATGATCCTTGCTATCTCCTCCCACGTGATAAAAAAGCTGCCCAGGTTATAAATAGGCCCCGACGCAACGGGCCTCTCCGCTGCGAGCAGCATGGCACTTGCAATGTCATCCATGGTGACAAAAGTGCCGCCCGCACCATGAACCATTTCGAGCGGCTGATTGTTCAAGGCCTTTCTGATCAAATCCCTCAAGTGACTACCGCCGATACTCCTTCCAAAGGCCCACCAGAAACGAAAGATCGTAACGGGCAGGTTTTTCGACTTATCATAATACCTGCACAATTCTTCAGCTGTATACTTCCCCAAGGCATATAGCGGCTTGCGCGCTTCACCAACGAGGCATGGATGCATCTCCGTCACCGGATGTGTAACTGCACGCCCGTACACAGTGGCAGTACTTGCATAGATAAAGCTGCAAACGCCGGCGGATGAAGCGGCTTCTAAAAGATTTGTATGGCCTTTGATATCTTCTTCAAAGATGATGTGCGGGTCGTCGGCAAAACTCCAGGCAAGATTGATGATTAAATCCTTGCTTCGAACCCGGTCCACTATCGTGGTCGTCTCTGAGATATCTTCCCGAGCGTAGGCAAGAGTTAGATTCTGGTCCAACCATGAAGGCCGGGGAGCCCGGTCGATAATTGTTACCCTGTGCCCTCTTTGCGAGAAGGTCGTTGCGAGGTGCCTTCCCACCTCGCCTGCACCACCGACAATCAGAATCTCCACGCGTCACCTCGTTCTTACGAGACGAAGGTCGGCTGACAGCATTGTTAGTGATGCCCGCCGACCTTCATTAAGCATTCACAGCGATGCGGCCCTAAAGTCAGACGATCAAGCATCCACCGGTTTAGGTATCTTCTTCAGAAGCAGGGCGCTTATTCCCGAAATGATGGAGGCTGCGCCAATAACTGAACAGCCGACCGTCCATCCGATCTCGTAGCCGTGTGACTTGGCATAGGATATGGCAAGGGCAGTGATGACCGTAGGTCCTATCAGGCCGCCGACACCTTTTGCCGTATACATTACGCCGTAATTCGTAGACAAATATTTTTCTCCGTAACGGTCTGCAGTAATGGGCGGGAAGAAGGCAAACATCGGCCCTGTGCAGAAGAACGCGACGGTTACGGTGATCATAAACGCATACGGATTCCCTGAAACAAAAGGCAGGAGAATGTATAGGAGACCGCATACGACAAAATCGATGAACATGGCATTTTCTCTGCCGATCTTGTCTGAAATTATACCCCAGACGATTCTACCCAGACCATTCGCCGCAGTGAATGCCGTAAACGTGATGGTAAATATTGCCGCCGGCACCTTGTAGTCATTGGCCATGAGTTTGATGTTAGGCGCGAGGAACATATACCCGATTGCCATGAGGACAAACGAGATGTAAATCAGATAGAACTGGCCGGTCACGAACATCTGTGCCGGTGTACAGCTCTTGGTTTCTGCTGCTTTCGGAGCGTTAGAAGCAGCAGCCTCTGTTGTTCCGGTACCTTCAGGGAAGCGGAGCACCTGCGCGACCAGAAGCAATGCCACCGCAAACCCGATGCCTGTGTAGAAAAATGCAGTCTTGTAACCGTAGTTAGCAACGAGTATGGTTATGAGCCATCCAAAAAGTGCCGCGCCGGAACCGAAACCACAAGCCATGATACCCGAAGCCGTCCCCCTCTTCTTCGGAAACCACTTCAGGGATGCGGCAATGCCGCCCGTATATATGAAGCTTGCGCCTACGCCTGCAATCCCGTAAAAGATACACATGGGCATTACCTTATCCTGTGCGCCGATTCCTCCCCATCCGACTGCAACGAGTATCGCTGCAAGGGAGAAGAATATCTTTGTGCCGAACTTGTCCATCAGGTAGCCGGTCAGAGGTCCAGCGAAGGTCATGCATGCTACAAACGTTGCAAAGGCCGCCTGAATCTCCACCTTTGAGAATGTCGGATTAGACTTAAGAATATCAGGAACAAAAAGAGCCCACGCATACTGAAGACTGGATATCATCACCATACCGACAACCCCTGCGGTCAACATTACCCAGGGATTATTCATGAAACCCGTCTTTGTATCGACTCCGTTTCCCATTTTTCCCTCCATAATTGATCGGTAAAAACTGTTACATAACGTGCGATCGAACCTTCGTGACGAATGTCTTCATCAACGCCAGGAAGATTGATCCGCCCTTAGAACACAAACTGTCACGATGCCTCAACAAAGCAGGCGTCGAGGCATCGTAACAATTCTAAACTATCCGAAGCGATCTACAGTGGACTCACCGTGACTTCTTCTTCGGTGTAGGAATCGGCGCCTCAACCGCAATCGCCTTTATCCTCTGGATCTTTTCGTCGACGAATGCCTGCATCTTGGCAATGTGCTCAGGCTGCAGGTGGGAGAACCTTCCCTGGTATTTCATATATTCGTCTACCTTTTTGTACTTCTTCGGGAGACGCGAATATTTATACACCCCATTTTCCCACTCATACAGAGTCCACATGCCTGTTTCCACTGCCAGCCTACCCATTTCCAGTGTCAGCTTCTCATCGAACTTCCAGCCCTTCGGACATGGCGCAAGCATGTGAAGGAACGTCGGTCCGTCATAATTGAGAGCCTTGCGGACTTTGTTCATCAGGTCGACCGGATATGCAACACAAGTAGTCGCAACGTACTTCACCGCAGGATGTCCCCCGATTACCAATTGCGGGGGGTCTTTCGGAAAAAGTGTTTTGCCTTCCGGAATCTCCTTGCCCGGCGGTGTGAATGTAGTATTCGCTCCGTAAGGTGATGTGGGCGAAGTTTGTACACCCGTATTTGCGTAGGACTCGTTGTCATAGCAGATGAATAGCGCATCATGAGCGCGATACATCATTGCCGACATCGCCTGGAGCCCTATGTCTACCGATCCGCCGTCACCGGCCATGACTATGACATTGGGGAAGGCCCCATCATACTTCTTCTTACGCGCCAGTATCTTGTAGGCCGCTTCGATGCCGGACCCCACGGCTCCGCCGTTTGTAATCTGGGCATGGATCCAGGATACTGCATACGGCGTACACAAATAACTGGAGTTTGCCACGTACATACAGCCTGTCGGGCCGACAAATATTGTATCCTTACCGGCTGCTTTTGCGGTAAGGCGGTAATTCAATGCAGGTCCGCATCCGGCGCACGTCCTATGCCCAGGCAGATACATCTCTTCCCGCGGCGCCGTCTTAAGGGACTTGATCGGTTCTAAAACCTGCTTCTTATAATCAAAGGCTTGCATAATTTAACACCTCCTCGTGCTCGTTATTATCGTTCTTCTTCAAATCCAACCCAATAGACCTTCTGGCGCACCTTCTTCTCTTCAACCATCTTCTTCAGGATATTCGCCATATAGTAGAAGTCGTCGAGGAGAATTACGTCACCGCCGAGACCAGCCATAAAGGATGTGAGCAGCGGTCTCTTGTCAAGGTCATAGAGGGTTGCGCTGAGTTCATGAACCAAGTTGCCGCCTCTCGTAGCGCCGCCATAGGAAGTGCTTGATTCCACTGTCGCCACTGCCTTTACGTTGGCAAGCGCTTCCATGATCTGTGTGGTCGGCCACGGTCTGATCCAACGAGGTCTCACCATGCCGGCCTTCAAGCCCTTGCTCCTCAAGTTGCGGATGGCGTTCTTACAAGTGTTCGCATGTGCTCCCTGGACGAAGAATGCCACCTCCGCATCATCCATCATGAACTTCTCGAGCCATGGGTCCAACTTCCGGCCGAATATCCTGTTGTAGTCGTCAACCGCCTTTTCGATTACCGCCGGTGCTTCCAGAAAGGTAATTGCCCTCTGAGCATCCATGGGCGCTCCCTGATCCGGCCTGATCTGCGGGCCGTGAGAAACCGGACACGCGGGACTCAAAGGATGAGGCGCTTTGTAGGGCGGCAAGAACTCCC
>DASRZZ010000023.1:0-2713 GCA_035685925.1 Syntrophales bacterium | reverse complement strand
ATACCGGAACCGCTTCAAAGGCAGGGATCCATACAGGATTATCCCGGAAGGCGACAAGAGGGGAGACGATCCCGGCCCCACAGCAACATCCCTCTTTCAAAAAAGTCCCGGTTTGAGGAATATACGTCCCCAAAAAACATTCTGCAATGAGGGCTCGTGCAGGGGGATCATAAACGATGACGGTTTTTGCACGGAATGCAAAAAAGCGTACATACAGGAATCTCAAAGACGAACCGAAGAACAGCCTGAAATACATATTGTTGACGAAGATGCATAATGCCAAATAGTCTCATTAATGTAATAACCAATAGTAAAAACATTTTGTATATAATCGAAAGGGGAAGCTGATTTATGCCCACTATGGAATTAACGAAAGAAGGGGGCGTTTATATCCTGACCCTGATTAACGGCGCCAATGCAAATACCATCACTGAAGACGTGGTCTGTGAATATAACGATGTTCTAGACGAGGTTGAAGCCACTTCAGAAAACGCTGCCTTGATCTTGACGAGTGATGACCCGAAATTCTGGTGCAATGGCGTCAATCTGGATTGGATTGTCAAGCAGCCGCACGATTACTTCCCAAAATTTGTACAGCTCCTTGACGAATTATTTTTAAGATTCGCCCTGCTCTCCATGCCCACGGTGGGATGTCTTACGGGACACACTTATGCAGGGGGTTCTGTTCTCGCCGCAACACTGGATTTTCGCGTCATGAGGAAAGACAAGGGCTTCTTCTGTTTCCCCGAAGTGGACATCAAGATACCATTTAGCCCGGTCATGTATGAAATACTCCGTTTGCTGCCCGACCACTATGCCCTCAACGAACTCCTTCTTACCGGAAGGCGGGTAGGCGGGACAGAGGCGCTTGAAATGAAGATTGTCTCGGCAGTGTATCCTCACGAAACACTTTTCAAGAAGGCAATGGAATTGGCGACATCTCTGGCCAAAAAAGACCGAAGGACATATGCCAACATTAAACGCGGGCTGCGGCAGAATCTGGTGAGATTTACTCTTTGAGAATCTGGTAAATGATGCCTCACTAGGTTCATAAAGGACAACTTCGTAAAAAGTCCAGAGGCAAGGCGCGCGAGTACTGAGGAACGAGACATACAGTGACGTACGTCGCAGTGACGAAGGATGAAGCGCAACACATTATATGGGTTTTTTACGAAGTTGTTACTACTCTTTGAGGCCGTACTTTTTAAGCTTATACCGCAGCATCCGTTCACTGATTCCGAGAATTTCGGCAGCTTTCGTCTGGTGATCGCCGGCTTTTTCCATGGCATCGAGGATTAGTCTGCGTTCCACCTCTTCAATGGATCCCCGGAGCAATCCCTCTTTCTTCCCCGCATCTTCCTGAAAGATTCTTTCTTCCGTGAAAGGAAGATCATCCACTGAAATGACTGAATCTCTGGAAATCACCACAGCCCGCTCGATGATATTTTCCAGTTCCCGGACATTACCGGGATAATCGTATTTTAAAAGCAGGTCTCTTGCTTCACTGGTTATTCCTGCTATGTTTTTTCCATTTTCTACAGAAAAACGTTTAAGAAAGTGGTCTATCAGCGCGGGCACATCATCCTTTCTCTCTCTCAGAGGGGGGATGTCCATGGCTACCACATTCAACCTGTAGAAGAGATCATCTCTGAAAGTCCCTTCTTTAATCTTTGATTCCAGATCACGGTTGGTCGCACTGATTATCCTTACATCGGAATGGATGGTCTGATTGCCGCCTACACGCTGGAATTCGCGTTCCTGAAGGAAACGAAGGAGCTTTACCTGAACCGAAGCGGATATATCCCCAACCTCATCCAAAAACAGTGTCCCTCCATCGGCTTCCTCAAATCTGCCGATTCTCCTTGCCGTCGCGCCGGTGAAGGCGCCCCTTTCATGGCCAAACAGCTCGCTCTCAAGCAGGCTTTCGGGAAGGGCGCTGCAGTTTACCGTAATGATGGGGTTCGCCGAGCGGGGACTGAGATTGTGTATCAATCTGGCCAGGAGTTCCTTGCCCGTACCGCTTTCACCCTTGAGAAGCACGGTGGCGCGACTGGCTGCGATCCTTCTGGTCATATTTATAAGGGCATTCATCTTAGGACTCTGGAATATAATCTTATCCATTGTGACGCCCTTTTCCCTCAGTTCCTGGCGGAGCATCTCATTTTCCCGGATCAAGGTGCGCCGCTCCGATACCCGGTCTACAAGAATTAGAAGCTCATCGAACTCCACAGGTTTGGTAATATAGTCTATAGCCCCGGCTTTCATGGCCTCCACAGCTGTTTCAATTGTTCCGTATGCGGTGATGATAACCACATCAATCTCCGGATTGATCTTCTTTACTTCTTTAAGAACCTGCATGCCGTCCATGCCCGGCATCTTGTAATCAAGGAGGAGCATGTCAAAATGACCCTTAAGTACGGACTTGACGGCCGTATCGCCGTTCTCGGCTTCTGCTACCATATGGCCTTCCTTAATCAAAAAATCCCGGAGCATCTCCCGCTGCGACTTTCCATCCTCAACGACCAGTATATTTAATTTCTTCATGCCCGGGCACCTTCACTTTTCCCGTTTTTGTCGCCTGCTCTTTCTCTCGGCAGCAATATCTCAAAGGTCGTCCCCAAACCCGGTTGACTGGAGACACGGATTTCACCGCCATGGCCCCGGATAATCTCGTGAGCAAGCGGCAGCCCCAGTCCCAGGCCCTTTTCCTTAG
>DASRZZ010000022.1:0-16077 GCA_035685925.1 Syntrophales bacterium | reverse complement strand
GATGTTGGTGAACCTCGATATGCTCGGTAATCGTGTTGCGGCTATAGCCTTCGGGCCGCAAAATGTCATCATTCTGGTCGGGAGAAACAAAATTGTCGCAGACCTGCAAGATGCAATGATGCGAATAAGGAATTATGCTGCGCCGGCAAATGCCTTGCGGCTGGGTATGAAAACACCCTGTGCCAAAACATCGTACTGCGAGGAATGCAAGAGCAACGGGCGCCTTTGCAACACATGGTCGATCACGGAGAAATCCTTCCCGAAAGGCAGGGTGAAAGTCATCCTGATAAACGAAGATTTGGGATTATAATCATGTAAGGAATTGTTGATGCAAATACAGGATGTTTTTCACTCTTACGGGGAAGACTTAAAACAGGTTGAAGAACAGATGGAAACGCATCTCCGTTCTGGAGTGCACCTAATACCCGAAATCATTCATTATATCATAGGCAGCGGGGGAAAAAGATTCAGGCCCCTTTTGCTTCTATCTACTGCGTCACTATGCGGTTACAAAGGAGAGAAAAAGTACGCCCTTTCCGCCGTGATCGAATTCATCCATACAGCCACATTACTCCATGACGACGTAATTGATAAAGCAACGACCCGAAGAGGCAAAATTTCCGCAAACAATATATGGGGGAATGCGGCAAGCGTACTCGTGGGCGATTTCCTTTATTCCAAATCATTCAAACTCCTGACGGAGCATGGTAATTTAGCCATCATCAAACTCCTCTCCACAACGACAAACACGATGTCGGAAGGAGAAGTTCTTCAACTTGTCAGATGCGGTGACATCAATATAACTGAAAAGGAATATCTGACTGTCATCGAGAAAAAGACGGCAACCCTCATATCCGCGGCATGCGCCATAGGGGGCATTCTGGGAAAAGCATCAGACGATCAGGTTGAGTCCCTCACCCGGTTCGGCATGCGCCTCGGCTCCGCGTTCCAAATCACTGATGATACCCTCGATTATTTGGCCGAAGAAGACGTCTTTGGAAAGGCAATTGGAAAGGATCTGGAAGAAGGGAAAATAACCCTGCCTCTTGTTCATGCTCTAAAGAAATGTTCGTCGGAAGAGAGGAAATTGATCAAGAGGGCTGTTGAGGAGAAGGAACAGGATGAAAAAGTCGTCTCGGAAATTGTTGCTGTGATCTACCGTCACGATGGCATTAATTATTCTCTCAACAAGGCGAAGACATATATCGCCGAGGCGAAAGGCTACCTTGAAACTTTTGAGGACTCTAGGCCGAAGGCATCGCTGCTTGCCATATCAGACTATATCGTTGAAAGAAATATATAAGACGTCCGCAGGCTTACACCACACAAGGCCCTTTGTATATATCTCGGAAATCCTCGAGAGGGCCTTCCCTATCGTGCCTCATGGCAAAAGGCAGATAATCAAGAACGTCCTGGGCTGTAATGCCGTCCTCGCCTTTGTCGGCGGCGGCGAGGTCTCCGGAAAATCCATGGATAAAGACGCCCTTCTTCACTGCATCCTCCAATGACAGGCCGAGACCAAACATGGCTGCAATGGTCCCTGTCAGGATATCGCCTGATCCTGCCGTGGCCATTCCGGGGTTGCCGCTGAGGTTGACAAAAACCCTTTCATCCGGGTAACCGATCAACGTATGGGCCCCCTTCAGGACTATGATCGCATGGAGCGACATGGACGTGAGCTGCAATATGTCTATCTTTTGTCTGTCGATTTCGGACGCGTTTTTCTTTGTAATGCGGGCCATCTCCCCCATATGTGGAGTGAGGATGGTCTCCCCCTTTCTTTCTCTGATCATCTTCAGCTGATCTGCTACGGCCGTAATTCCATCCCCGTCGATTAGAATGGGTTTCTTGATAATCGGGACGAGTTCCCTAACGAGCTGTTGTGTATCGTCATCCAAGGAAAGGCCGGGTCCGATCACCACCATATCCATCTTTTCCGAAAGTTCGATCAGGTTGTCTCGATTCTCCAGCGCGATGCTTCCTGACCGTGTCTCCCTTTGGGGAACAAAGACAATCTCGCTTCCTTTGGCGGCTATAAAAGGCGTAATGGACAAGGGCGCAGCGAGACGGGCATAGCCTCCGCCCGCCTTGAGAAACGATAACGCGGAAAAGTAGGGCGCGCCGAAATACGATGCAGCACCCGCAATAAAAAGAACCTTGCCCATGCGCCCTTTGTAGACGTCCCTCTCGCGCGGTGGGAGTTTCACGTAATCGTTGATCTGGATCTTGAGGGCGTCACTGCTATAGAGGGAAGGCGGAAAAGAAATGTGGCTAACGTAGAGTTTTCCGCCCAGGTCATATCCCGGATAGAACATGTTACCGATTTTGGGGAGACCGAACGTAACTGTATAATCGGCTTTTACAGCCACGCCCATGATCCCTCCAGTGTCTCCGTGGACGCCGGAAGGGATATCCAGGCTGAGAACCTTCTTGCCGCTTGAGTTGATCAATTGGATCACTTCCTTGTAGAGCCCCGCCGCTTCCCTGTCCAGGCCCGTACCGAAAAGGGCATCCACAATCCCATGACAGTGAAGAACGTCGCTTCTGATCTCTTCGACAGATTCAATCTTCCGCGCTTCAATGGGGAGTTTCGATATAATGCTCCAATTGGTTTTGGCAGCACCTTTAAACTTCTTCATGTCTCCGACAACAAATACTTTGACCAATCCGCCGTCGCTATGGATTTTTCTCGCCACGACAAGGCCGTCGCCGCCGTTATTGCCGATTCCGCAGAAAACAACGAATCGCCTGTCCTTTATTCCGAGCTCCTGTGCTAGGACGTACGCCGAAGCCTGCCCGGCATTTTCCATGAGGATCTCTTCCGGTATGTCGAGCTTTTCAACTGCATATCGGTCCATGGACCGCATTTCGCTGATCTTGCTGATTTTCATTTTTTATCCCTCTTTGATAGGTGGCATTACCCGTTTAATGCTAGCGTTATTCTTGGTGATATAGTTTATTTAGTGTTCTTTATCAAGCGAAAGCATTCGGCACCAAAAATTCTTGACAACACTTTTCTTTAACAGGATAATTTAACAACATAATTATTATTAACATCATGACTATTTTGTGTTTCCAAACGCGCCGGCTTTCACTTTTGACAGGTCATTAATGTTTGAGAAAAAGCATGAAAACTGGCTGTATCGGTTTTTATAAGAAGGATGGCGAAGTCCGTAGCCATGGCAGGTCTCTGGGAGTTGGCTGCCTTATCTATCGGCGTATCTGGATACCATTGGATAGCCGGATTTTGCTGGGTCGATTCGCTGCCCGAGGCATCCATGATCCTTGCGGGTATGGGTCTGTGAATCAGCTAACAACGACGGCAGCGAAAATATTCGCCTCGTATGCGTTGTTCATTGGCCTGATTTTATCGGCGCCATGGAGATTGTTCTCGCCCCAGTCGCGCACCGGATGTTGCATAAGTTTCATATCGAAGAGAATCGGAAGAGATGATTCGTGCTAACTAGTAGATATCAGAAGGGAGAAAGAAATGATCAGTGTGATAGCATCGGTAAGGGTCAAGGCCGACAGGCTTTCTCAGTTTATTGCGATACTCAAGTCTAATGTGCAAGAGGTTAGAAAAGAGAAAGGATGCCTCGAGTACTTTCCTGCAATCGATATCGATTCGGGTTTGCCTGTGCAGAAGCTTGAAAAGAACGTCGTCACTATCATTGAAAAATGGGAAAGTATGGAAGCCTTGAGAGCGCATCTGAAAACCCCCCACATGCTGGCCTACAGGGAAAAGGTCAAGGACATAGTTGAGGAGCTTTCTATCAAGGTTCTTAAAGAAGTTTGACGGGATAGTTGACATGGGGAAGAACAGAAAGATCCGCAAAGTTATTAAGAGCAAGCCTACCATTGAAGGAGCCGGCGTACACCTGAAGCGCGCCTTCGGCTTCAGTGAGACGCCCCAGTTTGATCCTTTTCTGCTCCTCGATGATTTCCGTTCAGACGATCCCAGATATTACATCAAGGGGTTTCCCTGGCACCCACATCGCGGAATCGAGACCATCACCTATGTTCTTCGTGGACATGTCGAACATGGCGATAGCATGGGAAACGAAGGAGTGATCGCTTCGGGAGACGTCCAATGGATGACTGCGGGAAGCGGCATCATCCATCAGGAGATGCCCAAAGGGGATGAGGAGGGAATGATGTGGGGTTTCCAGCTATGGGCCAATCTTCCGGCCGTGCAGAAGATGATAAAGCCGCGGTATCGAGATGTAAAGGACAATCAGATACCCGAAGTCTCTGCCGGTAAGGGCGTTAAAATAAGCATCATCTGCGGGGAAATCAAAGGGACGAGAGGTCCTGTCCGGGATATCGTTGTTGATCCCGAATACCTTGATTGCATGGTTTCCGCGGGTACAGAGTTCATTCATCCGACCAAGCGGGGGCACAAAGTATTTGCATATGTAATCGCAGGGAAGGCTTCTTTCTGTGAGGAGAAGAACCCCTTTACTTATGAGATGGAAGGAGCAAACTACTTCGACTTCCGGCCTGATGTCTTCGTATACAATGAGAGTATTGTGCTTTTCGACGACGGGGAACAGATAATCGTTTCAACGGATGATGAACCGGTCCGATTTCTTCTGATTTCAGGGAAACCGCTCGGGGAACCTATCGCATGGTACGGCCCGATAGTCATGAACACTCAGAAGGAATTGCAGATCGCCTTCGAAGAGTACCGGAGCGGCAAATTCATTAAACACGAGAACGCATGAGTCATTACAGGACTGAGAAGGAGGCAGGGGGAGATGCCAAAAGTCATGATCCATCCGGCGAGCTATGAGAATGTCCGGAAAGCCGTAGACCGGGCGTTAGAACTCTTCTCTCTCTCGATCTCGGGGAAGAAGGTCTTGATAAAGCCCAATGTCCTTCGGGCGTCGAAGGCAAATGAAGGCATTGTCACTAATCCTGCAGTGCTCCGTGCCGTCGTGGAAAAGGTGGAGACAATGAAGCCTGCCGCCATCGTCGTAGGCGATAATCCGGGCCTCTTTGACTATGGGGCAAACGAGACGAGCTTCAGGAAAACGGGCCTCATGGAGGCAGCCAAAGGTTACTATCAGAACATCGGCGGAGATTCACAGAAGGTTGATTTCAATCCTGTCTTCATGCCCGCGGTCAACATCTCCAGCGTCGTCCTCGATGCCGATATCATCATCAGCCTGCCGAAATTTAAGACCCACGGTCTCACGGTCATCACAGGGGCGATCAAGAACAGCTACGGCATCCTCCCCGGCGCCCAGAAGGCGCAGCTCCACAAGGCAGCGGGGAACGCCGAACGCTTCCAGGAAATGCTGGTGGACGTGTTCCGCCTCCGCGTACCTGACCTCTTCATAATGGACGCAGTGGTCGGTATGGAGGGGAACGGCCCGGCTTCGCCGGACTTGAGGAACATCGGCGTGATCATCGCATCAGATAATGCCGTAGCCCTGGACTCCGTTGTGGCGATAATGATGGGATGTGAACCGGGACGGCTGCGATTCCTTCAGAAGGCGAAGGAGGTCGGCGTTGGAGATTACGACCCGAGTAAAATTGAAGTGATTGGGGAACTGAAACCAGTGCCTGATTTCAAGCTTCCTCCGTTCGGGGGCGAGGTGATGCTCCAGAATGAGGCGATGCAGACGCTAATCAAGAACAGGACACTGATGCGGCCGCAGGCGGACCGGGACCTGTGCACAGGCTGCGGCACCTGCGTCGATCAATGCACCGTATCGGCCCTGTCCATGGGCGATGACAACCTGCCCATTGTGGATGCAGATACATGCATCAGTTGTTTCTGCTGCCAGGAGATGTGCCCTGAGAAGGCAATTGCCTTAACATAATCTCTGCTTCGGCGGCGTCATCCGCCTCTAGCATAGATTAAGCCGATAAAGGAGTGTGGAATCATGGAAAAGATCAGGGCCGACAAAAATTCTTTCCTCTATCCCATGCCGATGGTTCTCGTCGGCGCCGTTGTCGATGGACGTGCCAATTTTATGGCCGTCGGCTGGGTATCGCGGGTGAACTTTAAACCTCCCATGATGGCCGTGGCCCTCGGAAGATCTCATTACACAAATGCAGGCATCGAAAAGAACAAGGCCTACAGCGTAAACATTCCCAGCATGGACCTCCTGGAGAAGGTTGATTATTGTGGGATTGTGTCCGGTGAGAAGGCGGATAAATCAAAGGTGTTCGAAGTTTTTTACGGTGAGCTGTCCGGGGCGCCGATGATCCGGGAATGTCCTCTTACCTTCGAGTGCCGTCTCGTCAATACTGTGGATATGCCGACCAACAGCCTCTTCATCGGCGAGATCATGGGAGCATACACGGAGGAGCGTTATCTGACGGACGGCAGACCTGACATCAAGAAGATCGATCCCTTCACATTGACCATGCCGGACAACAATTACTGGGGGGTAGGTACCAATGCCGGAAAGGCATGGAACGTTGGGAAAGACTTCGGCAAGGGACTGTAGGGACCGGGATATAGAAAGCAGAGAATAGGCGCAGGGCTTATTGGTAGAACCGAACAATCCTCTCCGGTTTGACGCCACACAGGTATAGGCAGAGGAGAAGCCAGTTCCGGAGAGTCGTGTATACAATGCCCTCTTTTTCCCACCGCCGGGGAGACGTGAGGACTGCTCTCCCTATGATACATATTTTCCCCTTCCGCTTCTTGATGCGCTGCATGAACTCTACGTCTTCCATGACGGGAATGTTATTGAAGCCGCCAAGATCACGGAAATCCCTATTTCTTATGAAGATGGTTTGATCTCCATACGGTATCCTCGTTATACGGGAACGGAAAGAGGCCACCTTCTCAATCAATCTGAATGCAGGCCTGTCTGAATCGATTGCCAAATCGAATGCCCCGGCAGTGCAGGACCTGTCCTCCATTGCGGTTTCTATGAGCTCAAGGGCATCAGGAGGAAGGAATGTGTCGGCATGGAGGAAAATCAGGATATCACCTTCTGCAAGAGATGCCCCGAGATTCATCTGATTCCCTCGCCCCTTTTTCGCGATTGCAGTTTTCACACCCGTATGACGGGCAGCCTTGATCGTTCGTCCTTCGGGGTCTGCATCCACGACAATTATTTCTGCGCTACCCGAGGCGTGCAGACCGAGGGCATGCTCAATCGTTCGGGAGATGATAGCATATTCCTCCCAAACAGGGATGATCAAAGAAAATTTGGGCGTCATGAGATATTATGCAAGGCCTCTCGCCTTGAGATAGAGCATGGTTTTTGAGTCTGCGAATCCCTCGTTCCCACTGTTTTTGATGAGGGCCCTTATGTCTTCGCGGTTATCGATGTCCCGCCATACAGGGAGCACATGCACCGGAGCACCGGCCGTCCGTAGAATATTCATCGTCTCCTTAAAAACAGAATCCTCGCCCCAGGGAAGTCCGGCAAAGACATCTCCGTTCAAGGTGTCCCGCCTGAATCCAATCAGATAATACCCCCCATCGACAGAAGGGCCGATTACAGCCCCGCATTTGTCCAAGGCGCGAAAGGCCTCATCAACTATCCGTGCCGGCAAATCGGGGATATCACTCCCGATTAAAACAACAGATCGGGCTCCTTCGGAAAAACATCGTAAAAAGGCCAGCTTCATTCTCTCACCGAGACCCTCCCCCATCTGCGGGCAGTAGGAGAATTCATCGCCCAGCATTTCCCTCATCTCGCGTTCTTTGTCTCCCGGGTGGAATGCTATGCAAAGCCTGTAGGCTTCTCTGGAAAAGCGGTCAGATAAATCCTGCACGAAGCAACGGTAGAGATTTGTTGCCACCTCCTCATCGAGGTCTTTTGCGAGTCTCGATTTCACCTGACCTTGCCCGGGAAACCTGACAAACATGATCAGGCATCTGTCTTCTGCCCCCACTCTCATGAATTTCTTTCTTTCCTCAAGGGGTTGATGAGATTCCTTATCTTTTTTCTCGTAAGCGGCAAGACGAGGAGCGACAGGAGCGAAAGCTTCTTTTCATCCCTGAAATAACCGAGTCCGATCGTCATCCCTTCGTGTCCCGCTGATGGCTGGTCCTGATAGGTGCCCATTATGCGGTCCCACCAGGACAGATTGAAGCCGAAATTGGTGTTTGTCTCGCGGATAATGACAGAGTGATGAACGCGGTGCATATCCGGGGTTACAAAAAAACCCCTGATTGCCCTATCTACTGCACCAGGGATATGGGCATTGCTGTGGGTGAAGATGGAACCGCCGTTCAGGGCCACTTCGAATATCAGGACTGCGAGGGGAGGTGCCCCCAATATGACGATGGCTGCCATTTTGATGAACATGGAGAGAATTATTTCCACGGGATGGAAGCGTACCCCTGTTGTCATGTCAATGTCCATGTCTGTATGGTGTACCATGTGCAGGCGCCAACACAAGGGGACAGTATGAAATGCCACGTGTTGAAGATAGATGAGGAAATCAAGGGAGACGGTAGCGATAATGATCGCGGACCACGGAGGCAGGTGATAGAGGTTGATGAGCCCCCAACCTTTCTCGGTGGCAAGAATAGCCACGGTTATGGGGACGACCGGGAAGAGTCCCCTGATCATGGCGGTGTTTAGAATATGGATGGAGAGATTATTGAACCACCTTGCCATCTTAGATGTAGTGAGCTTGCGGCGAGGCGATAGCAGTTCAAAGACGAACATGCAGATGAAGATGGCCGCAAAAGCTCCGACCCTGATGGGAATTTCATAAGCGATTGCGTCTATGGGTACACTCTCTGCAGGTATCAAGTCATTACTCCAAGTATAGCGGCATCCAGAGGCATTTTGGATATCTTAGTTGAAATAAAATAATAATAAAACAGAAAAAATCCATTGATGAATGTCGTTACCTTAACGCCGAGAGGCCGGATCCATAGTCGTTGTGTTAGCATCTTCATTGAAGTGACATCGAATTGCTATCCAGGTTTTCCGTTGTGAAGTTGTTATAATATTTATGTCGTGGTATAATTTCACGTAGTTAGCAACATTGCAACAACGGGGTGCTGAGGAATACATGATGAAATTTGTAGATAAGCTGGTGAGTCAACTCTTCAAGCTGGATCTGAGGCGCCGCCTAATAGTGGGATTCCTGATTGCCACATGCCTCACCGGGTTCATAGCCACGGTCATCGGTATCTGGACTATCAATAAGAGTACAATAGATGAAGTGCAAAACCGTGTCAGACAGGATATCAATACGGCAAAACTAATTTACAGAGAGACCCTCGAAAAAATAACTTCCCAGGTTCAATTCGCCTCAGAAGCAGTAGACCTGCACGCAACTATAACCCACCATGACATCGCTAAAATGGAGAACCTTAGGGGACTAATCCGGCATGAGCACGGGACTCAGACCCAGGACGGCGCCGTGTTCCTTGATATGCTCTCGGTCATTGATGCTAAAGGGCATGTCCTCTACAGAGCGGCGAATCCTAAAATTAGGGGGGACAGCATGCTCTGGGAGCCAGTAGTCAAGGATTGTATCGAAAAGAGGGCAACGCAGGCATCTACTGAACTCATACCCATCGATGACATCCTTAGAGAAAATCCCGGGCTTGCCGAGCGGGTCAAGATAGAAATAATAAAAACACCTCTTTCCTTCGAATCTAGTGAGAAGCAACTCTCTAAAGGTATGGTAATGATTGCAGCGTATCCAATCCTCGATGAGCGCAAGGGATTGATCGGCGCTATAATCGGAGGGGTTCTTCTCAACAAGGATTATGCTATTGTGGACAAAATAAAAGAGACCGTATACCAGGGTGAAAAGTACAAAGGCCGTGAAATGGGTGTTGCAACCATATTTCAGGGGGGCGTAAGAATATCCACCAATGTTATGACGAAAGACGACAAGAGGGCCGTTGGCACCATGTTATCCAAGGAAGTCTATGACAGGGTCATAGTGGAAGGAAAAGACTGGGTCGGCAGGGCCTTCGTGGTGAATGACTGGTACATAACCACTTACACCCCAATCTATGACATGGGCAAAAAGCTCATAGGGGCGCTCTATGTGGGTATACTGGAAGCAAAGTACCGGGACATAAAATGGAATACCATATGGATCAACCTGGGGATTACATCTCTCGGCATGGTCATTGCCTTTATCATCTCATTCCGGCTGGGGGACACCATAATAAAACGCATACGCATGCTGAAGGAGGCAGCGGAGTCTATAGCCGCCGGCAATCTCGACTATAAATTATCTCCCGACAAAATATCGGGATTTGACATGCTGGATGAGGCATTCAATTACATGTCGAAATCCTTGAAGAACCACAATGAAATGCTGCACAGGGCTCATGAGCAACTGGCCAGAACGGAGAAGCTGACCGCATTGGGTGAAATGGCGGCAGGAGTGGCCCATGAGATAAACAACCCCCTGGGGGGCATACTCCTTTACAGCAACCTTGTTCTCGAAGATATCCCCGAAGATTCTCCTGCAAGGGAAAACATGCAGAAGATAATATATCAGACGAACAGGTCAAAGAGAATCGTACAGAGCCTGCTTGACTTTGCTCGGACGCCGACAGGCGAGATGCTGCCTCTGAATATAAACGGCGTCATAGAGAGTTCCCTCAGTCTGGTAAAGGGCCAGGCAATGTTCCACGGCATAGATATAAACACCCGTCTGGCCGAAGACATTCCTGAAGTAATCGGTGATAAGTCCAGACTGGAAGACGTTTTTCTGAATCTCTTCATCAACGCCGCAGATGCGATGAAAGGCGGAGGGACGTTAACAATTAAAACTATGCAGGGTGACGATAATTCTGTGAAGACCCTCATCTCAGACACCGGCAAAGGAATAGAGGAAAAAGATTTCCCCCATATATTTGAACCTTTCTTTACAACAAAAGAACCCGGCCAAGGGACTGGCCTCGGCCTTTCCATAGCTTACGGTATCATCAGGAAGCATAATGGTACCATTGATGCGGAAAGCGAGCCCGGAAAGGGAACGACTTTCATTATTTCCCTTCCTGCATATTTGGGCAAATACAGTGGCATGGACGAAGACGTGTTTTACAGTTAAACTCATAAAACGAAAAGGGTGACAGAAAAAGTGGTTTCGAAAGACAAAAAGATTCTGATTATCGATGACGAAGAATCCATGCGGGACGCATGCACACAGGTCCTGTCACGAAAGGGCTACCATGTGGAATGCACGGGGGATGCCCTTCGGGGGCTTGAGATGGCCCTCAAGGATAAATATGACGTGATACTGTTGGATGTCAGGATGCCCAAGATGGATGGGCTGGAGATTCTTTCAAAACTGAAAGGAGAAAGGAACATCTCTGCAAAGGTCATCGTTGTCACCGGCTATGGCAGCATCCCTATTGCCGTTGAGGCAATGAGACAGGGTGCCTCTAATTTTCTGACGAAGCCTTATTCCGCAGTTGATCTGAGAAAGGCCGTTGAGGATGCCCTCAAGCGTGGTGAGGTTCACGTGGAAAAGGGACTTTCCCTGCTCTACGGCGCGAGTGACTATATGAAAGAGCTTAAGGAATCCATCAACAGGATAGCACAAACTGACAGCACCGTTCTCATTACAGGGGAGAGCGGAACGGGGAAAGAGCTTGTGGCGCGCACAATCCACTATCTCAGCAAAAGGGCCGATCAGCCATTTGTCCCCGTGGACTGTTCCTCGCTGGTTGAGACGCTCATGGAAAGCGAACTATTCGGACATGTCAAAGGGGCGTTCAGCGGCGCTACAGAGTCACGCGAGGGCAGATTCCAGATGGCAGATAAGGGCACATTATTTCTTGATGAGATTTCTAACATCAATCTCAACATCCAGGCCAAACTGCTCAGGGTAATCCAGGAACAAGAGGTGCCCAAGGTTGGCAGATCATTGCCGGAACGGGTGGATGTCAGGCTGATTGCTGCGACGAATAGAGACATCCGCGCAGAAATTGAAGCGGGGAAGTTCAGGGAGGATTTATTCTACAGGCTTTCGGTTGTGCCTCTCGACATAAAACCATTGAGGGAACATAAAACCGATATCCTGCTCATTACTCAGCATTACCTTGATATATTCATCACGAAATACGACAGCAAGGTGCGATCCTTATCGGAAGAGGCAAGGAAGTCGCTTGTATCTTACAGGTGGCCGGGCAATGTCAGGGAACTGAAGAACGTCATCGAGCGTCTATGCGTGCTATGCGACCATGCGGTCGTCAATCTGTCTGATATATTTTACTACGGTCAGGTCGGTCAGGCGAAGGCCCCTGTGGTGGATTCTTCTACCGGAAGGATGACTCTGGTAGATGTGGAAAAAGAACATATAGAAAAGGCCCTCAATCATTTTCATTTCCAGATTAATAAAACGGCAAAATTTCTTGGTATTGATAGAAAGACTCTCAGGATAAAGATGCGTAATTACGGAATAAAGATAGAGCATCATTAGGGCAGATGTTTTCTTAAGGGGGGTTATCTGCCTCAGAAACGGGGAGTTTTACCCCACAAAGTTTCCATTCTTTCACCACTCTCCACATCTTTTCTTTACAGATCAACGAGTTACAATCTGGCATCATCTTTGCTCATGTTAATTATACAAAATTCAAGATGGGAGGTAATGAACAATGACAAAGAAAAAGATTCTCTTGATAGACGATGACAAAGATTTCCTTTATGCGACCAAACTGATTCTTGAAAAAGGAGGGTACGAGGTGTTCTTGGCAGAAGACGGGAAGAGCGGGGTTGAGATGTGGAAATCGGTGACCCCTGACCTTGCCATTATCGATATGATGATGGAGACATGGGGTGAAGGCTTCTCAGTGCTGAAAAAAATCCGTGCCACCGACACAGGGAAGGATACACCGCTGTTCATGTTGAGTGCCGTGGACTTGCAGGGCCCATACCAGTCGTTCGAACCGCCTGCAGAGTTCCCCAAGGTCAACATGGTACTGCATAAACCCGTGAAGGCTGATGATCTGCTCGGATATATTGCCCAGGCGCTGGGCAAATAATCGATAAAATGAATACTCAAAAACCTCTCATTCTGATCATCGACGATGATGAATCCTTGCGGGACGGATGCAGGCAGACGCTGGAAAGGTCGGGGTACATCGTATTGACTGCGGGGGAGGGGGTAGAAGGCATCAGGCTCGCTAGGGAGAATAAGCCGGACGTAGCCTTTGTGGATCTTAAAATGCCGGGCGTATCAGGCATGGAAATAATTGAAATTCTTTCCAAGGATATTCCCGACATTGTGCTAATTATGATCACCGGGTATGCGACAATCTTATCCGCAGTGGAGGCTATACAGAAAGGAGCGTACGATTATCTGCCTAAACCCTTTAGCCCCGACCAGCTCCGGGCTGTAGCCAGGCGAGGCCTCGATCATCGTAATCTCAAGATCGAAACACGAAGATTGAGAGAAGAAAAGGAGCGGATGGAGAAAAGCTTTATCACCTTTGTAAGTCACGAAATGCGTTCCCCGCTCGTAGTTATTCGACAATACATAGAATCTCTCAAAGCGATCGCAGGCGATCGTTTTGATAAAGACGTTTCGGATATAATAGCGCGGTGCAGCATACGCATTCAGAAACTTGAAGAACTTATTGAACACTGGCTGGATTTAAGCAAGATAGAAGACGGCACTTTTGTACAAAAGAGAGAGCCATTAGAGTTATCCTACGTCATTTTGCGCAGCACCGAGGAAATGATGCCTACTTGCAAAGAAAGGGGCATTTTTCTGGAGGTAAATGTACCGGAAAATCTGTTCCAAATTGTCGGGGATGAGGAAAGCCTGGTCAGGGTATTCATCAATATCATAGGCAATGCAGCAAAATACACGCCGGAGAGCGGCAAAATATCTGTCTCTGCCCAGAACGGTGAGTATTATGTTACTGTGAACATTTCAGATACAGGGGTTGGCATTCCCCAGGACAAGCTTCCCTTTATCTTTGAGCCGTTCTACAGAGCAGGGGGCAAGGAAGAACGCCACAGAGGGTCCGGTCTCGGACTGACCTTTTGTAAGAAGATCATGGAATCGCACGGCGGGGAAATAGGTGCCACATCGAAAGAAGGTGAAGGCACAACCTGTACATTAAAATTTCCCATCCCCCATCCCGGAGCTAAGAAAGTTTCTGAAGCCCCGGCATAAGGCGTCTCGAGAAGTTTTCCTATTTCAATGGATCATATCGGACAAACGACATGCCCACAAAATACGACGATGCAAAAGATTACCAGTTTCATGAGAAAGACGTGCCGGACAGGTGTTTTGTCTGTCATAAAGACACGGACGTACTCCTGATCTTCCGACACGTCAAAAGCATGTTGCTTGTCCATCTCTGCCGGGACTGCATATATGAAAACAGCGCAGATTATCTCCTCGACAATACGAGACCGTGGCTCAGCGAGAAAAATACTACTTAGTGAAGTGACAGAGCTTGGGTCTTGCGGCTTAAAAGGGGCGCTTGATCGCACCGGCGGGAGACATAGCCCCCTCAATCCTATCTTGTACCCACTACAGGACAACGTGCATTCCCCTGATTTCCAAAATATATTTGGCTGTCTTATCACTATTCCTGCGAAAGTCTACCGTATTCGATAAAACCATCGAGATGGTTAACATCTGTTTGTTTGCATTCTCCGCAGTGAGATGTTACTGCAAAAGCAGCATCATATCGCCCTATACATCCCCGACCCCAAAGGAAAATTAGATCAAAAAAATTCCTCCCGGGATCAGAAAATAGTTGACATAACGAATCAAACTTTGGTAGAGAGAACCCCTCTATTGATAGGGGTCTTTCGAAGACCGGATAAATCTGGCGTGCGAGATGCTCTATTTCTCGACCTTGAGCGGTTTTTTCCAGTACCCACTTTGCCTTGTCGCTACACCATTGCTTGCTTTAAGAAAAAAACAAAAAGCTCACGGCATGAAAAACCGTGTCCATCTTTCCCCGTGATTGCGATAAATGCGGTGAGCCTGAGGAGAGCTTCAAGTTTTGCGAGAGCAGATGCATGCTGCAGAGTTATCCTGAATACAGTTTTCTTTTACAGCTCTCTGGCACTGTTTGCAGAAATGTCCCCATTTATTATCTATGCCGGCAATGCTATGAGGAACGTATCGCACTGGGGTTTGTTGAGCTAGGAAGCAGGTGTGAACTGCCTTCTGTGAATTGTTGGCATTCCTTTAACTCTATATTTATTAACAATAAAAGGACGATTACATGGATCTCGACAAAAGGATGAAGCTCAAAGATTCGTTGGCAAAGTTCATCCATGTAGGACAGATAAGACCTCAAACGCGGAGATGGCACCCCTCCGGCGGGACCCGAGAGTAGAATTTCTCTTATTAATGATAATTTGCAACTGACAGGAATAATTCTCTTATAGGTAATCCTCGAAAAACAATAATGTTGAAAGGAGGTGGGATTTTTTTAGCAAAAATGAAGCACCGTTAAGCGGTTTGATTTTCTATGCGTATTAAAATCTTGCAGTAAGGAGGTCTATGTATGGATTTGACAAAGAAATTTGCTGACGTGGGTATTCCATTGGGGGAAAAAGCTGATGAGGATAAATTGCCCTATGTTCATGTAGTGGAAGGACAGGTTCCCTATAAGTCCAAGCATCGTGTACCGAGTGGCGAAACAAATGACCCCCAAAAGGGATTACATTCTGATATCTACAAGATTTCCGAGGTACAGCACCATTACAAGGAAAGGCCCTATGTCTGGTGGGGGCCCAGCCCTGATGAGGCCAGGGCGATAAAGACAAAGGAGAACAAGTTTCTCTATGATAAAAGAATGAAGCAAAGCGATGCGGTTAAGAAATTTATCAAACCGGGGATTAATCTCGGAGTCGCCGGATTCGTAAACACGCGATGCCCCTTTTCCATTGTCTGGACAATTGTAAAGGAGGCTCTTTGCAATAAAACGATTCAGGCGACGGACTTGACCCTCTCATTCCAATCTCAGTCTCTCTGTGTTGAGTGGCTTCTTGGCGCCATGCTGCTTGACAGCAGCAGGGTGTCAGTGAAGAAGGTGGAGCTTGCCTGGCAGGCGTTTGAAGTCATCGGGTCAGGCCCCATGTGGACACACTGCGTACAAAGCGGGATGATTGAGGTCGATGATTATACAAATTACGGTATGTC
>DASRZZ010000021.1:0-39395 GCA_035685925.1 Syntrophales bacterium | reverse complement strand
AACGCTTGCATTCCTCTTTAGGCTACCGGCCTCCTTGTGAGTTTGAGAAGATGTTAACATTAACCCATAACCCCTGTCAGGATACTCTAATTGTAATACCCTGATCTGTGCAATGTAAGGGGTTCACTCCCATAACCATTTTTCCAGAGTGTCTCAACCCGCAGTATATTATTTCCAAAAACCAATGAGTAATACCAGAAGATGTTACCCATTGCCTAATTCTTTCTAACCGCTTTCTCACGGAACAACGTCAAATGTTATAAAACATCATAAAAATGGTTCCAGTCTAAAAGGGTTATATTGTCAATTCTTTTCATTTATAATTATCTTGGTTTTCATGCGTTATACTCCAAAATCGGCTCCGGAACCAGAGGCCGCGAGTTCAAGCCTCGCATCGCCTGCAAAAAAGTTGAGCTACTGAGAAATGCCTTAGAGGAAGGTATCGGAAACATATTAAAAAACAATAGGAGCAAAAGAAGAAACCCAAGAAATAACCATGACTTTACGTTAGAACCTTTCAAAGGCAGAATTACAAACTTTGTAAGGGGCTTGTGGTTCGGTGGAGTTTGCGGAGGTACTTTTTCTCACCCAATATAGCTAATTTGCGGCGCATCTGAACTTGTTCATCGGTAAATTTTTGTGTATCTGCACAAAACATGTCCCCCGTTTTCGGGAGATCATATTACAGATTCAGATGTTTACTTTTCAAGTTTAAATTTTAACAAAACGGTTCACTTTTCAAGTTTAAATGACATGTTCATAAAAAAATGTTGATTTATTGAAAAGAATATTATAGAAGACAAGATCATTCAAAATCCTAATATACGGGACTCCTTGTTCGGGCGCATTGTCCGGACTTTAGAGCCATGAGGAGGTAGAAGTTGAAAAGATACGAGACTCTGTTTATTGTCCAGATCGACCTTCCCACCGACGAACTCAATAGCCTTGTCGAACGGTATGGAGCAATAGTAACGGCTCTTAAAGGCACCATCATCAAAGTCGAAAAATGGGGCAAGAGAAAATTAGCATATGAAATCAAAAAGCAATCAAACGGCTACTATGTGCTGATTGATTTCGCAGGCAAGAGCACCATCAACGACGAATTGGAAAGAAATTTCAAAATCGATGATAAGATCTTGAAATTCATGACGATTATGAAAGACGACGATGTTGATCTGGCAAGAATTGAAAAAGAAAAACAGGAAGAAACTAAGAGCGAAACGCCACGGGCGACGCTAATCGTAGAAACCGCAGGGCCAAAAATCGAGAACGATACTAATAAAGAGTCCACATTATCAGAGTCCGTATGAACGTTAATATGACCGTGGAACAGAGGAGAAGAATATAGAAGATGCCGACACCATCAAGAAACGCAAGGACATCAAGACCCGATTCAAGACCGCAGAAGAAATTTTATCACAAGAGAAAATTTTGTCGCTTTTGTACAGACTCAGAGATAAAGATAGAATACAAAGAGCCTCTTGTCCTGAAGGATTATATAACCGACAGGGGCAAGATTATACCGAGACGAATTACCGGAAACTGTGCGAAACACCAGAGGGAAGTTACAGTGGCTATAAAAAGAGCAAGGACCATCGCCCTGTTGCCCTTTGTTGTCTCGGAATGGTAATATGAAATTGGAAGACGGCCGCTTCAGGCCGAAGTTGACGGATACAGACTTTGAGCAATGAAGGGAGTGCATTTTCTAAAAGTATTTTTTTTACGGGTATAGCCGTATCGACCCTGGCCTTTCTCGCTGCATCTTTTGTTCCGTTGCTGGGCGCCATCCTTCTCATCCTAACACCCCTGCCAATCCTTTATTATCATTTTAAGACAGGTAGACTTCAGGGATTTGCAATATTTTTCATATCTCTTTTTCTGGTCGCCGGGGTTTTGACATATTTCGGCTCCGTTGCAAATCTTCCTTTCCTATTACTGACGGGATCTTTGGGGCTCTTTATTTCAGAAATTTTTCGCTTGAATCACTCCATTGAAAGGACCGTCATTTACCCTGTGGCTGCGGTCCTGATGCTATGGTGCTCATTTATCGTCTTTCACAGCATGTCGGCAGGCGAAGACCCCTGGCGCATTGTTGAGAACTATATAGGGAGTAATGTCCAGGAGAGCGTTCGCTTGTATGCTCAGCTGGACTTACCGGCCGAGCAAATCGACTTTCTGAAGGAAAATGTTAAACAGATATCAGCGTTCTTTGCAAACATCTTCCCTGCCCTCGTACTGGTAACCGCATCTTTCACGGTGTGGCTTAACGTACTAGCAGCCAGAGAGATTTTTCAAAAAAACGGCATGTGGTGTCCCGATTTTGGAGATCTTTCACGCTGGAAGACGCCGGAGAGGCTGATATGGCTGCTTATAGCAGCTGTGGGAATGCTTCTTGCCCCCGTCGCATGGGTAAACGTCATCGGTCTTAATATAATAATCGTTTGTTTGTTTGCTTATCTTCTTCAGGGATTGTCGATTATAAGTTTTTTATTCAAGACAAAAAACGTCCACAGAACTTTCAGGATACTTTGTTATTTTCTTATATTCGCTCAACAGTACTTACTACTGCTCCTGGCTGCGGTGGGAGTGTTTGATCTCTGGATCGATTTCAGGAGATTTATCAGGCCCGTGACGTACTCCACGTCATGAGCATAGTCATGACAGAGGAGAAAAATTCATATCTTTATGAGGAGAATTTATGAAGGTCATATTGAAGCAGAACGTTGATTCTTTTGGAAAGGCAGGGGATACTGTGAAAGTTGCAGATGGCTATGCGAGAAACTACCTGATTCCCAAAGGGCTCGCAGTGGAGGCAAGCAACAAATCTCTCCAGGCCTTGGAAAATGAGAAGAGACAGATAATGAAGAAGATCGAAACTGAAAAGAAGAAGGCTGAAGCGATGGTCGAGAGGCTCGCAGGCGTGACTTTGAGTCTTACCAGGCGCGTGGGGGAACAGGACAAATTATTCGGGTCGGTCACCACGAAAGATATAGAAAAATCCCTCGATGAACTAGGGATAGAGATTGATAGAAAAATGATATTACTTGAAGAACCTATAAAGACCCCCGGTGAATTCCTTGCTAAGATTAAACTTCAGCCAGGGGTAATGACGGAGATAAAGATAACGGTAATTGGTGAGGCGTAGGTACATGAAAGATATTGACACCTCATTGCATCGGGTGCCGCCCCAGAATCTCGAGGCAGAGCAGTCTGTAATCGGAGGTATTCTCCTCGATAACCAGGCCCTCGACAGTGTTCTGGAAGTGCTTGGAGTCGATGATTTTTACAGCGAAGCACACCGCAAAATATTCGCCGCCATTATAGAGCTCTATGATAGAAACGAACCCAGTGATCTCATCACGTTGAGTAACATATTAAAAAGCAAAAACCAGCTGGATCAAGCGGGAGGGGCGTCCTACCTGTCCTCTCTCGCTGATAATGTGCCGTCAGCAGCCAATATAGATCACTATTCCAAAATCGTAAAAGAAAAGTCAATTTTGCGCAACTTGATAGGAACGGCAACGGCTATCCTCAGCAAGAGTTATAGCGCCGGTACAGATATAGATACGGTGTTGGACGAAGCTGAACGTGCCATATTCGACATATCGGAAAATAAAATAAGACCGACCTTTAGCCCATTCAAAGATATAATAAAGGACAGTGTCAGGACAATTGAGAGGCTTTATGAGAGGAAAGAGCTTGTAACAGGGGTGCCGACGGGATTTGAAAAGATAGACGACCTTACTTCAGGGCTACAAAAATCCGATTTGGTGATTATTGCAGGCCGGCCCAGTATGGGGAAAACCTCTTTTGCCCTGAATATTGCGCAATATGCAGCTCTCGAAGCGAATATCCCCGTTGCCATCTTCTCTTTAGAAATGTCTAAAGAGCAACTTGCCTTGCGCATGCTTTCTTCTGAGGCAAGAGTCGATTCACAAAGAATCAGAAGAGGATTTCTGGGAGAAGCCGATTGGCCGAGGCTCATATCCGCTGCGGGTAGGCTCTCCGAGGCGCAGATATTTATCGATGATTCATCAGCGATTACCGCATTGGAAATGAAGGCGAAGGCGAGACGTTTAAAATCCACAGTAAATCTTGGCCTGATCATACTCGATTATCTGCAACTTATGAGAAGCGATGGATACAGGGATTCGCGGGAGCAGGAGATATCGGAAATCAGTCGTTCACTAAAGGCCCTTGCAAAGGAATTGAATGTCCCGGTAATAGCGCTCTCCCAGTTGAACAGGAAGTTGGAAGACAGGACCAATAAGAGGCCGCAGATGGCGGATCTGAGGGATTCGGGAGCCATCGAGCAGGATGCGGACCTGATAGCTTTTATTTATAGGGATGAGGTCTATGAAAAGTCTGAAGAAAATCCTGAAAGAGGCATGGCAGAGATAATCATCGGTAAACAGAGAAACGGACCAACTGGCATGGTTAAACTGGCATTTCAGGACAAATTCACTCGCTTTGAGAACCTTGCCAGAGGAATTGACATGGAGGCATAGTCATAGAGAAAAACTCGAATTGTGGATCTCATACCCGTTCTCCCATGATTCCTGCATTCCCTTTTCATCAAACTATCGTCTATTTGCGAATCATTTAAAACCAGTTACACCTTGCGCAGCTACCATCTCTCAGGCCTCAAGCAAATCCCGCTCTTTCCCTAGATACGGAATGGCCAGTCGCAATTTCTTCAGAGCCTGTTTCTCAATCTGTCTGGCCCGTTCCCTGGTAATATTATACATGTTGCCAATTTCTTGAAGGGTCTTCGGGCGGTCCGTCATTATACGATGCCTCACTATATAGCACTCCCTTTCATTAAGATTTGCGAGGGCGCCGGCAATGTTTCTTTTTACGAGATCCATCTCCTCCTTCCTAATCAAGGAAGACTCCTGATCCTCTCCCTCGTAAGTCAAGTAATCGATATGGGCGGTCTCTCCTTCGCTACTGATATATGAATCAAGCGAAAGATCCCGGTAGGTAAGCCTCTGATCCATCTCTTCAATTTCCGTTTCCTTGACGCCAAGAGACTCTGCAATTTCAGCGAATTCAGGGTTCTTCTCAGAAAGCGCTTCAAGCTTTTTTTTGGCCTGACCAAGTTTGAAAAAGAGTTTCCTCTGGACCTGCGTCGTACCGATCTTTACAAGACTCCATGATTTGATTATAAAATTTTGTATATATGCCCTTATCCACCATACGGCATAGGAGATGAGTCTGTATCCTTTATACGGATCAAACTTTTTCACTGCATGCATGAGGCCGATATTCCCTTCCTGAATTAGGTCGGCCAGTTTAACTCCGTAATTTCTATATTCGTGCGCGATCTTGACCACAAATCTCAGGTTGGAAACAACGAGCTTCTCTGCCGCCTCCATGTCACTGTACTTCTTAAATTTTACGGCATACCTGAATTCTTCATCTGCGCTAAGAATGGGATAGCGATTGATCTGCGCTATGTAGATCTCAAGTGTACTGGCGACTGATGGTAGTTCCAATTGACACTCCTCTTTTTACTTTGAATATTTTATAATATTTTATTTTATTATGCCTTCAATCATTCAGTCAATATCTTTGCTACATTTTTTTTATCTTCCATATCTTGACAGATCAACTGTCCATGTTTACATTTGTGAGTATAATTCGTGGTTTGGACCATCACGGAGGGCGAACCATAGAGAATAGGGGATATCAGTTTCATTGTATCGTTCTTCGGCACAGGCACGTATCCATAGTAGACTAGAGGGTGCCGGTATGCTGCTGACAAGAAGAGATGGAACAAGCGAACCCCAGGATTATTGGAGGTCTAATGAGATTTGACAAGTTCACGTTAAAGGTTCAAGAAGCCTTGCAGGAGGCTCAGACCATTGCGAAGACTTACGGAAGCCAGAGCATTGATGTCGAACATCTCCTCGTGGCATTTCTCATGCAGCCGGAAGGCATTGTCGGGGAAATATTGAAAAAATTGGGAGTAGATACAAAAGTAATCGAAACTGAAATCAAGAAATTCCTGGGAAAATTGCCGAGCGTTTCGGGTGCTGGCATCGGCCAGATATACATGACTCCCAGATTAAATAAAGTATTGGACGATGCCCTTGTAGAAGCAGCACACTTGAAGGATGAGTATGTCAGTGCTGAACACATACTTGTCGTGATGACAGAAGAGAAGGACGGAACTGCCGGAAAAGTCCTTAAAGGCAACGGCGTTACGAAGGACAACATATTCAGAGTTCTGCTCGAGCTCAGGGGCAACCAGAGGATTACAGACCCAAATCCGGAAGAGAAATACCAGGCCCTTAAGCGTTACGCACGGGATTTCAATGAACTTGCCAGGAAGGGATCCTTTGATCCCGTTATTGGAAGAGACGATGAAATCAGGAGAATCATGCAGGTGCTCTCTAGGAGGACAAAGAACAATCCTGTTCTCATAGGCGAACCAGGCGTGGGCAAGACGGCTATTGTGGAGGGGCTTGCGCAGCGAATCGTAAACGGCGACGTGCCAGACAGCCTGAAGGGTAAGCGTGTTGTTGGTTTAGATATCGGTGCCTTGATTGCGGGCGCCAAGTACAGGGGAGAATTTGAAGAAAGGCTCAAGGCTGTTCTTAAGGAAATAACAAGCACTCAGGGAGAAATCATCCTCTTTATAGATGAGATCCACACAGTAGTCGGTGCAGGAGCTGCTGAGGGAGCGGTAGACGCTTCAAATATGATGAAACCCGCCCTCGCCCGGGGTGAGTTACGGTGCATCGGTGCGACGACATTAAATGAATACCGGAAGCATATCGAGAAGGATCCTGCCCTGGAACGTAGATTTCAGCCGATCATCGTGAGGGAGCCCTCAGTCGAAGATACGATTGCCATCCTCAGGGGATTGAAGGAACGATATGAGATTCACCACGGAGTTAGGATCAAGGATTCTGCAATAATCGCTGCGGCAACCCTTTCCGCGCGCTACATCAGTGACAGATTCCTGCCGGACAAGGCGGTGGATCTGATTGACGAGGCTGCTTCTCGCCTGAGGATCGAACTCGACAGCATGCCCTCGGAAATCGACGCCATAGAGCGAAGAGTGACACAATTGGAGATCGAACGGCAATCCTTGAAAGACGAGTCCGACAAGACCACGCAGGACAGACGCACCAAGATTGACAAGGAACTAAAGAAACTCAGGGAATCAATGGGGAAGATGAAAGCCCACTGGGCTCGAGAGAAAGAAATCATAAAGAACATACAGGCAGTAAAGAGCAGGATCGAAGAATACAAGACAGAAGAACAAAGCGCCCAGAGGGAGGGCAACCTCGCCCGGGCTGCTGAGATACGCTACGGTAAGCTCGTCGAGCTGAATGGAGAACTGGAACGCGAGCAGTCCAGCCTCTCCGAGGTTCAGAAGATCAATAAGATGTTGAAAGAGGAGGTAGACGCGGAGGACGTGGCGGAGGTGGTCGCGAACTGGACAGGCATTCCCGTGTCACGCATGATGGAGAGCGATGTTCAGAAGCTCATCCATATGGAAGAAAGGCTCAAGAAAAGGGTCATTGGGCAGGACGAGGGCATTGCCGCTGTTTCGAGCGCCCTAAGAAGGGCCCGTTCCGGCCTGCAAGATCCTAACAGGCCCATCGGCTCCTTCATATTTCTTGGACCAACGGGCGTCGGTAAAACGGAGATGGCCCGTGCCCTCGCGGAATTCATGTTCGACAACGAACAGGCCATGATAAGGATCGATATGTCCGAGTACATGGAGAAGCACTCCGTCGCCCGATTGATCGGCGCTCCCCCAGGATATGTGGGATACGAGGAAGGCGGCTATCTCACAGAGGCCGTGCGCAGGAGGCCTTACACGGTTGTGCTCTTCGACGAGATCGAGAAGGCGCATATGGACGTCTTCAATATCCTTCTGCAGATCTTGGATGATGGCAGACTGACGGACGGCCACGGCAGAACCGTTGATTTCAAAAGCACCATCGTAATCATGACATCAAATATTGGAAGCCAGTGGACACAGGACATGTCCATAAGTGACCAGGAAAGGCGCGAGAGGACTATGGAAGCATTGAGGTCCACATTCAGGCCGGAGTTCCTGAACAGAATAGACGATATTATCACCTTCAGGTCGCTGACGATGGAGGACATCGATAATATCATCGACATCCAGATCGATTTGATTCAGAATAGACTGAAAGAGCGCAAGGTGACCATCGAATTGACAGGAAATGCTAAAAATTATATAGCTAAAACTGGCTACAGCCCAGTTTATGGGGCGCGGCCACTTAAACGGGCCCTCCAGAAATTGCTTCTCGACAATCTCGCCATGGGAATTCTCGAAGGAAAGTTTGCTGAAGGAGACCACATTATAGTTGACGCTAAAGACAACGGTGAGATGATCTTTAAGAAAAAGAAATGAGGTGAAGAGGAGGTTTATTGATGAACACCATCAAGACAGGCTTATTACTCGGCGCCTTGACGGGCCTGCTGATGCTGATAGGAGGATACTTCGGCGGCAAGCAGGGCGTCGTCATGGCATTTATTTTTGCTATGGCGATGAATTTCGGAGCGTACTGGTTTTCGGATAAACTCATACTTCGCATGTATAATGCGCAGGAAGCCAGCGAAAACCAAGTTCCTCAACTTTATGCAATAGTCAAGGATCTGGCCTTGAAGGCTGGCCTTCCCATGCCGAAGGTATACATTGTCCCTGGTGACACACCCAATGCTTTCGCTACGGGGCGCAATGAAACCCACGCGGTGGTAGCCGTGACGGAAGGAATCCTAAAGATGTTAAATAAAGACGAGCTAGAGGGAGTTCTCGCCCACGAATTGACTCATATCAAGAATAAGGACATGCTAATTGGTTCCATTGCAGCAACCCTCGCTGGCGCTATCGTTATGCTGGCAAATATGGCTCAGTGGGCAGCTTTGTTTGGTGGATCAGGCCGTGATGATAGCGACGAGGGAGGCGGTATCATCGGCCTCATTATGATGGCGATTCTTGCACCCCTTGCAGCAACTATTATACAGATGGCGGTTTCCAGATCCAGGGAATACCTCGCTGATGAAGGCGGAGCTCGTGTATCGGGCAAGCCTTATGGTCTGGCGGGTGCCCTGGAGAAACTGTCACGGGCATCACAGATGATACCCATGGAGGCTAACCCTTCGACTGCTCACATGTTTATAGTAAACCCGCTGGCAGGAAAATCCCTTATGAACCTCTTCAGTACACATCCTCCAATTGAAGAGCGTATTGCAAGGTTAAGAAGCATGAAGCCTATGTGAGCTGGTTAATATAAAATGGCTGAGGTATTATCAGTAAATACCTCAATTTTTCCACGGCAGTAAGTGGAACATTTATAGATGAACGAGGATGCTTGTCTGGATATAAGGAGATTACTATGAACGGTGGAAAAGAAGAAAAGGGATTCGTGATCAAGGATAAGCGAATTTTTGATGAATCCGGAGAAGCGCGTAAGGAAGATTTAATGAAGGAATCTTCAGACGGAAAGGAGAAAGCCGAAAAGAAATTTCCGGACAAAGATGCTCAGGCGGGTCCCCAGCAAGAATATCTCCCGGAAGTCTCCTTTTCCAGTTTCGTCCTTTCACTAAGTACAACGGTCATGTATCACCTCGGCGATTTCCCTGACCCGGAAACCAAGAAAGCGGAAAAGAATCTTGTTGCGGCAAAGCAGACTATTGACTTGCTGAACATGATAAAAATTAAAACCGCAGGGAATTTAGACACCAACGAAAAAGAGCTTCTGGATGGGATCCTGTATGAACTTATGATGAGATATGTCAAAGAGAAGAACGCGGGATGATCAGTAAATTATCACCTGCAAAAGTTAATCTCCGCCTCCGCGTACTGGGGAAGCGTGCAGATGGCTTTCATGACATCTCAACATTGATGCAGAGGATTAGTCTTTATGATGAGATGATATTTTCCCCTGCTGCACAAGGTATCAGCCTGAGCTGTCCTAGCAGCTCTATTCCGGAAAACGACAACAATATCGTATATAGGGCGGCAGATGCCATCCTCTCGCGAGTGTCGCATTCTCCAGGGATCAATATCACCATTAAGAAAAAGATTCCCGTGTCAGCAGGGCTCGGCGGAGGGAGTTCTAATGCGGCGACAGCGCTTGTGACCATAAACGATTTAATGGGTTTTCACTACAGCACGGATGATCTCATGGAAATAGGGGCAAAGATCGGCGCAGATGTACCTTTCTTTATCTTCGGAAAGACAGCATGGGCGTCCGGCGTCGGTGACCGGCTCCGACATGCCGAGAATATTCCTCCCCTGTGGTTTGTCCTGATTAACCCGGGCTTTGAAGTGTCCACAAAAATGGTCTATGAAGGGCTCAATTTAAGATTGACAAAACGAGTTGTAAATTATAAATGTCCTGAGCTTCGTACTGTAGACGATATAGTAAAAGGACTCCATAACGATCTCGAGAGGGTCACTCTGGCCATTCATCCCGTTCTGCAGTATCTAAAGAGCCTTTTAGTGCAAAATGGTGCTCTCGGCGCTCTAATGTCCGGCAGTGGCCCGACGGTTATGGGAATTTTCACGGATGAGGAGATTGCGATAAAGGCCGAAAAGGCCTTGGGAAACGTCGAGGGAAACGAATGGTCAATATACAGGGCTCGCTCCATATGACGGGATCCATCGTGTCAGTGGTCGAGGGTATACCCTGTATACCCTGCGTAATTCTGCTGCCTTTCCAGTAGATGATGGGGCGTCGTCAAGCGGTAAGACACAAGATTTTGGTTCTTGCATACGGAGGTTCGAATCCTCCCGCCCCAGCCACATATAATTACTTTTTTTGAAAGGATTTCCATGCTTGATAGAATGAGAATATTCTCCGGCAATGCTAACCTACCTCTTGCGCAGAAGGTCTGTGAAAACCTGGGTGTATCGCTCGGCAAGGCCAACGTTACTACATTCAGCGACGGCGAGACACGGGTGGAAATCAATGAAAACGTACGCGGTATGGACGCTTTCATAATTCAGTCGACGTGTCCCCCCGTAAATATAACCTGCATGGAACTCCTCATCATGATAGATGCCATGAAGAGGGCTTCTGCGGACAGGATAACGGCTGTAATACCGTACTATGGCTATGCGAGGCAGGATAGAAAGGTGGCCCCGCGGGCGCCAATCTCAGCAAAGCTTGTGGCAGATCTGATCACGGCCGCAGGGGCATCGCGAGTTCTTTCGATAGACCTCCACGCAGGCCAGATCCAGGGATTCTTTAACATCCCTGTCGACAATCTCTTTGCCACCCCTGTTCTCTTAGATTACATCAGAAACAATTATGACAGTAATATTGTTATCGTATCTCCCGATACCGGCGGGGTGGAAAGAGCAAGGGCATTCGGTAAACGGCTGGATGTAAATATTGCCATTGTGGATAAGAGGAGGGAAGGTCCTAACGAATCAGCGGTAATGAACATTATCGGCGCTGTCAAGGGTGCGCGCGTGATCGTCCTCGACGATATGATTGATACAGCAGGAACCATAACGCAGGCGGCTCGGGCCCTTGAAGGAGCCGGAGCTGTTGAGGTGTCCGTGTGCTGCACCCATCCTGTTCTTTCAGGACCAGCCATAGAAAGGATTGAAAATTCAAGCCTCAAGGAGATTATCGTAACTGACACCATCCCCCTCCATGATAGGGCCAAGGCTTGCAGCCGCATCAAAGTTCTCTCAGTCGCCGGACTGATCAGTGAAGCTGTCCGACGCATCTATTATAACGATTCCGTACATTCGCTTTTTATATAGGAGGAGCAGATGGAAATAAGTGAACTGAAGGCCAGTCTTCGCACGACTTCTGGAAAAGGTGTTTCTCGGAGACTTAGAAAAGCTGGGCTAACGCCGGCTGTATTTTACGGCCCGAAAAGCGAAACTGTCCTATTGGCGGTGAATTCTTCTGACTTGATGAAGATATTAAAGGGCAAAGAGGAAAACATCTTCATAAACCTGCTGATAGGCAATGGCAGCAAAATGGAAAAATTCACCCTCATCAAAGAGCTTCAGATAGACCCTCTCAGCGGAAAATTTCTTCATGTAGACTTTTGCGAAATTGATCTGGAACATGAGATTACCGTTGACATACCCATTCATTTCAAGGGACAGGCCATAGGGGTCGATAATGGGGGGGAGCTACATCATATAAAAAGGGAAATAAAGGCCTCCTGCCTCTTTACAGCACTGCCGGAATTTGTAGAGGTTGATATAAGCAGTCTCGACATCGGCGATTCGATAAAGGTGCAAGACATAAAATTGCCCGATGGTGTCAATGTCCTTGACCCTCAAGATACAATCATAGCATCAGTTGCAGCACCGAGAATTGTGGTGACGGCTGAACCGGCGGCGGTAGAAGAACAGGAAGTGGTGGAGACGCCGGAAGAGGAGTCGTAAGCAGTGAAGCTTCCCACATGCAACGCCGGGCCTTGCATGTCAGTACAACATCTCTTAGATTCTCCCGCCGGTGGAGCGGCATTTGCGGGATGCCTTCCCGGTCAAGTGTATGACTTCTACTCCACTTAGAGGTGACTGTTGAGGCTTATAATCGGGCTGGGAAATCCAGGTGCTAAGTATCAGGCCACGAGGCACAATAGTGGCTTCCTGGCAATTGACGAAATTTCCGCCAACCATAATATCCCCGTAAGTTTGAAAGGTTTTGACGCTTCCTTTGGAAAAGGCAGGATCGGCGATATTCCGGTTCTGCTCTTCAAGCCTATGACCTTTATGAATGTCAGCGGCTCTGCAGTGAAGAAGATCGTAGACTACTTAAATATCGATCCGGCGGATATAATTGTCATTCACGATGACATAGACCTCCCCTTCGGAACGTTCCGGTTGAAGATAGGCGGCGGTCATGCTGGTCATAAAGGAATGATCTCCATAATAGATGGCCTCGGCAATCCAGACTTTATCAGAGTGAGGATCGGTATCGGCAAACCTCTTGATAGATTAATGGTAGAGAGATATGTTCTTGAGCAATTTGCCGAGAATGAAATGGAGCTTATGCCTCAAATTATGAAAACCGTCAGTGACGCCGTGACAATGATTGTTACGTCCGGAATTCAGGCGGCTATGAATAGGTACAATGATAAATCCGCCAATCAGTCAAACGACGAGAAAAATGCGGCCTTGCATTGACCCATGCCAGGGTAAATAGGTTGTTACCTAAAATCAAACTGATACGGAAACTCTCGCCTAGTACAGGAGAATACCGTGGGCTTTAAGTGCGGTATTATCGGACTTCCCAATGTCGGGAAATCCACCATCTTCAACGCCTTGACCGCCGCAGGTGCCGAGGTAGCAAATTATCCCTTCTGCACAATAGATCCCAATGTCGGGATTGTCCAAGTTCCGGATGAACGGCTGTATAGAATCGCTGACATCGTGCGACCTCCCAAAGTCACTCCTACCACCATCGAAATCCTCGATATCGCCGGCCTTGTCAAAGGCGCAAGTAAGGGCGAAGGTCTCGGCAACAAGTTCTTGGGACATATCAGAGAAGTCGAAGCTCTTGTACACATTGTGAGATGCTTCGATCATCCCTCTGTCGCACATATCTATGGAACTGTCGATCCTGAACGCGACGTGGATATAATAAATACGGAATTGATCATTGCCGATTTAGAGACAGTGGAAAATAGGATAACAAAAATTAGCAGGCTTGCAAAGACCGGCGAGAAGGTGGCTCGTAAAGAGTTAGCCACTTGTGAACGCATCAAGGGCGTTTTATCGAAGGGAGACACAGCACGCGAAATGACCTTCCAAGAAGATGAGCAGATTACCGTAACAGATCTTCACCTCCTTACAGCAAAAAAAGTCCTCTATGTTTCTAATGTTAGCGAGTCCGCCTTAAAGGGAGCGACTGAGTGTATAGAGAAAGTGCAATCTATTGCAAGAAAGGAAAGTTCAAAAGCAATCGCTATCTGCGGGGATCTGGAAGCGGAGATCGCAGAGCTTCCGAAAGATGAACAACAAGTATTCCTCAATGACCTCGGCATACAGGAGTCTGGTCTTAGTAAGCTTATACGAGAAGCGTACAATCTCTTGGGGTTGATAACCTTTTACACCACAGTTGGACCGGAACTCCGGGCATGGACCGTGCCCCGGGGATCAAAAGCGCCGGAAGCTGCAGGCAAGATACACAGCGATATGCAGAAGGGGTTCATTAAGGCAGATATCATACATTACAACGATTTTATCAGAATGGGCAGCCTATCTTCAGCAAGGGAGGCAGGGCTCATCAGAATCGAAGGAAGAGATTATGTAATAGCCGATGGTGATATTGCCTACTTCAGATTTAATGTTTGAAGGGAAATTCTGGCTTGGGAAGAAGGTTATCTATAGAAAACGGCAAACTGCAAGGGCGCAGGGAAGAGCCGTATCGTCTTATATAGACTTCTCATAAAAATTTGATGAGACCCCTGAGATCTACCTTTCATTTTTGCTCTATCGGCTATTATTACCAAAGGTCTCTTACGTTCTCGAGAGGTCTCTTCAAATTGAGATTTCTCTCTGCAAAATCGCTGCCACTTTGATTCTGTATTTGGTTTCTATATAAGATCAAGGAAACAACTTGCACGTTTCTCCTTCGCAAATCAATAATTTGCAACTGCCTTTAACATCATCCTGCTCCGAAAATAAAAAGATCTTCTTTAAAAACAAAGTGCCCGGATCATCGGGTGTGGAAAATAAATGTGCGATAATAGCGTAATACAAATTGGCTGGCAATAAAACACTTCTGTGATATCAAAGACTTTGATTTATGTGCATAAATAGCACTCTATGTGCTATATTGACACGAAATGTAATTTTGCTTGAATTAGTTGGTGTGCTTATCAATTTTTTTTCGTTCTCTGATAAATTTGTAACGCGAAATGCTCAGATGCCTCGCCGCCGCAGTCTTATTGCCACCGCTTATCTCCAGAGCATTGGCGAGAATTTTTTCTTTAATATCACTCATGATCCTCTCTGTCACCTCGGTGTAGTCTATTTCGCCGGAAGGCAAGGCGGGAAGAAATTTTGCAATGTCAACCTTGAGATACTTATAATTGGGAAGGGCTTTTATTTCGGTGGGAAGATCGTCTGGCGAAATGGTCGTACCGTGCTTCTGCAATATCATGACCCTCTCAATTATATTTTTCAGCTCCCTGACATTTCCTGGCCAGGCATAGACTTTCAATACAAATTCTGCCTCTTTACTGAGCCCTTTTACCTTTTTCCCGAACTTCCTGTTGAATTCTTCTATATAGTGTTTGGCCAAAAGAAGTATATCATCAGGTCTTTCACGGAGAGGCGGAATCACAATAGGGACAACCCGTATCCTGTAAAAGAGATCTTCGCGAAATGACCCTTCACTCACCATCTTAGCCAGGTCCATATTTGTCGAAAAAACGAACCTTACGTCAATTGGTATATTTTCTGTTCCTCCAAGACGCCTCACATAACCATTTTCCAGCATCCTCAGGAATTTTACCTGCAGTTGGATGCTCATATTTCCGACCTCATCCAACAGCAACGTACCACCATTGGCATACTCCAGAAGACCTATTTTCCTCTTTCGCGCATCCGTAAATGCTCCCGCTTCATATCCAAAAAGCTCACTTTCCAGCAGCGTCCCCGGAATTGCAGCACAATTAACGTCGACGAAGGGCCTCGAACATCTGTTGCTCTGTCTGTGAATAGCACGGGCAATCAATTCCTTGCCGGTGCCACTTTCGCCCTGGACCAGAATGTTTGTGTTGTGTGATGCGACTTCCTCAATTACATGGAAAACAGCAATCATTTTTTTCGATTTGCCGAGGATATTGTGAAATCCTAGAAGAATATCTTCCCTCTCCTTTAGCTTTTCTACTTCCGTCTTGAGGGATTCCGCTTCAAGCGAGAGCATGGAATGCATAATCACATTGTCATAAGAGGTAAGCGCATTCTTGACAAGTATGTCCAGAATATTGATTTGATCCTGGCTGTAACTGTCTGACAGCTTTGCAAGGTACAATGCCCCCTTGAACTTGTCCTTTATATGAAGGGGAAATGCTATTTCTGAATGAAAGCCGTCATAAACAGGATGGGTCAATGAATCCTCATCGCTTTCCCGCCGCATAACAATGTTATCAGTATTTATTGCCTGACTGATGATGCTCTTGCCTATTATCCCGTCATAAGCTTTTCGATCCTCAATAAATACCTTCCCACCATCAGTGACAAGACAGCGGTCCTTTTCGATGTCCAGGAAATACACAAGTACCCTATCGGCTCTCGCAATCTTCAGCGCACTCTCACTGAGAATACCGATTATCCTATTATCAAGGACGCGACTTAAATTTATCTCGGAAACAGCCTCCTGAAGAATCATCAACTGGCGGATCTTCTCCGCATTCGTCGCAAAGAGTCTTGTGTTGTGAATAACAATGCTGACCTGACTGGCAAATGTCAAAAAGAGGTTGATCTCCTCAGTGAAAAATTTTGTTTCCTCCTTGCACCACGCCGCTATCGTTCCAATGACATCGTCGCCTATCTTAAGGGGCACACACACAATAGAACCCTTGCTCTGAATCTTCGTCAACAGACGATCCGTTTCCGTGATTCTCGGATCAGTTGCTGCATCCTCAATTGCAATGACTTGGCCTGACTTTGCCACTTTTGTCGATAGACAATCATGCTCGTAAATATTCAGGGCAACAGAAAAAGCCCTTGCTGTCTCTTCGGCACTATAATTCTTTACTACCTTCGGTTCCAGATACTGCTTCGTCTCATCAAAAAGTCTGATTATGCCCATGTCGAAACCCATGGTATCGACAACTTCATCGAGAATTTTAGCCAGTATTCCATCCACGCTGGAGGGAGCCGTAAGAAAGGCGCTTATCCGAAAAATGCTCTTCAGCAATTTATCCTTATCAAGCAACGGAGTACCGGATGGTTCGATACGGACACCACCATTACCATTTATTCCTGCCATTGTTAAATCATCCCTTTTAAAAGATTATGCCTCATTCAAGGCTGTCCTAAGCTTCACGCTGTCCTTATCCGTTGTTCTCGGTCTCGTACTCACAATTATCTGTAGCCAACAATAATGAATCAACTCTCGCCGTATTCAAAGAATCGCATGGAGAAATTAGCCCTGCCCTGGGTTGCAGAACGCAGGTCCGTTGAATATCCAAACATTTCCCTCAATGGTACTTTCGCTCTGATCTCACTGATCGTTCCCTTTGGGGTGATTGCTTGAATTTCACCTCCCCTTGAATTTATGTCTCCTATTACCTCACCCATAAATTCCCGTGGCACTATGACATCTACCATCATGATCGGCTCAAGAAGTGTTGGATCAGCCTGCGAACAGCCATTTCTGACTGCAGTAGATGCAGCAATCTTGTAGCCTAGGGTCGAAGATTCCCCTTCCTTGAATGATCCGCCTGTTATTGTTATTTTAACGTCCACTATGGGGTATCCGCTGATTACGCCGCTGAGGGTTGCCTCTTCAATGCCTTCGTAGATGACAGGATAGAATTCTTCCGGTATCACAGTTTCGCCGACTTTTCTGACAATTTCATTGCCATATCCTCTGTTCCTGGGTTCAAGTAATAACCGGACATGACCGAAATGCTTCCTTTCGCCAAGTTCTTTTTCAAAGAGGCCTTCAACCTCAATCTTCTTTCGAATAGTTTCCCGATAGACAACCCTGGGCTTGCCTACATTAACATAGGTGTTAAAATCTCTTTTTAGCCTATCAACGATGATTTCCAGATGAAGTTCCCCCATGCCTGAAATTACCGTTTGAGCAGTTTCCTCATTGTACTTCACTTCAATCGTAGGATCTTCCTCCATCAACTTGGCCAGCGCGACAGTCAGCTTTTCCTGGTCTGCCGGCGTCTTAGCCTCTATAGCCTGGCTAATAACGGGTTTATAGAACTCAATAGGTTCGAGAAGAATAGGACAGGACTCATCGCAGATTGTATTTCCCGTCGTTGTATCCTTAAGGCCCAGAACAGCAACGATATCACCTGCACCGCACCTTTCGATTCTTTCCCGTTTATTTGCATGCATCTTCAATAGTCGCGCAATCTTTTCTTTTCTCCGCAAGCTGGTATTATACACGGCGTCACCCACTTTTATACGACCCGAATAAACCCTGAGATAAGTCAACTTTCTCCCCTCATCCTGCCTGATCTTGAAGGCCAGGGCGGCAAGAGGCTCATCATCGCTACTGTATCTCACCTCTTCCTTTTTTGTTACGGGATTGACACCTTTAACAGGGGGGATATCCTCCGGTGAGGGAAGATAGTAAACTATAGAGTCAAGTATTGGTTGAATGCCCTTATTTCTCAGGGCAGAACCGCACATAACAGGGACTGCCTTTAAGGAGATCGTTGATTGTCTTATGGCTCTGATTATCTCTTTCTCTGCAATGATAGATCCATCAAGGTATTTCTCCGCGATATAGTCATCCATCTCGGCTAGTGATTCAATCAGCTTGTCACGATACTCTTTGAACTGCGGGAAAACGTCAGACGGAATATCTGACAATTGAAAGGATGACCCCAGGGTATTATCATCCCAGATAACTGCCTTCTGTTTGATGAGGTCTATAACGCCTCTGAAATGATCTTCCTCACCCAGAGGTATCTGTATCGGCAGAGGTAACGAGTTGAACCTTCCGCCCATTGTCTTTATGATACCAAAATAATCGGCGCCGATTCTGTCCATCTTATTGATAAAAGCTATTTTAGGAACACCATATTTATCGGCCTGGTGCCAGACTGTTTCTGATTGCGGTTCAACGCCACCCACTGCGCAGAAAACCACTAGCGCTCCGTCCAACACTCTTAGGGACCGTTCAACCTCCATCGTAAAATCCACATGCCCGGGTGTATCGATTATTTGGATTTCGTGATTTTCCCAGGTACACGTCGTAACAGCTGAAGTAATCGTTATTCCTCTCTCTTGCTCTTGTGGCATCCAGTCCATTACAGCCTCTCCATCATGGACCTCCCCCATCTTGTATAGTATTCCCGTGTAGAAGAGTATTCTTTCGGTGACAGTGGTTTTCCCGGCATCTATATGGGCTACAACGCCGATATTTCTCATTCTTGAATGTTTTTTTTTCGAGGCCATATATCAACCTGAGAAACGATGTTTTTGTGGGGGATTATCCCTCTTTTGCACCCGGCGCCAATATGTCCTTATTCATAGTGAAGGGCTGCCTCGTATCAACATTCCCCCTAATAGAATCCACTTCCTTCCCGCCTATGAGTAATTTCACCCTTTTAATACTACTGACATTACTTATGAGAGTATCGGTCAGCGAATATATTGTTGCCATCTCGCTGGCACTTCCACCAGGATGTTGCTTGATAAGATTTTTATCAAAGCTGACGTAAGCCGTTTGCTTGTCATCTATTGTAATATTGTCCAGAGCCACCCCCTCCGGGAAGGTGCTGACAAGTTTCGTCTTAGAGCCTTCAAGCAAGGCCCTTACCAACTCCCTGGCCTTAGCCCCATCATTGTCCTCCTTTAAAATGTACCTTTTTTCCGGAACTAAAAATCGTTCATTCGCATCTGAAAAATATAACACTACTTCCTGTTTTTCTTTCTTCGCGACGGCGTGCTTGGTTGGTGGAAACACATATTCGAATATGATTACAAAGAACAGTACGAGGGATGCCACAACGGTAGCAACAATAACGAAAAGGAGGGACTTCTTCATACGTTTCTTTTTCTTTTTAACCTTTATCTCATCCGTTCTTCTGCTCTTCTTCGTGGCCATAGTCAATCGTTCTCCTTAGTTACTAAAAGCGGCGATAATGTAGGGTATTTTTGCAATACTGTCAAGCAGAGAACCGAGCTGGGAACAGAGCCAAATCACAATTGCAGAGCAAGAGATGCTTCAGAAATGTAAACGTGATGTCCTATACGATTTTGTTCGTACTCTGGATCAAGACAGTCGAAAACAACTACCAGCACCACATGCTGATCACGGAATATATCCGCAGTAAATAACTGACAAAATTCATGCGAGAAATACCGGTTTGGAGGACATCCGAGATTTTTTACACGTACTCAATCTTCTGGTTCGTCTATGCCGCAAAATAACAATTGCAAGGCAAGATATAGTCCCATTTCCCCCCCGCCTTCAATTGACTCCGACGGGGAACAGAATGCTCGTTTCAATGATTTTCTGAAAGGTCTAGATTACCGAGGTTTACTGTAGCGTTGCTTTATGAAGTGGCTGACAAAAAGAAATCCGTTTTCTATTTATTATCGCTGCTGCAACCATTCACCCACCAATCGCTCTTATCTCTGAACCACCACTCGGAGGAATCTGTCTTAATGATGCTCTGAGCAAGCTTTCTCGCAGTATCCGTGTGGAGTCGTCTTTTTGCAAATTCAATCCAGTCATCAGTATACTTGTTGCCCAAATCGCCATATTCCTTCAACTGAAGAATAAGGGCAAGCTGGTCGGCATCGTGGGCAATAAGAGCCTCCCTTGTCTTCTTTTCGTTAAATTCCTCAATGATTGTTTTGATTTCATCTCCGAAGGACAGTGTCTCAGCCAGCTCTCTTATAGCTCTATCTTCGTGCACTGTGACATACTTCTTATACATATAATTCATGTCGCCTGTTCTGGCTTCGGGAAGATCATGAACGAGGCATATCTTGAGTACCTTCAATTCATCCAGATCGGGTTCAAGCTTACTTAAGGCATAGCCAATAAATATGGTTCGTAGAATATGTTCAGCTACCGATTCGCAGCCGGAGCCCAAAAATCTGAAACCTGTTCTGGGGGTTTTCTTTAACATACCCACTTCAAATAAGAAATTCGCTATACTGTGCATATCATCCCTTTTTCATGATTTTGATTCTGTTGTCCATCATATCCGATATTCGCTTTATCTGCGACTGGAGTGATGAAATACCTTCCGGTTTCATGGACAGCAATCTATCAATCTGCGCTTTCCAGTGTTCCAATAAAGATATTTCATTTTCCTTCAGTTTTCTATCAAACCTCGCCTGGAGCTCTTTGACAAATGCCGGATTTTTTTCCATATCAGCCATTAACTATACCCATTCTGATAAATATCGTTATCACACACTAAACTGTTCCATTATATCATTAATGTTTTTTCTTGCAACTAAACTATTGATATCCCAAGTAACGCAAATCCCGTGAAATCAGCAATCTTAATATTGAATGAATGTAATGATATTGAGATTTCACTTTGCACAATAGTCTGATTATGTTAATAATACCGACACTCGGTGTGTCTTGCAAAAAATCTTTCAACATTTTTCAACTTGTTTAATATTGTGACGAGGCAAGTCATGGGCAATCTTCGTCCGAGATTACTCTATCTCATCATTTTTCCCTTAGTCTTTCTCACCTTCGCATCTCAATATTCCTGTGCAGAGGAGGATACGGCCCAGCTTTCATTTCAAAAGACGGCAACAGTGAGTGCAAAGACACGGACGTACGTGGTCAAACAGGGGGAGTGGCTCTTTCAGATCATGAGAGACCAAGCGGGAATAACATCACCCCGCCTCACCATGATAAAAAAACTGAACCCTGGAATAAAAAATCTAAATAAAATCAAACCGGGGCAAGTTGTTATAGTCCCAGAAATCGAACGGCCCACTATACCCGGGGGACAGGATAGTTCCCAGACAATGAATTACACGATAAGAAAAGGTGATTCCATAAGCCGGATCGCCATACGCGAACTAAATGTGACATATCCAGAGCTTAGAAAGGTTGTAGACGATATTAAGCGGCTAAACCCAGGCATAAAAAACTACGACAGGATATACAGCGGCCACACTTTACAATTGCCGCGGCGAAGCATAGTTATTACCAAACAAGAAGGCCGGACGCCGGAAACAGAACCATTACCGAAAGCGATCAAGGATGAAACACAAGACAAACCTATCGTTCTCCCACAAGCCCATCTTAATATTATAAAGGTCATCATCAACAGAATGAACGGATCACTAATAACGGCGGGCAAGTATTATATTCCCATATCTGAGGTGGGACAGGTGACAATTGACTGTTCCACCATACCTATTGTTGAGATGGATGATGGCAGTTCGATTTTACTGGATTTTTCTAACACTATATCAGACACCTTTAGAAATATGATTCAGTCCAACTGGAAAAACTATCACTCTGTTGAGGTGGTTGACAGTGACGATACGGCTAGAATCCTTCAAAAGATCATCAATGCCTCAAATATATATACGATGACCAGAAGGACAACTCCGTACGCCATAGGAGATAGTCCGGCGCTCCTTCTCTCCTTCGACTGGATAATCACAAAAAAAAATCATGATAATAAACCATATCTACAGGGGCTATCATTCGTTTCAGACTATTCCCGGCTATTGCCCAAACCAATGATCCAGTATGCTGAAAGAAACGGTATCATCATTACGGAGGTATTAGAAGGACAGGGTGTGATGAGCGCACAGGATGAAAAGTATGCTCCGCCCCATATGACAGAAATGAATGCCAGTACTAACACGGAGCTGGCCAATTCCCTGCTCAATGAATTGGGATATCAGACAACAAGAGAGGCCGAAGTCGGGATACATGATGCCACCGCGATCGGTTTTGATCTCTCAACAAAGGCCGATTTGCTCGCAAAAAAAGGGGATGAAAAAATTATAATCCTCTCAAAAAACATCCCCCAACAATTATTTGACATTTTGAAAACCCGGGGCACACTTGCAGTCACTCTCGAGAGCGGGGAAACGAAAAAAACTGTTATAGAGAAAGTCTTGCAGTCTGCCAATATTCTCTTTTCATTCGCCATTTTCTCCTTCTCAGTCCCTGAAAAAACCGATAAGCCGGCAGGCACTGTAAGCTTTCCTGCCTTTAAAATAAAGCAGGACAAAGGAGATTTTTATCTAATCGATTTTGACATGGATCGCGATATATATGGTCTGCTCAATAAGAAATGGGGGGTGAACATCGTCAGATATTGAAAGCAAAAGGATTAGGTCTATTTTCAGGGGGGCTGGATAGCCTCCTCGCAGTGAAGATTATAATGGATCAGGGTGTTGATGTCATGGGGGTTACATGCACGACCCCCTTTTTTAGTCCTGAAAAGGCTCGGGCTGCCGCAAAAACAATCGGGCTTTACCTCATAGAAGTGGACATTACGAAAGAACACCTTGATGTGCTAAAGTCCCCTAGATATGGATACGGAAAGAACATGAATCCATGTATCGACTGTCACACGCTCATGCTCAAAGTTGCTGGCCGGATCATGGAAGAAAGGAAAGCCGATTTTATCTTTACAGGTGAAGTTCTGGGCCAGCGTCCCATGTCCCAGACCAGACAGTCTCTTTATGTCGTTGCGAAAAATTCAGGGTATCAGGAGTATATTCTGAGACCTCTGAGTGCGCTTCTTCTTCCCGAAACAAGACCGGAAATCGAAGGCAAGGTGGAACGTCACAGGCTCCTCGCCATAAAAGGGAAAGGGAGGAAGGAGCAGATTGCGATGGCAAGGCTCTATGGCATTGACCATTACTCAGCCCCTGCCGGGGGTTGCTTGCTGACAGATCCCATGTTTTCCAGAAGACTGGGAGATCTCTTTCAGCACAGCGTAGATTTCGACGTAAGAGATGTAGAGCTTCTCAAATATGGCAGACATTTCCGAATCGACGGGTTTTCCAAAGCCATCGTGGGACGAAATAGCCTCGAGAATGAGGCGCTCCAAAGACTATCTCACGAGGAAGACATCGTTATCCATATTGCACAATTTCCCGGTCCTGCAACGATAGTTCCTCACGGAGGCGATGAAATTACGATTCACACAGCCGCTTCCCTGTGCGCCTCATACAGCGACGCCCCAAAAAACGAGGAAGTCACGGCCCTGTGCCGGATAGGAAATTCTACAGTTCACATCCGAGTAAGGGCTGCTCACAGGGATGTTATAGAGCGCTGGTTGATTCAATGAAACTCATGGCAGATGCTGAGGTCTTAGTAAATCGCGTATCGTCTTTACAGGGTTGAAAGTCTCTATAGGCACTTCGACAAAAACGGTAATCCAGAATGCCATTGACCCATTCCACAGCCCGGGAAGCTCAAGGGCCTTAAGATCCCTGCCCTTTTCGGATTTCTGTGAAATAAAATAGGCGTCTTTATCGACGAAGTCGTGGAGATCAAATTCGCAGGACCGGTAGTTGCGAACCCCGCAGACAAGATCCACAGGATTGAAGTGTGTTGCCCGGAACCAGACAGCCCTCTGTTCTGCCGATCCTGAATTTATCTGCGACTCCTCAACGATCTGGAGCGATTGCGTTTGATCTTCCTCGTTTACCCAGAACGGACCTCCTCCCGGCTCCCCTTGATTCTTTACCATACCGCATACCCGAATGGGCCGGTTGAGTCTATTGAAAATGAAAGACCCTTTCTCCGAAAGGGACAGATCTTCAAATTGCGGAGGAAAGACGATATTAAGTCTTTTTTCGCAGAGCGACTTTATTCCCTGCAGGGTCTTTTCATCCAGACCAGCGTCATCTAAATGCCTCAGAAATGCGAATATCTCGTTCTGAAGCGAGATAAGGTAGCCTCCGAGAACCTTCTTATAAAATACTGTTACTGCCTTCAACCGGTCAGGCACTATATTGTCAATATTTTTAAGATAGATTATATCTCCACCAGTACCGTTCAGATTATCAAGAAGAGCGCCATGTCCGCCTGGCCTAAAAACAATCTCCCCCTGTTGATCGCGAAAGGGTCGGTTATCCAAATCCACTGCTATTGTATTTGTAGATGATTTCTGTGTGGAGAGTGCAATGTCAAAGATCACACCATAGTGCTTTTCATAATATCTCTTAATCACGGACAGGTAAGCCGCCACATCTTCACGATGCTCCTCCGAGAGAGTAAAATGAAGCCGGCAGATACGGCAGGCATCCTTCAGATATAGTGCTGCCTCCACCAGATGCTCTTCAAGGGCGCTACGGCTGCCGTCCGGGTAAGCATGAAATTTGAGAAGAGCTTTAGGAAGATCGCCGTATTTCAAGCCTTTAGATGTCAACATATAAGCCAGGATTTCGGCATATCTTTCGTCTTCCAGCATCTGTTCAATATCTTCACCCTCGCGTAATATTAAGTCACTCAAATCATTATAAAACGCGAACCTCTTTAGTTCCCTCACAAACTCTTCACTCTGTCTCGAATCTAAAGTTCCTTGCTCCATATATACGTACCAGTCCTTAAACATGCGGCTGGCCGCCCCGGAAGCCGGAACAAACTTCAACACTTTCCTGCCCATTCGGAGATTTTCCTCATACAATGCCGCCATTTCCCTGAGTTCTTCTTCAGGAAAAGTCACTATACCGTCGTTAACAGTACACGGCCTGTTGAGCTTGACTGGATGAATACCTTTCTTGAACAGGTTGATCTGTGCCAGTACCTGGTCGCAAGTGAGCCCTTCTCTTTCAATTCGTTTTATGTCAGTTTCTGCAAAAACCATATTAATTCGCAATGCACATTTGATCCCACGGCTTGGACGGGGCTGAAAAACTTATTCCGCCATTCAAACCCCTTCCCTTCTACAGGCCTGTTGGGAGCACCTCCGGCAAATTCTGGCAATAGTTGCCGATCGCTGACGATCAAAGAACTATTTTTTCTTGACCTTTTTTGGCGCGCTCTTGCGGAGTCGGTTCCTCTCCCTCAACAACCTGGATATATCCTTCTGTCTGCGTGTGGATTTTTCCCTGGACATGATTATGTATGTTTCAATTACTCCTTTAAATAGTACTGCCCCTTTATTCCCACCTGCTTCGATAACGTCGCCATATATCACTCCCTAAGCCATCCGCAAAAAAGAAATCCGTTTGTTTCGATGGGCTCCTTTGTCTCTTCCATAAGAAAAGTGTCTATGGGTAACGACCAAGATATAACCTATCAGGATAAGGAGGGATGGATGAACAAGCTTGATCCAGTATCCATAATTTATCAAAATACACGTCCCCGCGCCGATCCAGACCAGTAGGAGGATTAACGAAGCAATGGCACTGATCCTAATCTTCAACCTTGGTACAATCAATGTCAGAAACAGACCAAGGAGAACGATTACCCCTATTTCCAAAGATGGTGCCCAAGCCGGTCGTACGATATAATCACCTGCAAGGATATTGTCCGCGACATTGGCAATGATACCCCAGGATGGAACATCGGGTCCAATAGGTGTAACTTGTAAAGAGCCAAGGCGGATCGCACTCTCGGCAATAATAACAATTTTATCCTTGAATACCTCGGGAGGTGCCTTATTGCTAACCACATCATAGAAAGAGAAATAAGGAACGCTTTTGCTAAAACTAATGAGCATCTCACCTTTATCGGATGTGGCGATATAGTTATCTCCGAAATTCACTCCCTTAGTGATGCTGAGATCTTTCATATCGTAGTTCAAATATTTCAATGACAATTGTAGCCCATATGAAGGGTATACCCTTCCTTCGTAACTTACGACTAAAGGTTCGCTTCGTACTGTTCCGTCACCGTCAGGAACAACATTAACATGCCCAAGAGCCATCGCTTTCATAGCAAAATCGGGTATTGGCGGTACGATTTGCCTTGCCGCCATGCTTCCTTCATGGGTCGCCACTGGCACAGAATTTCGTTTCAAATAGTCTGGAACTTCGGATTCTTTGCCGACGTTTGAATTGCCCATGATGAAAACCAGGGGCAGTATAACTTTCTTGCTCTCTCCGATGGATGTCCCAAGTATTGCATCATTATCCAGCCTATTTTCGGTTTCTTTCAGGGAAGTATAGATGCTGTTGACCTGCACATTATGCAGCAGGCGAGTATCATTCTGTATATTCTTGAGAATATCGCGTACCTCAGTTAGCCCTTGGTTCGTATCTTTTTCAGAATATAGTATATTTATCCCTATTACCCTTGCTTCGCACCTGTTAAGAAAGTCTACCATGCGTGCTATATAACTTCGCGGCCATGGCCATCTGCCCATATTAGCGATACTCTCATCGTCTATAGCTACAATAACAATTGGGGATTTAAAAGTCCTCTCCTTCAAGTTGGAAATTGCATCATAAAGCTTGTATTCTAAATATCTTGTCGGCATCCACTCAAAATAGACTGCCGCGATCGTCAGGACTGTAAGAACGGCCCCGATTATAATATCCGAAACTGCTGGCCCAATTAGTTTCCTCTTCATGTATTCCTAGTATCGTTTGTATAACGGTGGAAAAAGATGCGCCTTGCCGGTCCCCTGTTATTACCCTGTGCGGACATCACTAAAATTCGTGAACACTATACCACATTTTTTGCCAGAGTACGGTACAAATTCCAGAAAATATTCCACAAGAGGAAAATCCTACATGCTAAATCCTGCACATCATGGAAAAATCCCTCCAAAAGTCTGAAACTTTATTGCCGCCATAACAGGATCCATTTTTATACAGACATTCACGCACCCGCTGAGCCCACTCCGGTAAGAGGCTTACAAAATCACCGAACTACGTTTCGAGAATGGAAGACTGGCTCAGGCTTGGCCACGAGGACGTCGCAAATATCCCCGCACAATGTTCTGCAATGAATCAAGATAAATGTAGATGACGGGGGATATATAGAGAGTCACTATCTGTGAAAATATAAGGCCTCCGATGACGGCCATTCCCAATGGTCGCCTCGATTCTGCGCCCGCGCCCAAGCCGAGGGCAATGGGTAATGTTGCCATGAGAGCAGCCATCGTTGTCATCATGATCGGACGGAATCGAATGAGCGCCCCTTGGAATATCGCTTCCTCTGGCGTCTTGCCTTCTTTCCTCTCCGCGTCCAGGGCAAAATCAATCATCATGATAGCATTTTTCTTCACAATTCCTATCAGCATGATGACTCCTACCAAGGCGTAGAGGTTGAGATCAATGTGGAAGAGTAAAAGCGTTATAAGCGCTCCGAGTCCCGCAGACGGTAATCCTGAGAGTATTGTGATCGGATGGATGTAGCTCTCGTAAAGTATGCCGAGGACGATGTAAATTACCAGTATGGCAACGAGGATCAATAACCCAAGCCCGGCCATGGACGACTTGAAGGCTTGGGCTGTGCCCTGCAGGCTACCAGTGATTGTTGCAGGAAGGACCTCCCTCGACGTTTTTTCCACGCCCGCCACGGCATCGCCCAGCGATTTCCCGACGGCAAGATTGAATGATACCGTTACGTCCGGGATCTGCCCAAAATGGTTGACCGTGAGGGGACCAACAGTGCGCTCCAAAGACGCAACGGTGCTCAGGGGGACGAGGTTGCCGGAAGACGATCTGACGTAAAGAAGGGAAAGGGCGGAGGGCTCCATCTGATACTCTGGCTCAAGCTCGATAATGACCCAGTACTGGTTTGTAGGCGCATAGATGGTCGATATCTGACGGGATGAGTATGCGCTGTAAAGAGCATCCTCCACCTGGCCGGCGCTGAGACCGAGGGCTGAGGCCTTATCCCTGTCGATCCTGACGTATATCTGAGGGCTCTTGATCTGCAAGTCGCTAGTCACATCCAGAAATCCCGGCAGTCCTCTCAGTTTTGTCTCCAGAATGGGGGCATATTTATAGAGTTCTTTCATGTCCGAGCTCTGAAGAGTGTACTGATATTGACTCTTCGTGAGAAGACCTCCCACATTTATCGGCGGCGGGGTTTGCATGAAAATTCTTATGCCGGGAACCGCAGCAAGCTTTGGCCTTAGCTCCTGAATCACTTCATCGGCACTTAGGCTACGCTCGCTCCTTGGCTTAAGACGGATGAACATTCGGCCAATGTTGGGCGACACCGTGCTTCCCACTGCCCCGACGTTGGACATGAACCCGCTGACATTGGGATCTTGCTGTACAATCTCGGCAAGTTTCTTTTGATGCACGACCAGCGATTCAAAGGATATTTCCTCCGCCGCTTCTGTAAAGCAAACAATCTGACCAGTGTCCTCGCTGGGAAGGAATCCTTTAGGAGTTATGAAATAGAGTCCTGTGACGCCGATTAGGAAGACTATGGAAATAATGAGAGTCGTTCGCCTGTAATGCAAGGCCCATTTCAAGCTAATTTCATATGCCGCGCGCATCCCTTCGAAGAACCGTTCGAAGCCCTGATAGAGACGGCCGTGCCGCTCCTCGGCCGGAGGACGTAGAAATCGGCTGCAGAGCATGGGCGTCAACGTCAGCGATACGAATCCGGAGATGAGGACGGCGACGGCGATCGTAACGGCAAACTCGTGGAGCAATCGTCCCACAATGCCACCCATGAAAAGAACAGGGATAAAGACAGCAACCAGTGAAAGCGTCATGGAAAGTATGGTGAAGCTGACCTCTCGCGATCCATTGAAGGCGGCGTCCATTACTTTTTCGCCCTGTTCCATGTGGCGGACAATATTCTCAAGCATGACGATGGCATCGTCCACCACGAAGCCCACGCATAGCGTCAGTGCCATGAGGGAAAGGTTATCGAGGCTGTAACCGCAAAGGTACATCACCGCAAAGGTCCCTACGATCGACATGGGCAGGGCTAGGCTCGGAATGACCGTAGCGGAAAGGTTGCGTAGAAACACAAATATCACCAGGATGACGAGAACCAGGGCTAATATAAGGGTGAACTGAACATCATGGACCGAGTCCTTTATCGGTACGGACCGATCATACAGGATATCAAGATTCACCGATGCTGGGAGGTCATGCTGGAAGCTGGGAAGAATGTCCTTGATTGACTGTACAACCTCGATGGTATTGGTGCCCGGCTGCCGTAATATGGCAAGGACTATAGCGCGGTTGCCATTGTACCACGCTGCAATCTTGTCATTCTGGACGCTGTCAATTACATGCCCTAGTTCGCCTAGCCTCACAGGCGAGCCGCCGCGATAGGCCACGATCAGCGGTCGGTAAGCAGCCGCATCATCGAGCTGCCCCGTCGCCTGCACGGTAAATGCCTGATGCGTTCCCCAGAGGGTACCTGTCGGAAGGTTCACATTTCCCAACGCGATTGCGTTCGCAACCTCGTCGATGCCTATACCCCTGGAAGCGAGGGCCTTCGGATCAATTTGGACGTGGACGGCATATTTCTGGGACCCATACACCATGACCTCAGCCACTCCACTGATCATGGAAATGCGCTGCGCAAGTAGGTTCTCCGCATACTCGTCAACCGTCGACAGCGGCAGAGTTGTCGTGCTCATAGCGAGATAAAGGATGGGCCAGTCCGCCGGGTTCACCTTCCTAAATGTCGGAGGGGTAGGTAGATTTTGTGGTAGCTGGCTCGCCGCTGTGGCTATTGCGGTCTGCACATCCTGGGCTGCCGCATCTATGCTTCTACTCAGATTGAATTGCAGTGTGATCTTCGTGATTCCCAGGCCGTTCGTCGAGGTCATGGAATCGAGACCTGCAATAGTGGAAAATTGTTTTTCGAGGGGAGTTGCACAGGTGGAAGCCATCGTTTCCGGGCTCGCGCCCGGCAGGTTGACAGTAACAAGGATTGTGGGAAAGTCGACGTTGGGTAGATCGCTGACCGGAAGAGATCTATATGCTACAAATCCGAAGAGAAGAATCGCAGCCATGACCAGTGTCGTCATGATCGGCCGGCGTATAAAGATATCTGATAGATTCATACAAATCTTTTTCGCACTTTATTAAGGCGTTGCCTTAACCTCCACCCGAGCTCCCGCTACGATGCGCGACTGACCGTCTGTAACCACACGTTCTCCCGCCTGGATACCTTTCCCTATAGCAGTTTCTCCGCCGATCGAAGCTCCTATCGTCACAGGCCTCATTTCTGCTGTAAGGTCCGGTTTGATGACGAAGACAAACTGGCCGGACTGACCTGTCTGAATGGCCTGCGAGGGAATGAGTATGGCATTGGGCTCAGTTGTCAGCCTCAAAACGACACTGACAAACTGCCCGGGCCAGAGGCGCTTATCACTGTTCGCGAAAGTTCCCTTCAGGGTGATAGTCCCCGTTACTTTATTCACTGCATTATCTATAAAGGTGAGGAACCCTTGCTCGGGACGCTCATCTTTGGAGATAAAGGCCTCCACTTTGAGTTTATCAATAGCCTGATACTTTTTTACCGCCGGCAAATCATTTTCATTGATGGTGAATGTAACATAGATAGGCTGGACCTGATTGATGACGACCAATTCCACGTCGTTGGCCTTGACAATGTTTCCCTGATTTAGCTTCAGTGATCCAGTGCGCCCGGCAATTGGTGAACGAATAGAACAATAATGAACCTGGACGCGATTATTCTCGATGACGGCATTATCTGCCTTTAAAGTAGCTTCCAAGGCGACGGCATTTGTCTGGACCTGGTCATACTGTTGTCTCGTGACAAATTGTTCCTCCAAAAGGGCCGTATACCTCTCCAATTCCACCTGTGCATTTTTCGCCTGGGCCGTATCCCTTGCCAGATTGGCCTCTGCCTGTTTCACTGCCTCCACATACGGACGGCAGTCGAGTTCAAAGAGAAGATACCCTTTTCCAACGTCCTGACCTTCCCTGAAATTGACCTTTGTAATTTCTCCGGTAATTTGAGCTTTTACCGATATGGTCTGATAAGGTTCGACATTCCCGATTGCATTAATCTGCACGGGAATTGTCTTTTCCACCGCCGAAGCTACTATAACGGGCACGGCAGGCGGTGCGGGCTTCTCTGTTTTAGAGCAGGCGCAAAGGAGGATTGCAGTAAAGAGTGAAAACGTTACCCATCCGAGGTTACTTACGATTGAATTTCTTAAATAACTATTGGTCATATTTATCTTGCCATCCGCTCCTTATAGTTTTCATGCCTTCTCATGAGATGCAAAGATGTTCTTGATCGCGACACCTCGTACCCATATTTGATTGAATTGCCCAAAAAGGACTATTAAAATGATCATACTCATGATCGCTGGTCACTCATGACAGCTTTGAGCAATGCCCCTGTTGCTCTTTTCATCCTAAGTATGGCCAGCTGATAATTATAAACCGCCTGAGAGAGGTTTCTTTCTGCAGTCACCAGCAATGTGTTGGCATCCATGACATCAAGACTCTGAGCCAATCCAAACTCGAATTGCTTGGCAACGGCATTGAAGTTGTCTCTCGCATACACAACCTGGTCTTCCAGATATTTCAGCGTCCCTTTTTGCGTCACAAGGTCGAGATATGCTCCCTGGACATCAACCAGAACGGACTTCTTGAAATCCTCATAGGCAAGCACGGACTGCCGCTCTCTTGTCCTCGCGTCTTTGAGATCAGCCCTTCTCAGTCCCCCTTCAAAAAAGGGGAAGTTTAACGACAAGAGACCATAGGTGCTATCTCTCACCAATGTTTGAGTCAAGGGACTCTGATCTGACGATGCATAGACACCAGACGCGGTCACTGTAGGCCAGAACGCGCCCTTCGCATACTCAACCTGTTTTTCAGCCATCTTTTTCTGAACCTCAAGACTCTTCAGGTCCGTCCTCTGCGAGATCGCCATCTCTTCGAAGGCATGTTCAGGCGTAATCTCCATCTCTTCCGGAGGCTCCTCCTTCAGTTGAAAACCTACTTCGATCCCGACAATCCTTGCGAGCACGGCCTTGGTGAGTTCGAGAGCATTTACAGCCCTGATAGCGTCGGAGCGTGCGCCGGACAGCTCTCCTTCGGCACGAAGAAGAACCGTCTTTGTCACCTCGCCCACCTTCAATCGCTTCTCCGCAGCATTCCTGTACTTGCTGAGCCTCTCCAGATTCGACTCTGCTATTTCGACGGCCTTCTTGGCTTTCATGACGTCATAATACGATGATGCAACGGTCAACAGATATTCTTCCTGAATTGCATAGAGGTCATACTGGCTTTTTACAATGTTGTCCTTGGAGATGCCCAGTGCAGTTAGTTCTCTCCCGTTCAACGTCAGAGACTCGTCAGCACGTAGACCCCACGTGGTTGCATTATCCGGCTGGAGAAGAGTGCCTGTATCGTTGTATTTTTCGGCGCTGTATTGAGTGTAACTTCCGAATGCAGACAGTCTCGGAAGCAGATACGAGAAGGCCCTGTCCTTGCCCGTTTTCGCAATATTCAGATCTTCCACAGACAGTTTGATTTTCTCAGCGCGCTCGAAGGCAATACGATATAATTCGTCAAGGGAATATTCTTTGGCATGGACGCATACGCAAAACACCGCCCAATTCAGCAATATTGAGATCCCGACCATCAAGGCAAGGCGCCAATCTTTCACTCAGTCAACTCCAAACCCGCTCCTTTTAGAAAGATGTCCGAGACGCAACCCGCCTTATCACTCAAAGGTGCATCCTGATTTGTAAGCATCCAGTAATAAAAGAATGACCTGATAATGCCCAAGAGTGAGTAAGCCATCATGCGAGAATCCCCACGCTTCAACTTTTTAGTTTCAATCCCGAAGCGCATGATACTTTCCACAAAATCAATGTGATTAAAGTAGTCCGCTATTATCTTGTCTCTCAAAACCGTCCCCTTATCTGAGAGGGTCAATCCTTCGCCGCGTATAAGAAGATCACAGAAATCGACGTTGTTTTCTACAAAATGAAAATGTGCCTCCACCAACTTCACTATCTTATCCGTAAGTTCTCCTTCCCGGTTCACAGAGTCCCTGATCACGGCATACATGCTGTCCAGCTTCTCGCTCACCATGACATTGTACAGATTTTCCTTACCTTCAAAAAACTGATACAGCGTACCTGTGGCAAACCCTGACGCGCTGGCGATCTCTGCCATGGTCGAATTATGGAATCCTTTTACAGCAAATATCTTTTCTGCCTGGTTGAGAATTTCAGTCCTCCGAAACTGAAATTCCATTTCTTTCCTCTTAGATTTTTCCATATTAGAGCATTCGTTCAAATTATAGAATGATTGTTCATATTATGAATTGACGCTCATGATGATATCAATCACGAGCATTGTCAAGAAAAATCGCTTCTGTAATGCAGGAGAAAATTGCAACTGGTTTATATTGTTGTATTAATAGAACTATGTTACAAGGTATAGTATAAAGGAATAGTTGACCACTCGACAAAGGACAATTCAGAAACATCGGTTTCCTAAAGGGCAGTTTGCGGAATATGAAAAACACTTATTTACCTATTATAACACTTATAATTCTGGCCCTCTCTTTTTTTCCTATATCCTGTCAGAGGAATGAAAAGGTTGAGGTGGGTCAGAAAAAGCTTAGGGTAGTAACAACCCTATTCCCACTCTACGATTTTGCCAAACACGTCGGGCGCGAAAAAGTTGATGTAAACCTACTGCTGCCTCCAGGGGTAGAGTCTCACGCCTTCGAACCGAGACCGGCTGACATAAAACGCATCCAAGATTCGGACATCTTTCTTTTCACCAACAAATTCATGGAACCATGGGTTGGCGGCCTTTTGAAGGGCATTGACACAAGAAGCCTTGCTGTTGTTGACACAAGCAAAGGCATTCCCCTATTACAGAGGACTGGCAATCAAAGCGATGAGGAATACGCCCATGGAGAAGAAGCCGGGAGTCCTGATCCGCATATCTGGCTTGATTTTTCCAATGCAATAACAATGGTAAATACAATAGCTGCGGAATTTATTGCCAAGGATCCTCAAAACAAAGAATACTATGCAAGGAACTCTTACGAATACGACAAAAGCCTTGAGGAACTCGACAAAAAGTATAAGAATACTTTGTCGAGATGCAAAAATAAGGTAATCGTCCACGCAGGGCATTTCGCCTTCGGTTACCTCGCGAAAAGATACGGCTTAACGTATGTATCCGCATACAAAGGTTTTTCTCCAGATGCAGAGCCAACGCCTAGGAGCCTTGTCGAAATCACCAAGAATGTAAGAAAGTACGGCGTCAAATACATATATTATGAAGAGCTTGTATCGCCGAAGGTGGCCACCGTCATAGCGAAAGAAACGGGGTGCAGTTTGCTAATGCTTCATGGTGCCCATAATGTGACCAGTGAGGAAATGGAAAGTGGGGTTACATTTCTTTCGCTGATGCAAAACAATCTAGAAAATCTGAAGGCAGGATTGCAATGCCAGTAGATGTACTTACTGTGAAAGACCTTTATTTTCGATATAACTCATCAGATGTACTGGGCGACATTTCTTTTTCGATAAAGAAAGGCGATTATATCGGCCTGGTCGGACCCAACGGTTCAGGGAAAACAACCTTAGTGAAGTTAATTCTTGGCCTTTTAAAACCATACAGCGGACGAATTACACTTTTCGGTGATGATGTTGCGACATTTTCACGATGGGACAAGATAGGGTATCTACCACAACACATTGCCGCATTGAATCCCCGCTTCCCCGCCACGGTCAGCGAGGTCGTAGGAATGGGGCTTCTTTCCAAAAAGCGATTTCCCAAGCACATGAATAGATCTGACCATTCAAGAGTCGATAATGTACTTGACCTCCTCGATATGAAGTGGCTCAAGAACGCTTCTGTTGGGGAACTTTCGGGAGGCCAGCAACAAAGGGTCCTCGTCGCCAGGGCTATCGTGAATGATCCCGAATTCCTGATCGTCGATGAACCGACAGACGCCCTGGACCCGGAAATGCGGGATCGTTTTTTCGACATCATGCGGCGCCTCAATAAGGAAAAGCAGGTCGCCATCGTGATAGTCACCCACGACACGGGGAATATCGGAAGATACACTTCAAAGCTCCTCTATGTTGATAAGAAGATAATTTTTTACGGGAGTTTCGAGGATTTTTGTGAATCACGCGAGATTACACAATTCTTTGGCGAGTTCGCGCAGCATGTGATCTGCCATAGACACAATGAAAACCTCGATTGTCCCTCCAGTGATCATGGAACTGACTGAATTTTTTCGCTACGGATTTCTTCAGCGGGCGCTAATTGCCGGTTCATTTATAGGCATTCTCTGCTCCACTTTGGGCGTGTTCTTGGTATTAAGAAGATTCTCTCTCATAGGTGACGGACTCGCCCACGCCACATTCGGCAGTGTAGCACTTGCGCTACTTCTAAAGATGTCGCCCCTGTATGTATCAATACCCATCGTCATGGTGTGTTCCGTTGGCATTCTCAGGCTGACCGAGAGGGCCAGACTGTATGGAGATGCGGCCATCGGTGTCGTCTCATCCCTGGGCATTGCAGTGGGGGTCATGTTGTCAAGTATTGCCAGCGGCTTTAACATAGATCTCTTCAGTTATCTATTCGGCAGCATCCTGTCAATCAGCGAAGCCGAGGTCTTCATTTCCGTCATACTGTCCGTCTTGGTTATCTTGATGATCGTTTTTTATTACAATGAGCTCTTGTCCATAACCTTCGATGAAGACTCGGCGAAAACCTCCGGCATCAATACGCAATCGATTAATACATTGTTTGTTCTTTTAACGGCAGTGACAGTGGTCTTGTCCATGAAGGTCGTAGGCATCATGCTGATCTCCGCATTACTTATATTTCCCGCAGTGACTGCTCTCCAGATCGCAAGAAGTTTCAAGGCGGTGATGTTGACTGCCTCGTTATCGGCTTTGGTTTCCGTGGTTTCGGGAATTGTCGCCTCCTTTTTCCTTGACGTCCCGACGGGGGCAACGATTGTTCTGATCAATTTCATTTTTTTTCTCGCAAGCCTCACTTACAAGAGAATCATGAGAGTGTGAAACTAATGGGGTTGTGCGGTGGCTAAGGTCAGAGCCCTTCTGCACAATCGAAATTTCATCCTGCTATCGGCCTTAACAGCCGGTTTGCTTTTTGATCAGGCCGCGGGCATTGGACAGGGGTGTTGGTGATGCCTGCCCTAACAATCATTTGGCGCCCTTGTCATCGTTTCCCGTCATAGCCTCCGGTCTTTTGGACACATATTCTATTGATATAACCAAGCTTACTGTGGTGGCCACAATAATGATTGTGCTCCCCCTCCTCCTTAACAAGATTCCCAAGAGGTGTTGCCTTCGTAACAAAAATAGAAACTTGTAAGAGGATTTCTCACCCAGAGATCTTCTTTTCTAATTCTTTATACGATTGTGGCATTGAGTCGAGATATAATAACAGTGCAATCCTTCCTCACTCTTCCCCGTTGCTGCAGTCATGCACATTTTCTTGGGGTTCTTGGTTGAATTGATCAGTACTCTGCTTCACATAAGTATGGGCGAACAAACCGGCTCCGCCTGCTTGGCACTCTTAAGAACTACGGTCCCGCGGCGGGCCTAGCCGCATCTCTTTTCAGTAAGGAAAACGCGCTTCCGGCAGCGCTATTCATGATTTTTATGATGACTTATCTTGCGTGGCTGGATTTCAAATTGAGATAGGCCTGAACTAGTCATTTCGTCTTAGCGAGAAAATAATATCACCACCGCTCAAATTTACATTGAATCCTGACCTTCAACTAGTCTATCCATTTGAGGTTGGTTAATATTCTCACAGTCCCTGCTTGCGCATGCAGATACCGATATGCTATGCTTTATAAAAAAAGGAGGACACTACTATGGCTATTTTATTACCTGACCTGCCCTACGCGAAGGACGGACTGGAACCATACATCAGCGCTAAGACGCTCGATTTTCATCATGGAAAACATCACAAGGCGTATGTGGATAACGCGAATAAACTGATAGCAGGAACGGATCTGGCCAATGAGCCATTGGAAAGTATTGTGAAAAAGACTGTGGGAGATGCAGCCAAAAGCGGCCTCTTCAATAATGCGGCTCAGGTCTGGAACCATTCTTTTTACTGGCAGTGCATGAAGCCAAAAGGGGGAGGCAAACCTACCGGAAAAGTGGCTGATAAAATCAATGAAGCTTGGGGAGGTTTTGATAAATTCGCCGAAGAATTAAAGAACGCTGGTGTTACCCAGTTCGGCAGCGGCTGGGCTTGGCTGGTTCTGGACGGTGGTAAATTGAAAGTGACAAAAACCGCTAACGCCGATACACCGATTGCTCACGGTATGAAACCCCTGCTCACCATCGACGTCTGGGAACATGCATATTATCTTGATTACCAGAACAGGAGGCCGGACTATCTGACGGTATTTATTGACAAGCTGATCAACTGGGATTTCGTTAAGGCCAATCTAGGCTGATTCGCCATAAAGACAGAAAAATAACAATTGCCGTGAGTGTATCTCCTGATTCACCTCACATAGAGATCACCGGAAACGCCTGAAGAAGAAATTCTCCGAATCATGCGTTACCGCGTTCAACTATGAGATCTTGGAACTGCTCTAATCATATGGCTAAGATACAGCAATATGTTTAATAGAGCGGCTTGGCAATTTGGGATTACATGCCCCGTTAGTCAAAAGAGGCGGGGTTTTGTATTTCTTGGATTGAATCCTTTACATTGCATAGAAGTGCGTTTTTGATTTATGGGAAAGGGGCGGGGAAATCTATAAGTAAAAAAATATAAGGGGATTATTATAACCTGTTCATTTTTACTCTTATCGCAAAGCACATATCCCTCCTCAATCAAAGAGGATTACGAGTCACACGAAAAATATGGAAAACGGTGTGAGGAGTTTTTCAAAAAAGAATATGGTAACGGAATTGCAAAGACAGATGATGGTTACCTATCAAAATCATTATAATAAAAAGTTGAATAAATGTTTTCTCATACTCACTTTTACGAATTACCCCAAGGACAAGAGGACAGAAGTCTCATATATGAAACGGTTGGTCGATTTTAATGAAAATAAAGAATACGGGGCTTTTTCAAAGTTTAGTAAAAAAACCTACCCATTTGGATGTAGGTTTTTAGATAAGTCCTGTGAATCAGAGAGAGAATGGGATTTACTGGTAAAACCCTATATGGAAGAATAACATTTCTATATAAATAATACGAAGGTTCAAGATGAAAAGAATAGATATGAGAACTAGTTCGGTTATTTTTTTAACATGTCTGATTATCCTTGTACTTGTAACTTCTATAAATGGTTCCTCGGATGATTGGGTAGAGTATCAGAAGTCTAAAAATGGGGACGTTTTCTTATATGACAAGGTCAGTGTTCAGCACACGACACAGTATATAGTTCAAGTATGGGGAAAATGTGTTTTCTCTGATAAAGGTAGAGAGGAATATATCCGAGACAGGAAAAACAAGGGTGTATCAACTGAATGGTCAGAGAGAGTAACACAGGTTCTGTATTTGTATGGTATAGACTGTAAGAAAAGGAGCTCTCAGATTTTATCTATTACCGAATACGATATGGATGGTAATATATTATCTAGTAATTCATATGATAAACCAGGCTGGTCTTCTATACCTTCTGATTCAAGGGTAGACAATTTGCGAGAAGAAGTATGTAAATAATCAGCAATCATAAAATCTGTATATGTTTTCCTTTCTCACACAACATAGGGGTTTCATCCCAGAGCCTTTCTTCCTAAAAGGGTTAACTAACGATTTTTCATTTCCATAATATCTTCAATCCTAAACCTTGATATTCAAAATGCAT
>DASRZZ010000020.1:0-10680 GCA_035685925.1 Syntrophales bacterium | reverse complement strand
CCTCCTCATCAGAATATATATTTACTTGGAATGAAGGTGACAACAAACTTATACATAATAACATGAACCACAGTAAGTATCTTATATACTTGCCTTTAGAATACTACAATGTGCCTCTAAAATATGTGAGCAGAAACACTTATATGCCACAATACTACAGAATGTGGAGAGAAAGACTTCGGAGGAAATTGCCTCCTACATGGGATTAACACCATCAGAATATTCTGCCGGAGAGTATGTCCACCAAGGAAGGATTACCCGCTGCGGCAACCGGAGGGTAAGTACTGCTGGTTGAAAGTATTTGGATACTGATCACGAAAGATCCATACATGCGGTAGAAGTGCATGAATCTGAAGAGTTTCAAAGGTTCTAAAAAGGCAATCATCGCCAGGCTCATTATAAGAATCAGGAATGTCTTATTGAACAATACACCATATGTGGTTGAAACTTTCGTGCTTCATGCGGCTTAAATAGAAAATAGATGTTAAGGCAGTTGAGTAATTACTCCTTCATATTCGGATTGACCGTGTAGTTTCACCTGTAACAAGGAAGTACTGTTACGATTGCAGATTACGGCAATCCGCTATTATTCGGATAAGAATCATGTGGCGAATGTATAGAAAAAACCACGAATAGCAGGCTGTGGTAATAGTAATCAATCATCTTGTATGTTGAAAGGAGGTAAGATGATCCATTGAATATAATGTTTGGGGTGGAAGCAGGATTTCTCCCTGCTCTCAAAGCGACGGAGACATAGCGGAACCTTCTCTATTTCATTACTACCAGCCTTTCTTGCCCCAATACTCGTATTCATGAATCCATTCGCCCTTATGCATCGCAACCAAATTCTGGAAGTATTTTTTATTTTCCTCATGCCTCCTTTTCTGTGTTCTGTAAATCTTATGGGCCTTAATATCCTCAGCCAGTGTGCAGCCCAGCCGGAAGGCCTTTTTCTCGGCACCCTGAAAAACCCCGGGACCAGATCTTATGGATACCCCTATGCTTCCGGAAATGAAGGATCCGAAGTTGAGCATGATTTCATTCAAGTACTCCGTGACTTGCAGATACTGACCGCGGCCTCCGGAGGCAGCTACATTGACGCTGTACTTGCCCGCCAGCAACTGACAGTGAACGGCGTCGGCCATGCGGTCTATCATGGTCTTCATCTGCGCTGTGACCGACCTGAAATAGTTTGGGGATCCCATAACCAGGCCGTCAGCAGCCACCATCTTCTTATAGAGGAACTGAAAGTCGTCCTTCTTTGCGCATTTTCCTCTCTTGTAACATACCCCGCAGGCGTTGCAGTATTCTATATTCAATTTGCAGAGGTCCAGCAGTTCCACCTTGAAGCCTTTAGACTTCGCCCCATTTAAAACGGCCTTAACCAACTTCAGGGTCTCGCTTTTAGGGCCCTTTGGACTGGCGTTTACACCCAGTATCTTCATCTCTCTTTCCTCCGAATAATTTAGATATAGTGAGCACTATTTGATAATTGCACGTCTGACATCTTATTCTACCTTGGAGCTTTGGAAATGACTATCATATCTTTATACGATGATTGGAAAAACGCTGGATTCCTGTTCGCACGAGGAGGATGACGGGCGGTTGGATTACCACCGGAGACTGCCATCGATTGTCTTATCGGGGGGGGGTAATGATTACAGCGGACCGGAGCGCGGAAATTACAGAAGGAGAGTTCGCAGTACTACATCTTTAGGAGCTACATCAAGCTATGAGCAGAGGTCAATGTATTAAGGATGGCCTTTGATACCAGCCATGTCTCCATGCGCCCGTATCTGTTCGTGGGTTCATCGTTATCAGGATTAAAGTTATTATACCGCTCGCTGATAAATTTCTTTAGGACATCGCCGTATAATTCACGATCCTGTTGGCTCTTGTCGAGGTATTGGTCAATGACATCCTCTTTGATTATTATCTTAATTTTCTTGGAGCGTTTGTCCGACCACTTTGTATTGTTGTCGAGGTTCCAATCAATTTGTATAATATGATCATTTTCGGAGAAATTTGAAACAATCCATGCGTTCGTCGGGAAAATCGGCGTTATAAGTCTGACCCAAAAGTCCATTAAATCTTCTGCCATCGTCTTTATCCCTTTCGACTCACTGTCCTATCTCCATTATCTTCATTTCCTTAGACCATCCGGATTTGTCCGTCCTGACATCCCTGCATGCTTTCTTGTGCTGGAGTTTGAAAACAATCTTCCCCTTATATTCGCCGTCCTGCTCCACTCTATACCCCAGTATGGTTCCACCATAAAAGGAAGGCTCTTGTTTCTTCTTATGAAAAAAAATCTCACCCCCGACCAGTTTTTGAGCTTGATCTTCATCCAGCGTCCACCAGCCGCTTTCCCACACATTATCTGACAGCTTGGCAAAATTATTCAAATGTTCGATCAGGTGTATATTCACTTTGTGTCCCCTTTTCTATAAATATTATTTACAATTTCAATGCCCATGGATTCTTTCCCATCCCAAGAAACAAAAAGCCCTGTCTCGCTGTAATGGACAGGGCTTCAGTAGTTTCTTTGTCTCCCTATATCGGAAAGCGCTCATCAGATTCTTCGGTGATGTCTATTACATGGTCTTGTCGTTTACAATACTCTCAATTGAGAAGAAGTCAAGCTAATTCGTCCTATAAGCCGCACATCCCAGAATCATACGCATCCTCTACGTTCCAACAATTGATGCAGGTGCATGCGAGAATCCGCTCGTTATAGCCTGCAATATTTGAAATGCGTTTTCTCTTCAGGTTTGATATACTTATAATCAATAAATGACTGGTGTGAAAAAACCTAAAACCTGCCGTGCAGGGGAGACCGGTCCATTCAATCTAGGTTCCTGGACGAGGACGTCAGGTGGTTGCAGGATGTTCATCATCGGCGGGAGAGCCCACTCAATAGAACAGATTCACGAGCTTGGAAAACTGGGATATCCTTTTGCCGAGATTTCACTTTATGTTCCGGAAGATGTCGAGCGCGAGCTCGACGAACTCTTAATTCTGAAGACCCGTTACGGAATCACCTATATTGCCCATTATCCAAATGAAGATGATGCCTTTGATGCAAAGATTCTTGAGGAGCGATTTGTGCCTCGTATGAAGAAACTCCTCGACTTGTCGGGTGCGCTTGGCATCACGAAGGGAACATTCCATTTCTGGATGGACGAACGGTATGTTTCGCATGAAGCGGTTTCCCGAAAGATCGAGTTGACATCGGAGTTGGTCCATTCTGCCACGGAGGCGGGCGTCATTTTATGCATCGAAAACCTGAGTGAGCGTTACTATCATTTTATGCCTATATTTCATGATGTTCCGGACTTGAAAATGACCTTGGACATAGGCCACGGCCAGCTTCTCTCGAGGGAAAACACATCTTTCGGCTTCATCGAGAACTGTTTCCCCCGGATAGAGCATGTGCACGTTCATGATAACCGCGGCGGCAAATCACCAAAGGATGACATCCATCTGCCCCTCGGAGAGGGCACCGTGAACTACCGGAGGATATTGGCTCTCCTAAAGGAGAAGGGATATGAATCGACGGTGACCATGGAGGTCAAGCTTGCCGATATGGCAAAGACAATGGATGCAATTCTTGGGTGTCTTAGATGATCACATTCGGTCATTCCCAAGCCCGACAAGCACATCCAAAGGCAGGCTGCAGTAAGAATTCGGAATTCGGAGCACTGGACTTCACTTCCGCGGGAGTGACATTACGGTCGATGAGTCCTGCTTATATGGCAGACCTGAAGGGCTGCGCTACATTCCGGACTAGTTCCAGTAACAGTCTGCCCTCCGCAAAAAAGGCTGGAAATTTTTCCACAGATGAAATAGGAAGGCATGATTCATAAAATATCTGGTGTTTCAGCACCATGGTGACTAAAGGAGTTTATAGATGAGCACGGGTAACCATTCTTTTCGTGGTGGTTCCAAATACATTCTTGATGACGAGCTGGCAAAGGTTGTGAATGTTTCCATAGCCCTCGAAATGCCGCTCCTGCTCAAAGGCGAGCCGGGCACGGGCAAGACGATGCTCGCGCACGCCATTGCCGAAAACCTGAAGATGCCACTTATCGTGTTGAACGTGAAATCCAGCATGAAGCTTGTCGATACCCTGTATCAATACGATACCCTCACCCGATTAAACGACAGTCGCTTCGGTGATTCCAAGCGGGACGTCAGCAATATCGAGGAGTACATCAAGATGGGAAAAATCGGCCAAGCCTTTGTATCTGGGGTTCGAACGGTGCTGCTGATCGATGAGATAGACAAGGCGGATAGTGATTTCCAGGACGATATGCTTGATATTCTCGACCAGATGCAGTTCGATATCATAGAAATTGACAAGACCGTTACAGCCCGCCACCGGCCCGTAATCATCATTACTTCCAACGCAAAGAAGGATCTCTCCGATCCATTCCTGGGCCGCTGCAATTTCCATCACATCGCCTTCCCCGATGTGGGGACGATGCGGCTCATTGTAAGCGTCCATTTCCCCAATCTCAGCAGAGATCTTTCCGAGGCATGCATCGAGGCCTTCTACCGCCTGAGGGATTTCAAGGGAATTGAAAAGAAGCCGGCCACACGGGAATTGATCAACTGGATTCGCGCCCTGAAGACAGACCCCGATATGCACATAAAATCGCTTAGTCTGGGAAACACGCCCTATTGGGGTGTCCTGTTCAAGAAAAGCGCTGATCTGGCCGCTGCCGCACAGCAGGCTGCAAAGATGCGCTGAGAGGAACCGGATTTGTTTATCGAATTCTTTTATACATTGCGTGAGCGCGGACTCCCCGTTTCGCCCACGTCTTTTTTGCGGCTGCAGAAGGCTTTGAGCCTTGGCATGATCCAGTCCGTCGATGATTTTTATATGACTGCCCGGGCAATCCTCGTAAAGAGTGAGCGCTATTTCGATATGTACGATGAGGTCTTCGCTCATTTCTTCCGTGGCATCACCCTCAAGGCGCCGGAAGAGATCGAGCTCACGGAATTCGTAAGAACGCTTCTGGAAGAATGGTTGAAGAACCCGGAGCAAGTCGCTGAGGCCCTCGGTCTGGACGAATCGGACCTGAAAAAGATGACACCCGAAGAGCTTATCCAATATTTTCTCGACCGGCTCAAGGAACAGACGGAGGCCCATCACGGAGGAAACCGCTGGATCGGTACAGGAGGCACCTCCCCGGTCGGGCATTCAGGTTATCATCCTGGCGGTATGCGCGTGGGCGGACAGTCCCGAACCAAATCGGCCGTCAAGGTAGCCATGGAACGGCGGTATAAGGATTATTCCCAGGAAGGCCCACTGACAGAGGTACAGATGGGCGAGGCTTTAAAGAGGCTGCGCCGAATGATTCCTTCCGGGCCGAAAGATGTTGTAAACGTGGATGAAACCATCTATGAGACGATGCGGAACGCAGGAGAGATCGAGATCATCTTCGACCGCCGGTTGTCGGATCGTCTCAAAATCATTCTCATGATCGACAATGGCGGCTGGTCCATGGACCCCTATGTCGAAGTTGTGCAGACCCTGTTTCATTATGCGCGGAGCCAGTTTAAGGATTTGAAGATATACTTCTTCCATAACACCGTCTACAGTCGTGTCTGGCAGGACCCGCAAAGACGCTATAAACCGGAGTCTCTTGAAGATTTCATCCGCAAGGATCCGGAAACGCGACTGATCATCGTCGGCGATGCGAGTATGGCTCCCTATGAGCTGATCCACACCAACGGGGCGATATACATCGACCAGGTCGAGGTCGGCACCGGCCTGGATCGTCTAAAATATCTTGCCAATATCTTTCACCATTCCGTATGGCTCAATCCTCAGCCTGAGCATGACTGGCGCCATACATTCACCGTCGGCATGATCCGCCAGGTCTTTCCCATGTACGAACTGACATTGGACGGCCTCGAAAAGGCGGTCCAGCAACTTATGGCCCGGCATTAATGCAGGCGGCGGAACTCTTTGGTTCGGTTTTGACCGGAAGCTCCTCTACCCTGTCTTCCTGAAAGTGAGAATACCACTTCTTTGCCACTGATATTAATACAAGATATTCTCTCAACTGAGAGCGATCATTTCCGGCATTGAGCTAAAAAACGCACTTGCGAAAATGGAACTGCGTTACCGCAGCATCCTCTGTTCAGACTGTCATCCTATTCTAGGATTTTTCCCTTGAACAGGTGAACGAGGGGGTAACGTTCTATTTTTCGCTGCCATCACGCACACAATAGATGGTCAGACATGTCTTTGAAAGACAGCAGCTTCGAGTTAAACATTGCTCCTTTTTCCGGGTCAAAGGCCGAGAAAGGACTTCTGTATGAGCTCTGATGACAAGAGCTCTTTGCCTGTTCCCTCAAGGGCAACCCTGCCAGTCTGGATTACGTAGGCCCGATCTGAGATATCAAGGGCTTCTTGGACATCCTGCTCGACAAGAAGGATGGTTACACCGTCCCTCCGGATTTCCTGAATCACCTCGAATATTTTTTCTACGAGCTTAGGTGCAATGCCCCAAGACGGCTCATCAAGCATCAGGAGCTTGGGCTTGCTCATCAGGCCCCGACCGATGGCAACCATCTGCTGCTCACCGCCGGAGAGGGTATTGGCCTTCTGGTGATTCCTATCCTTCAGAATCGGGAATATGCTGTATACGTATTCCAGACGATCCGCAATCATCTTCTTGTCATTCGTAAGATAGGCGCCCAGCAGCAGATTCTTGTATACGCTGAGGCTGGGGAAAAGCCGTCTTCCCTCCGGCACGTAGGACATTCCGAACGTCACAACCCTGTGGGCGGGAGCCGTCGTGATGTCCTGCCCATTGAAGACGATCTTCCCAGATGAAGGGTGCATGACGCAGCTGATGCCCTTAAGTATGGTCGATTTCCCGTTTCCATTGCCCCCGATGAGAGATACTATTTCATTCCTCTCAACGCGGAAAGAAACGCCATGAATTACAGGGATATTATTGTATCCGAGTTTTATGTTCTCTACGTTTAGCATACTTTTGCCCGAAATACGCCGCGATCACCTTCTCGTTATTAATGACCTCATCGGGGGTTCCTTCTGCTATCTTTTCTCCGTAGTCCAGAACCACGACGCGATTTGCAATCGGCATAATGCCTTCCATCACATGTTCGACGAGGACAAGCGTCATACCCATGCCCCTCAGCCGCAGGACAAGCTCAACCGATTCCTTGATCTCATGTATATTCAGGCCCGCCATCATTTCGTCGAGAAGCATGATCTTCGGCCCTGTTGCGAAGACCCTGGCAACCTCCAATCTTTTCTGCTCAGAAATAGTCAAAGACGTCGCTTTCAAATATAATTTGTCGGTGAACCGGAACACATCCGCCACCTCCTCCGACCTCGCTTGCGCATCCTTTCGTCTTGGATTTCTCAGGAACGCACCGATCATAATGTTTTCCAGTACGTTCATGTCCCTGAAGATCCGAACGATCTGAAATGTCCTGCCGATACCCATCCTGCAGATCGATTCCGGGTCTTTGCGAGTGATCTCCTGCCCTTCGAAAATGATTCTCCCGCCGTCGGCGTTGTAAAAACAGGATATACAATTGAACAGCGTGGATTTGCCCGCCCCGTTTGGTCCAATGAGACCGATGATTTCCCCTTCGTTCATGGAAAAGGAAATATTCGCATTGGCTGTAAGTCCGCCGAAGCGTTTGGTCACATTGTCAACTATGAGGATATCAGCACTCATTTGCCACCTTTTGAAAACAGCGCCCACAGCCCCTGGGGCCGCCAGATGGCGATCAAAATGACGAGGAGTGAGTAAATGATCATATCGATTCCCTGCCCCTCACTCCCGAGATAGACCCTGGTCAGCTCCATGAGCGGGATGAATACGAAGGCCCCTACAACGGGCCCGAAGATTTTTCCGATGCCGCCGATGAGCGCGATGATGCACAAATGGATCGACATCATGAGGTCCATCGTGCTTGACGGATCGATATATAACACGTACTGGCCGTAGAATGTCCCGCATATGGAGGTCAATACGGCGGAGATGGAAAAGGCGATCATCTTGTATTTCTGAATATCGATCCCGAGACTCCGCGCCCCATCAGGATCATCCTTGATTGCCCGCAGATAGTAACCCAGCCTGCTTTCCTCAACGCCATAGCAAACGGCAATGGCAAACAGCAGCATCGCTAGGATTATGTAATAGTACGGGATTTTAGAGGAGTGAAATTCAAAGTTCGCAAACGACTCCTTCACGATGGGCATGTAGATGCCCACTGCGGCGCCGACATAGTCCCAGTTCGTAAAAATCACCACCATGATTTCGCCCACCGCAATTGTGGCGATAGCAAAGTAATGCCCACGCAGACGGAAACACGGGTATCCTACTATGACGGCAAGACCTACGGAAAGGATGCAGCCTGCCAGCATCCCCAGCCAGGGATTGACGCTATAGTTCACCAGTAGGACAGCCGTCGTGTAAGCTCCCACGCCGAAAAATGCGGCATTGCCGAACGAGACCTGGCCCGCGTATCCACCTATGACGTTCCAGCCGATGCTCATTGTGGCGTACATCATGATCATGATGAGGAGATGGAACAGAAAGGGCTGCTGCAAGTACAGCGGTGCCGCCGCGAGAATGCACATGAACAATATAAATACGAGCAAACCCCTTTTCATGACCGCATCATTTCCTTCCCATGAGCCCCTGGGGTCTTATGAAGACCACGCCCAAGTATAACAGCAGCACAAACATAAACTTCAGAGAAGGCGCAATGAGATAGCCGGAGAGCACCTCGACCAGTCCCACGATAATTCCAGCAATAAATGCCCCCGGTACACTGCCGAAGCCGCCGAGAGCGACGACAACAAAAGCCATCAGACAAAAATTGGAGCCTACTTCGGGAAACACATAATAGAAGCTCGAAAGCAAGCCCCCCGCCACACCAACGGAGGCGATGCCGATGCCCCAGGCAAGGGCAAACATCCGGTCACTATTGATCCCCATGAGTTTTGCCGACTCCTTGTCTTGTGCAACTGCCTCCAGGGCCATACCCATTTTGGTAGATTTAAGAAACCAGAAGATAAGGCCATTGCAGATGACTGCTCCCGCCGCTGCGACAAGCTCCGAAACACCGACATAGACGCCGAAGATACTGACATTTCCGCTCGTCATAGTCTGGGGTATCATGCGATAGTCTGCACTCCACAGATACTGGGCCACGCCTCGCAGCAGAATCAGAATGCCGAAGGTCACGAAGATCTGAGAAAGCATGGGGGCGTTAATGATCGGCCTGATGAAGATGTAGTAGGTGACGACTCCCAGGAAAAACAGCAGAACCGTCACCCAGGGAAGGGAATAGAGCGGGTCCATGCCGAAGAGGACAAAAAACCAGTATGCAAAGTACATGGCGACCATGAGGTATTCGCCATGGGCAAAATTGACGATATCCATCATCCCAAAGATCATGGTGAGACCGACGGCGATCAGAGCATAAACGAAACCGATCAGGATGCCGCTCACCAGGGTTTGCGCAAATACGCCTTCCATGGATGTATCCTACTTCAAGCTATTTTCTTTGCCTGTAACTAACCCATGCAAACTAGGTGGATAAGATGTTACTTCCTGCTCTCCCATTTCGGGAAAGGCCAGATCACATCTTTCGTAGCCAAATTGAAGGGCCATACTGTGTAGCGTTCACCCTTCTGTATCTGTACAATAATGCCTTTGCCCAGTACGTTCTGGTGGGTCTTCGGATCGAATTTGACGCCATCCCAAGGCATGATCAACTGGTTGGCCTTGATGTTCGTTTCCGACAGGGCCTTCTGGATTTTCGCGGGCTCCGTGGACTTGGCCCGGTTGATGGCATCAGCCAGAACGATCATGCCCGTAAATGAGCGAGCGTAATCGCCCGACATCGGTTTTCCGGCCTTTTTTTCAAACATGTCAGCAATCGTTTTGATCATCGGTTTTTTCGCGGAAAGGTCCTTTGCCCAAACTTCTCTGCTCAGGATGTAGTCTGCATCTTTTCCAAGGGACTTGATCAAATCAGGATCGTTAAAGCCCGCATCATTTGCAATCAATGCAGTGGGCGCGAAATTGACTTCCTTGTATGTCTTCATGGACAGGATGGCGTCTGCCGTATAAGACGTCTGCATGATGATGGACGGATTATAACTGCGGAGTTTCTGGATCTCAGACGTCAACTGGGTACTTTTGGCGGGATAAGGCACGGCGCCGCTGATTTGGTACCCATACTTTTTTGCATACATTTCCTGATACTTGCGGGAGTCTGCACCGAACAGCGTGTTTTCATAAAGCAGCGCAATAGGCCCTACAGTGATCTTCTTATTTTTTTTCAGATCATTGAGAAAGATGAAGAAGTTTTCGCTGAACATATCGTCGTGCGGCGTCGTTCTGAAGAACCATTTAAAACCCCTCTCCGTCAGGCTCGGCGATGAAGAACTGTCGTTTAAGAAAGGAACGCCGTAGCGTTCTGCGGCCTGAGCGGCCGTGGCCGTCACTGCGCTGTTATAACATCCGATGATGGCAACAACCTTTTCCTGCGTGATGAGACGCTCTGCCTCCGCCATGCCGACCTCCGGCTTACCTTGATGGTCACCGGGGATAATCTTGATCTTGGCGCCTTTCAGGTTCGGCAGTCCTGCCGTTTTTGCCAGAGGCATGTTCA
>DASRZZ010000019.1:0-35046 GCA_035685925.1 Syntrophales bacterium | reverse complement strand
TCCTTCACCATGCTCTCTCCCGATGATGAGGCCAGCCTGAATGACATTAAGTATGATAAGAACACCTCTGGCTGCCTTGAGAAACTCATTCGCACACTTGACCTCTTTCTTAAAGCGGTTGAGAGACGCGCCGACACTGACGTTGATCTCCTTCGCCGTGGCGGTAAATGCAGCAGGTAGCGGCAGGATGACGATGATCATGAGAAGAGTTATGGGCAAAATTACTTTGCTGGATAATCCCATCTCCATTTCCGTTCCTCCTGTCCTCGAAAAAATTAATAAGAGTGAAGCATTGATATTCTCGTAAATCGTGCAATTCAGAGGGCTATCCTGCGATTTCATTGGAAGAATTATGAAATAATCGTACAGCCAAAATACCTTAAATCGTATGCCGGGTCAATACGGCTTTTTTTGTATATCGCGAAGCCCCCTTATCTGCAAATGCGAGGTTTGAGAATTTGGCAAAATTACTAATTATTAAAGATGGGCAATCGGTGATGGCTAGGACGGTATCAAATATTCTTATGCACTCTTGTGAAATAATTGAGAAGGTGCTATGAGTATTACTAAAATTCTTATGGGAGCAGGGTAGGCGGACATAACAAATGGCAATAGAGCTTACATACGTGGTCGTTACGCCATACAGCCTGATGAAGTCGCGAACCGGAAATATTATTGCGCGGCTCATGTCATTCTCGGGCTGTGATCTGGTCGGTGTCAGGATGATGAGACCGACAGATATGTTTGTCGATGAGTATATGCGGAGAGTGAAAAGTCTGGGCGTCGAACCAATGATTGAGCATGCGCTGGTCGATTATATCGATCAGAATCTGCGTCGTGAAAATATCCTCGGTCAGACTAACCGCTGCATGTTTCTCTTGTTTGAGGGTGAGAATGCCGTAGAGCGCGTCTACGAAGTAGTCGGAAAGCTCACAACGGAGGCAGAATCCGAGGCCAGACGAGGCACGATCCGCGGCACTTACTGCGACTTCATAACGAACCCCGACGGTACGATAAGGTATTTCGAACCAGCCGTCCTTATTCCCACGAATCTGCAGTATGCAAGAATCAATTTAGAGCTTTTTGCAGAACTTGGATTCAACGACTCCGGTATTTACGAGGAATCTGCACAGGGAGAAACCACCCTGGTCATTTTGAAACCGGACAATTTCTTTAAACATTCTGTCAGGACGGGAAATATGATAGACATGTTTTCGAAAACAGGCTTGAGGATAGTCGGGGCGAGAGTGATCCGGATGAGCGCCGCCCAGGGCGAGGCATTCTATGGTTTCTTGCGAGGGACGTTCAAACGGAAACTGCAGAAGCAAGTGGCCCAGAAAATCAAGGAAAGAATTGGCGGACTCTTTGGTTTTGATATTACAGACGAAGAATATAATGCTATGGCGTCTGTAATTAACGAGACAAATGCCCAATATGAATTCTCACAGATTGTTCAATACCTGACAGGATTTGATCCCGAGAACGTACCACCTGAAGACCGCGACAAGCCCGGCATGCATCCGTCGCTCGCGCTTCTCTATCGGGGATATAGTGCAGTAGGGAAAATCCGCAGTAGATTGGGAGAATCTGACCCTGCAAAGGCAGCCGCGGGCACTATTCGTTCGGACTTCGGGCAGAGCATCCGGCAGAACGCGGCGCATGCATCGGATTCTGTCCAACGAGCTATTCATGAAAGAAAGATCATCGGCCTTCATGATAACGCTGGCGATGATTGTAAGAAAATTATTAGGAGCTGGTTGAGAGCGGGTTAAATAATACCTGGCAAATTTCTTCATTAAGACTTATCGACGCGGAAAATGCCATCTTTCTTGATCGAATCGGTAGTTTATCTTTTTTATGTATCGGCCAGGGCCACGTAATGGAGGTGTAGAATGAGTAAACGCGCCAAAGAGGACGCCAAACACTGGGTTGAGAAGGCGGCTGCTTTTTATAAGACATCGGGCAAAAGGATCGCTTTGGCTGAATATACGAATCCTAATGGACAATTTGTTCAGGACGAAATGTATATATATGTCTTGAACACAAGAGGGACAATGCTTGCACACGGAGTCAACGAAAGATTCGTGGGAGAAGATTTCAGTGAACTCAAGGACGCAGATGGCAAGGGCTTCATCCGGGAGATCCTCGATAAAGCGAACACCGAAGGGAGCGGCTGGGTAGCTTATAAATGGTATAACCCGGTTACGAAAGAAGTGTGGCCTAAGACAGCCTACTTCAGAAAAGTAGATGACCTTATCATTTGCAGTGGCGTCTACGGAGAATAATGATAGATCGATCCATATATTTCTCTCTGGAGAGTGCAAAAGTCGCAGGGACATCGTCGATGTCCGCTATCAGCTTACCTGTTACGGGGAGAGATCGATGAGGGGTTGATTTGCTCGGCATCCTAGCCGAGATATGCGTATAGAAAACGCGAATCCTTTACATATCGACCTCAATATTTCCAATAAGCATAGGTGTCGGTCTAAAACCTCTCTCCTTCCGTATATAGTCTGCGAACCCTATCGCAATAAGGACATTGGCGCCCACAGCCATGTGGTAGAACCCGGTCTTCCAGTGACTGGCCTTCTCCCGTGTTGCCCCTCGGGGGCAACGGCCGTTATCATTTGTGGCTGTATTTTGAAGATCTTGATGATCTGCACAACCGCACCGCCCGTTTGTGAGCGTTTAACGGGAACACCCCAGAACCACTTGACGAACAATCCGAAAGGCCGCATAAAAAAACGTTCTATCTACAGGCCTGTAAATATTGACCTTGAATGCCAGGATTAAGGCCAGACCCACGGGGAACCCAGTTTGAGGCATGGGTACAGCTAAAATGACAAATTTGACGGAATCCGGGACCCGACCTGCTCTACGCCAGCCAAAGATCCATAGAAACGATTATGGCAGGGAGCTGTAACATGTCCCATAAGATGGGAATATCAAAGATGGATAGCGCATCGGCCCTCTTATTTATCATCTTGATAATCGGGGACCTTTATAGCCACGTGGCGTCATTTCCGTCAAGGATGTTGTTGCCGTCAAAATCCGCGGGGACCCTGAGGTCAGGATTTTCGAGGCGAAAAGTGAGGAGATCTCCGATTGCCAATATACGAACGATTCGCTAATGATAAAGCAAGCGCCTGACTCAAGGCGACATCGTGGAGATTGGAGGTGTGAATCTTATGGCAGTAAAAGATTGTATTAAAGGACTGGTGGTGGGAGGTCTGATCGGTGCGGCCCTCGCGATACTCTATGCCCCGAAGCGCGGAGATGAAATCCGTGAGGATATCGCAAAATCATTTCACGAACTGCGTGATAAAGCCAAGCATCAACTTGATGAAACGTGTGCAAAGATGGATGAACTTGCCAGACGTGGCAAAGAGCTCTACAACGAAGGCACGGAGAAGCTCAATAAGACCTTAGATTTTTGTGCCAAGGAAGAAGCGGAGAAAAAGGCTACTGGCGTTTCTTGAGCATATGCCTGAGCAATTGCCTATTCTGAAGCGCTTCGCCTGATCCTGTTTTTTACTCTTCGCCAGGATTGTGTGATGAGAAAGCTTTCGTCCATGTCGCCAACCATGTGGACGAACTTGGGCCAGGGAGCGGAAAAGGACAGGAATTCTGCCGGAACTGCGGGTCGGGCCGAGACATCGAACATGCCTAAAACTGCACGGGGCCTGACGGCATCGAGCTCCTTGTAGGGATAGTCCACGATGGAGGCGCAACCGGCGCAGAAGGGCGCGATAACGCCGTACGGCTCCGGCTCATCGAAGTTTGCCAGGGTAAAGAGACCTGAAAGCGTATCGGCGGCGGCAAAGAAGATAATCACAGATGGGCGGTCGTCTTCCTCCATGCGGTCCCATCTCTTGAATACTATATACCTGGCGGGTGCCTTGAATGATGTCTGGTGTTTCAAATGTTCCCTGACGAGTTCCGGTGATTTCTTGTACCGTTCCCCCTCAATCTTGTCCGGAATGCCGTAGGAGAGTAAGTATTCAAAGGCCGGCATCTGTGTTTCATCAAAGCCTAGGTATCGCCTGCCGCCCCCGCAGCCGATCGAATCGACATCGAGACATAAGTCCTTGCCCCTTCGGACCTTTGCAAGATCGCAGATGGCGCATCGATGCTTTTTCGGGGGTGTCGGCATCGATTTCCGGTCTTCCGTATCGGTATAGAAGAAACCGATAGGCAGAAGAGCCCCTGGAAAATATTTATTCCACTTTTTCATGAATGTCTTTTTAAACTCTGTGTCCATGAACAAACCTCCTTATTTATGGCAATGCCTTTTTGATAGTCCTTGCGAAGGACGATGCGATTCGTGTTAGGTTTTCATCGCCTCCTTTTTCCCCGATGATACGCACAAGAGCGCTTCCCAGAACGATGCCATCAGCACAGGAGGCGATCTCCGCAGCCTGTGAAGGTGTGGAGATCCCGAAGCCTATGACAAGGGGCAGGGCGCTTATCTTTCGGATGCGCCCTACATCAACCTTGATATTTTGAATGGCAGGCCGTGCAGTCCCCGTTACACCCGTGACGGAGATGTAGTAGAGAAATCCCGTCGCGCCGTCTGCAATGTGTTCGATGCGGTGGTCGTTGGTCGTGGGCGCAATCAGGGAAATGAAGTCGAGACCCGACGCGTCAGTGTACTGTCTCAATTCACGAGACTCCTCCGGCGGCAGATCAACCACGAGGATGCCGTCAACGCCTGCTCGCTTTGTTCTTGCTGCGAATCGCTCGCTGCCGAAAGAAAAAATGGGATTGTAGTAGCCGAAAAGGACGATGGGTATATCACTGACTTCCCTCAAAGATTCTATCACATCCAGTATGCCGGAAAGTGTCACTCCTTTACGGAGCGCCCTCTGCGAGGCAGCCTGGATGACAGGGCCATCCGCCGTCGGGTCAGAAAAAGGAACCCCCATCTCTATTATGTCGACACCCGCCTTTTCAAGGGTGAGGGCCAGCCTGCGGGTTGTTTTTAGGTCTGGATCCCCGGCAGTAAGGTAGACTACGAGCGCCTTCTCCCCTCTTTCTCTGAGGTCTCTAAATTTCCGTGCGATTCTTCCTGTCATATAAGCATCTCCTGATATTATCTCGTTCTGAAAGGGAAACTTCAATGATTTATTTCAGCTCCATCGCTTGCGATATTATCTCTGCATCCTTATCTCCCCTACCTGAGAGGTTCACTATGATGACCTTATCCTTGTGGAGTCTGGGAGCGAGTTTGACGGTGTAGGCCAAAGCATGAGCGCTCTCCATGGCAGGGATGATTCCCTCCAATCTAGAGACAAGGGAAAAGGCTTCGATCGCCTCATCGTCGGTGATGCTGACGTAAGTAGCCCTGCCTGTGTCCCTGAAATATCCGTGTTCGGGCCCAACTCCAGGATAATCGAGCCCGGCTGCTATGGAATAGGCATCACGAATCTGGCCGTGTCCGTCCTGAAGCAGGTAGGTCTTGTTGCCGTGAAGGACGCCTATACTCCCGGCAGATATGCTTGCTGCATGATGCTGCGTTGTAATGCCCTTACCTGCGGCCTCTACGCCAATCATCTTGACGCGGGTATCGTCTTTAAAGGGGTGAAAAAGTCCCATCGCGTTGCTGCCGCCGCCTATACAGGCAATAAGTACATCGGGGAGACGTCCTTCTTTCTTCAGGATCTGTTTTTTTGTTTCCCTGCCGATGACACTTTGAAATTCGCGAACCATCATGGGGTAAGGATGCGGGCCTGCTGTTGTCCCGATCACATAGAATGTGTCTCGCACTCTGGACACCCAGTGCCGCATCGCCTCATTCATAGCATCCTTCAGGGTCGCCGTTCCTGACGATACAGATACGACCTCGGCGCCTAATATTTTCATGCGAAATACATTGGACGCCTGCCTTCTCATATCTTCTTCACCCATGAAAATCATGCATTGCATACCGAAAAGGGCGGCTACCGTCGCCGTCGCCACACCGTGCTGGCCTGCCCCTGTCTCCGCAATTACCCGTTTCTTGCCCATGCGTATTGCAAGAAGTCCTTGGCCGAGGGTGTTGTTGATCTTATGCGAGCCCGTGTGATTGAGATCTTCACGCTTGAAGTAAATGCGGGCCCCGCCCAGTTCTTCTGTGAATCGAGCGGCATAGTAAAGAGGGGTTTCTCTTCCTGCATATTCTCTGAGATAATAGAGAAAATCATCTCTGAAACGTTTGTCTTTTCTAGATATCCTATAGGTTTCCTCAAGCTCAATCAGGGCAGGCATCAAGGTTTCTGCTACATAACGGCCGCCGAAGAGTCCGAAGTGTCCCTTTTTATCGGGTAGTGACTGTTGCATGTTTTCTCCTCGTAAATATTATTCTAGAACTTTGCCTTGCAGCAGCATGGACGAGCTCAATAATGCTCTGCACTTTTCTCAGATCCTTTTTTCCCGGAGAAAGTTCGATACTGCTATTGACATCGACGGCACCTGGTGAGACTGTCCGGATTGCCTGGAGAATGTTGCCGGCATTTAAACCCCCCGAGAGTACGACGGGGTGTGTGTCTTTTAATTTGGCAGCCAGATCCCAGTTTGATTTCTTTCCTGTACCACCATAGATGCCGGCTTCACGTGCATCGATCATGAACGCCCCGACATTGTAATTATTTAAGGCGTAGAGATCCTCTTCATTTCCGGGTGAGATTGCCTTGATCAGTATTGACTGTGGAAATTCGCCACAGTACTCGGGGGATTCGTCGCCGTGGAGTTGGATCATGTCAAGACCGCAGAATTCGTATATTTGTCTCACGGCATAAATATCATGATTCACGAATACCCCAACTTTCGATATGGTGTCAGGGAGCTCATGTATGATGCGTAGTGCCGCTTCCGGAGTTAGATATCGAGGGCTTTTCCTGTAGAAGATGAAACCCAAGGCGTCAGCGCCATGTGATAGAGCCATGATGGCGTCTTCCATATTGGTAATTCCGCAGATCTTTATTTCCATTCTCTCTCTGCTTTCATCAGGTTGTTCACAATTCGCCCAGGAGCTCTCGCAACTTTTGCCCCATATTAGGAGACTGCATCAAGGTCTCGCCAATCAGAAAAGAATGAATTCCTGCCTTCTTTAGGGCGTCAATGTCCCGGCTGGTCCGGATGCCGCTTTCACTTACAATAGTCCTGTCCCCAGGAATAGAAGTTGCGAGACTCGCACTCGTCTTTAAATCGACGGCGAATGTCGCAAGGTTCCTGTTATTAATCCCGATGATCCTGGCATCCGATGCAAGTGCCCTAGCCAATTCGACGTGCGAATGAACCTCACAGATTACGGAAAGGCCGAGGGATCGGGCAAGGCTCACGTATTCCGTCAACTGAGCATTTGTTAAAATCCCGGAAATGAGAAGGATGGCATCTCCCCGGAGAACACGAGTTTCATATATCTGATAAGAATCAATAATGAAGTCCTTTCTCAAAAGAGGAAGACGTACATGTTGCTTTATCGCCGCAAGATAAGCGTCGTCTCCACCGAAGAAAACCCTGTCCGTCAGCACGGATATTGCCGCAGCGCCGTTCTCCTCGTAGAGCAGTGCAATCCTAACAGGATCAAAATCTTCTCGGAATACCCCTTTTGAGGGTGAGCGTCTTTTGACTTCTGCGATAATGGCCAATTCCCGTCCGCCTATGGCATCATGAAAATTGACAGGCCATGGAAGATCAGGGATGGCATGTTTTAATTCCTGAAGAGGCCTAATCCTTTTCAGGTTGGCGACTTGTTCATTTTTTACTTCGATAATTTTATCTAAAACCATGGTGACATAAAATCGGCGCAAAACAATAAGTATTTCAATCTGATTTTTAAGATCAGCTGTTACTGAGCTCAATCAGGGCCTGAAGTTTTTTCACTGCGGCGCCGCTGTCGATGCATTCCTGGGCTATGAGGATCCCTTCCTTGACCGTGTGAGCCATTTCGCCGGCCATAATCGCTAAAGCCGCATTCAGGACAACAATGTTTCTGCAGGCGCCGTTGTTACCCGTTAAAACACTTTTAGTAATCTCAGCATTGACGGATGCATCACCGCCAAGAAGGGTGTCACCGGCAAAGACGTCGCCGAAAAAAAAAGTAGGGTCGATATCATACGTATTGATTAGGCCTTTCTTCAACTCTGTTACGCGTGTTCTGCCTGTCACGGTTGCCTCATCCATGCCATCCGAGCCGTGCACCACAAAGGCGGTCCTTGTGCCGAGCTTCTTAAGAACGCCGGCAAACATCTCCGTGAGCCTTGGATCATATACGCCGATGAGCTGAGATGTGGCACCAGCGGTATTTGTCAACGGGCCAAGCATGTTGAATATGGTTCTTATTCCGATCTCTCTGCGTGGACCGATGGCATATTTCATGGCGCCGTGGAGTTTAGGAGCAAAAAGGAAACCGATGCCGATCTGATGAATACACTCTTCCACGATCTCCGGCTGGGCGCTGATGTTGACTCCCAAGGCTTCCAGTACATCTGCACTCCCGCAGCCGCTGGAAACAGCGCGATTTCCATGTTTGGCCACTGTCAGGCCTGCCGCTGCCACGACGAAAGCGGCCGTAGTGGAAACATTGAAGGTATTCATTCCATCACCACCTGTACCGCAGGTATCCACAATAATCGGCGCGCGCGCGTCTATCCGTGTGGCCTTTCTTCTAATTATGCGGGCCGCCCCTGTCACTTCCTCAATGGTTTCACCCTTGATTCTGAGGCCGGTTATAAAGGCAGCGATCTGTGCTGCTGTAGCCTTGCCTTCCATGACTTCATCCATGACCTGCATCATTTCGGACTCATTTAAGTCTTCACGCATGACTACCTTAGCAATTGCTTCTTTAATCATTGCAGTTCCCCCTTTTTTTAATTAATGCCAGAAAATTTCGTAAAAGCCTTTTCCCCTGTGGTGTCAGGATAGACTCAGGGTGGAACTGTACCCCCTCCACCGCATATTCCTTGTGCCTTACGCCCATAATTTCTCCTTCCTCTGTCCTGGCGCTGATCATGAGGGAGGAGGGCAGGGAGGCTTCCTCAATTAAGAGAGAGTGATAGCGGCCGGCGACAAAGGGATTGGGAAGACCTTTGAAAATTGTCATTCCATCGTTCATGATGAGGGAGGTCTTTCCGTGCATGAGCCTTCTCGCCCTGACGATATTGGCGCCGAAGGCATAGCCGATTGCCTGGTGCCCGAGACATACTCCCATGATAGGTGTTGTTTTGTGAAATTCCTTGATGACATCAACGGTGATTCCGGCTGCCTTTGGCGTGCATGGACCGGGGGAAAGAAAGATCGCATCGGGTGCAAGGCTGCTTATATCTTGCAAAGTTATCGCGTCATTGCGATGGACTGCAACGGTCTGTTCCAACTGCCCCAAGTACTGAACGAGGTTGTAGGTAAAGGAATCGTAATTGTCGATCATTAAAATCATGTGTTGCTCCTTCAGATATTCTTCTTTAATTCGAAGCCGGAGGCGGCAAGGCATATGGCTTGCGTCATTCCTTCGCCTTTATTCACCGTTTCCCGATATTCCTTCGTCGGGTCGGAATCGGCTACGATGCCTGCGCCCACCTGTATGAAAATCTTTCCGTCTTTCACCAGCATGGTTCTGATCGTTATACAGAAATCCATATTCCCTGTATAACTGAAGTAACCGACGGCTCCCCCGTAAGGGCCTCGTCTAGTGGGCTCGAGCTCATCTATGATTTCCATGGCCCTGACCTTCGGTGCACCGGATAGTGTGCCGGCGGGAAACGAGGCCGCGAGAAGATCAAAGCAGTCTTTTCCCTCTGCCAGTTGTGCCTGAATATTTGTGACGAGATGCATGACATGGGAGTACCGCTCCACAACCATAAGCTGATTAACCTGAACACTACCAGTCTTCGCTATTCTTCCCAGATCATTTCTCCCCAGGTCAACGAGCATGACATGTTCAGCCCTCTCTTTCGGATCCTCCAGAAGCTCATGCGCGAGATGCCTGTCTTCTTGTTCGTTCCTTCCTCTTCTTTTCGTTCCCGCGATAGGCCGGAGTTCCGCAATCCCGTCTTCGAGCCTGACCATAACCTCAGGGGACGATCCTATGAGAAACATATCTTCAAGCTTGAGGAAGAATAGGTAAGGAGAGGGATTTACATAACGGAGAGCCCTGTAGAGATCTAGCGGGTCTATCCCGTTTTTCGTATGAAAGCGCTGTGAGAGAACGACTTGTATGACGTCACCCGCAACGATGTATTCCTTGGCCCTCTGTACCATTGCCTCAAAGTCTTCTATTGACATGTTTGATGTGAGGGTGGCGTCGTTTTCCACCTTTCTGTAACGCTCCATTGTTTCGGCGGGCGTTCTCAGGATCGCAATCAGACCCTCTATTTTATCGACGGTTTCGTCGTAGAGATCCTTGAGGTCTTCAGCGCCCCGGGTGGCAGCGCAAGAGACCACTTTGATCGTGTGCCTGATATTATCGAATACAATCAGCGTATCAGTGATGAGAAAAATCGCATCGTCCGTCATAAGGTCATCGTAGGCCCGTGCGGGCAGCTGTTCAAAATAACGCACCATGTCATAGCCCAGGAAACCGACGGCGCCTCCGTAAAACCTGGGCAAGCCGTCCGCGGGAACGGGGCGATAGCTGTTCAATAAGTCTTTCAGATAACTCAAAGGATTCCCTTCATGACGATGGCTTCTGGTCACGCCGTTTTCGCAAATCACAACATGTTTTCCTTTGACCTTAAAAATGACGCGGGGGTCCGATCCCAGGAAGGTATAACGACCCCATTTCTCGCCGCCCTCGACGCTTTCAAGAAGAAAGACATTGGATTTCGAGCCGAGTTTCATGAGGACGGATACGGGTGTATCTATATCGGCCACTATCTCCCTGTATACAGGGATGAGGTTACCCCGCTCGGCAAATCTCTTAAACTGGTTAAACTGTGGATAATACATGTTTTAAATCCCCTTTTTTTACCACAACAAAATAAAAAAGGCCGCTCCCAATTGCGGCCTTCTGTTACAGAAACAAAAAAGCCGTGGAGTCCTAAGAGGTCTCCACGGCTATACTTAGTTAGCAAGATGGATCAGCGGTGGACAAACCCCTGCGTCAGATTCTGCCACCGCCAGTTGATAATTATCGAAACCGAGTCTTTCAATTAAAGATAGTCCTTCAAATCTTTTTTGTTTTATACCAGCATAGAAGTTCCTTGTCAATACTATTTTCTCATGGCCGTGAAAATGGGTTAAACGCTACGTCTGCTGTTCCATTTCGGGACATTTTCCAATTTGTACATTCATTTCTTTGCGGGACAATTTGTGTGTGACAATGTGAAGAGATTTTAGCAAGCACGCCATAGCTGCTCTCACTTGACAGGGGTCTTTAAGTCTATTAAAGTCATTCTGTCTTAAGGGATATCAGGGGAGGTATTGTAATGGGCATCTTATTCCGTAAAGTTGTAGGACAGCCTGATCTCTATGCAAAGGAACTGTCTTCGTTGCTTGACGAGCTAAGGAGTCCCTTCAAAAAAGGAGATACTGTAGGGATCAAACTTCACTGGGGAGAGAAAGGCAATCGCAGTTTTCTGCCGCCTGTTTACGCCAGGGAGATTGCACGATGGTTACGCAAGCAGGGTGCGAAGCCTTTTGTCTTCGATACGACGGCGCTGTACTCGGGAGGCCGCCGCATTGCGAGCGATTCATTAAAGACGGCTGAGGAACATGGTTATACGAATAAATTCCTTGGTTGTCCGGTCATAATAGCCGATGGTCCTGAAGGCAGAGATATTATAGACATGCCGGCCGGTTTTAAGCATTTTAAAACAGTTCAAGTCGCTTCTGTCGTCGAGAAGTTAAACGGCTTTGTAATCTTTTCTCATTTTAAAGGGCATATGGCCTCTGTTTTCGGTGGGGCCATAAAGAATATATCCATGGGTTTCGCGTCCCGGGCGCAGAAGCAGCGCATGCATGCGGAAGTGCGTCCATATATGAACAAGGAAAGATGCACACGCTGCGGCACATGCATTGAAATTTGCCCATCGGGAGCAGCGCGGCTTGACCATGAGGGATATCCCGTCTATGATCACGATACGTGTATCGGTTGTGCGCAATGTATTGCCATGTGCGGAGAGATGGCTCTGAAGATATTGTGGAATATTGAGGACAAAATTTTCCAGGAGAAATTGATAGAAACGGCAGCAGCCGTCTGGAAGCAAATTGCCGGCAGGGCTGTAGTGATAAACGCCCTGATTAACATAGCCACAGAATGTGATTGTCTGCCCGGAGAACATCCCATGATATTCCATGATCTCGGCTTCATGGGCGGCTACCATCCGGTAGAGCTCGATTACGAATCTCTGAAGCTCATCGGCACGGAGCGGTTTGAAAAAGCCCATCCGAACATTCCCTGGCAAAGACAATTTGAATACGCCAGGGAAACGGGATTTTATCCCCATGATGCGTTACGAGAGAGAACTTAATCCGGAGCAGCTCCGTGTAGTGATGGAGGGGGATGGCCCGGTTCTCGTTATCGCCGGCGCTGGTAGCGGCAAGACACGTACACTAACTTACCGGGTTGCGCACCTGATAGAATCAGGTGTCAGTCCCGACAGGATTTTGCTGGCAACCTTCACGAATAAGGCCGCTCGCACGATGCTTTCCAGGGTGAAGTCTCTTACCGATCTGGATATAAGTCGTATATGGGGCGGAACTTTTCATCATATTGCCCATCTCATTCTCCGGCCAAATTCCTTTCTCCTGGGTTATGGACGAAACTTCTGCATTATCGACGCCGAAGATTCGATACAACTGATCAATGCGTGCATAACCGAAATCGGCATCAAAACCAGGCGCGCGAAATTTCCGAAAGGGAATGTACTCCACGATATCATCAGTTTCTCCCTTAATACAGGAACGACCGTTGACGATGTCATTAGAACGCGACACCCTTATTTCTGTCAGTGCCTTGATGATGTAAAATCTGTGGTTGCGTGCTACGAGATGCGTAAGAAAACATTGAACGTCATGGATTTCGATGATCTCCTCATCAATGCAAGGAGGCTTCTGATGGAGCATCCTGAGGTATTGCAGAGATATGCGGGTAATTTTTTTCATATACTTGTTGACGAATATCAAGATACGAATATTGTGCAAGCTCAGATAGTGGATCTTCTTGCCTCAACGCATTTGAACATTCTCGCCGTCGGAGACGATTCTCAGAGCATTTATGCATTCAGAGGCGCAGATTTTGCCAATATAGCCAATTTTCCGAAAAGATATGCAGGCTGTAAGGTTTTCAAGCTTGAGACTAACTATCGCAGCACCCCGGAGATCCTGCATTTTGCCAACATGAGCATAGAAAATAATTACAGGCAGTATCAGAAAAATCTCAGGTCTGTGAGAGATGCGGGCGTGAGGCCCATTCTCGTTCCGCTGAGAGACGTAATGCAACAGGCCAATTTTGTGGCACAGAGAATACTTGAACTCATTCGCGAAGGCGTATCTATCAATGAAATCGCAGTCCTTTATAGAGCCCACTATCACTCTATGGAACTTCAAATGGAGATTGTGCGCAGGGGTATACCTTTTGAAATCCATTCCGGCATCCGTTTCTTCGAACAGGCCCATATCAAGGATGCGACCTCCTACTTGAGGATTGCTGCCAATCCCTACGATGAGGTCGCATGGAAGAGGGTGCTAGGGCTTTACAGCAATATAGGGAAAGCCACTTCTGAGAAGTTGTGGCAATATTTGTCGGCAAGAGAAAACCCACTGGAAGCTGCCCTAGGCGATGAATTCGGCAGGCTAGTCACAAGAAGGCAAAAAGAAGGGCTCGAGGTGTGCCGGCGTACGCTAGGTGAAATCAGAGGTTCCCTGCATGTGGCGAGTCCGCCTGCGATGATCGAGATTCTGCTCAAAAACGGTTACGAGGATTACTTACGGGAGAAATACACTGACGCTTCATTACGGATCGATGACCTTGAGCAATTAGCGAATTATGCCGGCAAATTTCTTACACTAGAAGATTTTCTGGGTGAACTGTCTCTGCTGACGAACATGACAGAGACAAGTGACACTAGACTGGATGAAACGAATGGAGAAAAGATCATTCTAAGCTCGATTCATCAGGCCAAGGGGCTTGAGTGGTCAGTCGTTTTCATGATTTGGTGCTCGGACGGAATGTTGCCGCTGGCGCGTAGCTTGAAAGACCAGGGGGGTGAGGAAGAAGAAAGGAGGCTATTTTATGTTGCCACAACCCGGGCAAAGGACCAGCTTTATATCTGCTACCCGCAAGTGAGCTACAAAAAGGGGATCGGCAGCGTAAACCAGATCCCCTCCAGATTCATCAAGGAAGTATCTCCACCTTCAAGGCATGCGTGGCAGTGTCCGTATGATCAGTGGATGGTAGACGAGGACAGCGATTATTAGATCCAGCGATCCAGCTTGGATTTAGCCTCATACTCTTCCCTGAGGGCGATCTGTGTTGCCTCGGCCATGTGCTCCACGCTTTTTACCCAATCCTCAAACTTTATATCCACTCCGAATATGCCGACCATCTCGTCGTTTTCGTCGAGGATAGGGGCGGAAACAGTTATGCAGAGTGCCCCCGTCATTTTTGAAATGTAGAAGTTCGTGACATACATCTTGCCGCTTTGCAGAGGCTTGATGAACCATTCGCGGTCTGACTGATCGGTACCGACACCGTAGTTTTCATATTTCGCCCTGTCCGCGATATTGGTAATGTTTCTCGTCGTCTTTTTCCCATTCATATCCACAACGTAGGCGAACTGTATGGACGGGTTTTCTTCGATTGTCTGCTGCATGATCGGTTCCTGGAGCTCCGCTTTCATCGTCTTCATAATTGGGTGCTCTATTACCTGCTTCACAACATCCATTGCCACCTGCGTCGCCATGTACTTGATCTTCTCAAGATCGGACATGAACAATTCAGGAAGATATTTTCGCACTAGTTTCTCAAGTTCTTCGTGGGATATGCCAGTTGCCCTCCCGGCATCGTACTGTTCCGTGACCCATTTGTGGATCTTGGAAACGCCGGGATGTTTCTTATCGATCACCCCTTGACCTTTCGCGCTAAGGCGCGCGTTAATCCAGTGAGCGATGCCCGCTTTTCCTGACTTATCGGTAACCATGGTTACAATTGGCCTCTTCAATATCTTTGTTGTATCGAATATATTATAGATCTCCTCATTCTTGATCAGGCCGTCGGCATGAATGCCGGCCTTGGTTATATTGAATTCCGCGCCCACCAATGGATAATTGGCAGGAATTTTCACCCCTATTTCGCTTTCAAAATAATTGGCTATATCGGTAATAACGGTAGTATCTGCTTTATTATTTGTTCCCCGAAGTCCTATATATTCAATGATGAGACCCTCTACGGGGGCATTGCCCGTCCGTTCTCCGAGGCCGAGAAGCGTCCCATTTGCGCCACCACAGCCATAGAGCCAGGCCGTAGTCGCATTAATCAAGGCCTTGTGGAAATCGTTGTGGCCGTGCCATTCGAGCAAATGGCCGGGCACACCGGCGTCATCTACAAAGGCTCTGATCAATTTATCAACACTGCGGGGCAGTGACGCGCCTGGATACGTTACGCCATAACCCATGGTATCGCAAAGCCTGATCTTAATGTCCATACCGCTTTCCTTACGGAGATTCATCAGCTCGGCGGCAAAGGGAACGCAAAAACCATAAATCTCAGCCCGCGTAAGATCTTCAAAGTGACACCTTGGTATGATGCCTTCGGCCAAAATATCCTTGACGATTCCGAGGTAAGAATCGAGTGCCTTTTTTCTGGTAGTGTTAAGCTTCAGAAAGATGTGGTAATCGGATACGGATGTGAGTATGCCCGTTTCTGGAAGCCCCGCTTCCTTAACCAATCTGATGTCCTCTTTCTCTGCCCTAATCCAGCCGGTGATCTCCGGGTACCTGAGGCCCAATTCAAGACATTTTTCTACGGCATCCCGGTCTTTCTTACTGTACAGAAAGAACTCGGACTGTCTGATTACGCCGTTCGGGCCGCCCAGCGTACTCATTAAGGAGTATAAATCGACAATCTGCTTTGTCGTGTACGGAGGCCTTGCCTGCTGTCCGTCCCTGAAGGTTGTGTCCGTTATGAAAATGTCTTCCGCCGGGTTTATGGGTATAATCTTATGATCGAAATCAATCCTGCTTACCTCGTCATAAGGGAAGACACCTTTCTGTAAATTTGGTTCTTCCACGTCCCTCAGCTCATGTCTCCAGAAGCTTGTATGTTCGTGGTCGAGAACCCTTCTTTCTTTATTCCATTTTGCCATAGTGAATGCTCCGATTTCTTTCTTAAAAAAAAGAGGGCACGCTGAAACCAGTTGTGCCCTCCGTTGGGATTATGCCACGGGTTTCAGTCTACCGGTAAATTTGCCTGCTGCTGAGGCAAATAGGGTTTAGCTGTACCTGCCTTCATTCTTCTGTTTCCAACTTGCTGCTGTGCCGCACATCCTTGGGAAAGGGGCATTAAGGCAAGCACGGTGAAGTTATCCATAAAGATGTTTATACATCGACAATTTGTCATCAGCTTTTCCCAATCACCGACATTGACGTTACACGTGGACAAAAAGCCGCAAAAATTGTGGTTTTCATGTGCAAGATTAATAAAAAGTCGATTGCCTTGTCAACAGAAATTATATTCAAGGACTAGACGATTTTTAGGGAAAGTTCCATAAGTTGCTCGATACTTACCTCGGACGGCGCATCCGTAAGCAGACACGTCGCTTTCTGTGTCTTAGGAAATGCGATCACATCCCTGATGCTCTCGACACCCGACATTAACATGACGAGCCGGTCGAAACCCAGAGCAATACCTCCATGTGGCGGCGTCCCATACTCCAGGGCATCGAGGAGAAAGCCGAATTTTCTCCTCGCTTCTTCGTCATCCATGCCAAGGGTCCTGAAAATCAGAGACTGGATATCCTGCCTATGGATGCGGATGCTTCCCCCGCCTATCTCCGTTCCGTTCAGTACGAGGTCATAGGCCCTTGCTCTAACCCTGCCCGGATACGTTGCAAGAAAGGGAAGGTCTTCCGCAACAAGCGACGTGAATGGGTGGTGCTTGGAGACATATCTCTTTTCCGCATCACTAAATTCAAACAGGGGAAATTCATTTACCCACACAAAGGAATATTGCTTAGTCCCAGGGAGATTCAACTTCTTGGCGAGGTGGGTTCTGAGATTTCCCATGGCATCGTTCACAATAGACGGAGAATCGGCGAGAAATACGATTACGTCGCCCACTTTTACTTCCATTCTATCGTTTATATTTTTAACTTCCGCAGTTGTTAGAAACTTAAATATCGGTGATGTCCAGCCCTCAGGAGTCACTCTGGCCCAGGCAAGGCCTTTTGCGCCGTAGGCGCTCACATAATCGGTTAGACCATCGAGATCTTTCCGGGTAAGACTTTTTCCGTCCTCGATCTTCATAGCCTTGACCACACCACCCGCATTTGCAACTTCCTGAAAAACCTTTAATGCTGAGTTCCTTACGATGGATGTGACATCTCTCAATTCCAGAGCAAAACGGATATCGGGGTTGTCACGGCCGTATCTCTCCATGGCATACGCATAAGATATTTTAGGAAATGGGACCTCCAATTCTGTATTGAGGCACGTACTGAAGAGATGTGTTATGAGTCCTTCCGTAATTCGATAGATATCATCCTCGGCTATAAATGACATCTCAACATCAATCTGTGTAAACTCAGGTTGCCTATCGGCTCTTAGGTCTTCGTCACGGAAACACCTGACGATCTGGTAATATCTGTCAAATCCGGAAACCATCAAGAGCTGTTTGAAGAGCTGAGGTGACTGGGGCAGGGCATAGAACATACCCGGATTAATTCGGCTAGGGACGAGATAGTCACGTGCTCCTTCAGGCGTGCTTTTTGTAAGAAATGGTGTTTCCACTTCAATGAAGCCGTTTTCCTGGTAATAGCGGCGCGTTTCAGCTGCAATCTTGCTTCTCAGGATAAGATTCTTCTGTGTCTCCGGGCGGCGCAGATCCAGGTATCGGTACTTTAAACGGACGGTTTCAGATACATCTGCGGCCTCGTTCAGGACAAAGGGTGGCGTCTTGGCTTCACTCAGGATTTCGAGTTCTAAGACCATGACTTCAATCGAACCGCTTTTCAGGTCAGGATTTTCCATGCCTTCTGGTCTTCTTTGCACCTTGCCGCGCACTGCCAGGACAAATTCGTTTCTGATCGTGTGTGCCTCCTTGTGGCTTTCTGGGCTGATATCCGGGTTAAACACAATCTGGGCCAGTCCCTCGCGATCTCGGAGGTCAATAAAAATAACACCTCCATGGTCCCTTCTTCTATTTACCCAACCCATGAGGATTACTTCCTCGCCGAAATTGGAAATAGAGAGGTTTCCGCAATAGTGCGTTCTTTTCCTAACTGTCACGAAATCAGACACAGCGCTCAGCTCCCTTTCACAATTCTTGTAATGGTTTCTTCCAGGTGGTCAAGGACTATGGTTTCCTGTGTTCCTTGCCGCATATCCCGAAACTCGGCCTTGTTTTCCGATATTTCTCTTTCGCCGAGTATGAGCGCATAACGAGAAAAGAGCTTGTCGGCCCTCTTCATTTGGCTTTTGAGGCTTTTCCCTCCATAACCCATCTCCGCTTGAATTCCTATCGTGCGCAAGCGATTGCAGACATAGAATGCGAGGTTCTGCGCTCTATCTCCTATGGCGGCTATGAACAATTGCGGCGGCGCGAAGAATTTCTCGTCTGCCAGAGACGAAATTGATATCAGCCTTTCAATTCCAATAGCAAATCCGATCCCGGGGATATCAGGTCCGCCAAGATCCTTCAGAAGGCCATCGTAACGGCCTCCACCGGCGACTGCATTCTGGGCGCCGAGATGTTCTGTCACTACTTCAAAGGTTGTCTTTGCATAGTAATCCAGGCCGCGAACCATCTTTGAGTTCACTTCAAAGCCTATTTCAAACATGCTCAGAGCCTCTTTTACCTTTGTGAAATGGTCCAAACAGTCGGGACACAAGAAGTCAATGATTTGCGGGGCATCATTAATTACCCTGATACAGTCTACCATCTTGCAATCAAAGACACGTAAGGGATTCGCACCAAGGCGCCTCTGACAATCCTTGCAGAGTTGCCCTTCTTTTCCGCGCAAGAAATCACTTAATGCCTTCCTAAATGAAGGACGGCACTCTTTGCATCCGAGGGAATTAATTTGCAGTCGTAAATCCGAAATCTCTGCGCGCATGAGAAATTGCAGGAGCACGAGAATTACCTCAGCATCTGTGCGGGGATCATCGAGCCCCAGAACCTCAGCATTGATCTGGTGAAATTGCCTGTATCTTCCCTTTTGCGGTCTTTCGCGTCTGAACATTGGGCCAATAGTAAAAAGTCTTGCCACGGGATCTTGTGAATACATGGCATGTTCAAGGTATGCGCGTATGACGGATGCCGTTGCCTCAGGTCGCAGTGTCAGATATTCATCCCCGCGATCAAGAAATGTGTACATCTCCTTCTCCACTATATCAGTGGATTCGCCGATACTTCTTTTGAAAAGTTCTGTCTTTTCGAGAATGGGGATCCTTATCTCCCGGAAACCGAAATCAGCAAGTATTTCGCGTGCTAATTTCTCGATATATTGCCATTTCCCTGTTTCCTTTGGGAGGATGTCCTTAAATCCTCTGACGGCTGTTATAATTTCCATGACATTACCCACTCACCAAGAGATCAATGATGACCATCCTTCTGCCGATAAACGCATTATATAGTATTTTTTGATACAGAAAAAAGAGTTGTTCGATAGCATATAAAGCACTGAAGCGCAATAGTTAATTCGTTTCGGGTCTTTGCATACGGGACATGGAATATATGCGTGGGACTCCCCTGACAGGAGGCATCGGCTATCTGCAAAGACATGAGAAGCATCAAGTAAAGCAGAAGGAACATTTCTTGTGTGGCATCGGCAACGCAACATAAATGACCAGTCGTGATGCCGGCGATAAAGGCGCAGAGAAGAGGAATCAATAGCCGCTGCATAATATCCAACAAAGCATGGATTTATTTTGCAATCTAAAATATCCAAATATCTGCTAGCTTGCTGGCTATTAATAGCTCGATGATACGGATATTCAATTTGTGAACATCTTAATTTCGTTAGATTAAATTTGTAAAATATTATAGCATACGCCGAACTATAGATACAGCAGAGTCCGAGTGTAATGCCAGGTTCATAAGCGACAAGAAAAAGTCCATAGAGCTGAATTGAAAGCGGGTGTTTGTAAAATGCGTGTTCTATCATTACAGGAAGGAAACATAGACACGAGATTTCGATGGCTTATGCTGTCGCGAGTGGTCATCGTTACATTTCTGTTGATGGTTATAACATTTATCAATATTCAGGAGACAGAAATCTTTCCTGCGAAAGTCCTGACATTGCTCTATGTACTCTGTGCGTTTACCTATTGCCTTTCGCTAGCTTATCTGTTCGTTCTGAAATTCGTCAAAAAAATTGGACTAAGCGTATATATCCAGGCCCTCATCGATGTAGTCTTAATAACTTTCCTTGTGTATATTACCGGCGGAATCAGCAGTACATATTCAGTCCTTTATCCCTTGGTCATCATATACTCGGTCTTGTTTCTAGAAAAGAGAGGTGGACTCATAATCGCCTCGGCCTCAGGCATTCTATACGGCTTATTGATCGATCTGGAATATTACGGGATTGTTCCGCTTATGAACGCCATATCTGTTCACGATTATAATTTAGGGGCGGGCTATGTCTTTTCGAGGATTCTCATTCAACTATTGTCTTTCTATATAATTGGGCTCCTCGCCAGTTTTGTAGTTGAACAGGAAAGAAGGATGAGAACTCTTCTGTCCGAAAAGGAGACGGCTTTCGATCAACTTGATTTATTATACAGGAGTATAATTGAATCGGTCGAAACAGGCATTATGACAATCAACCTCCAGGGCAAGATAAAATCCTTTAACAGAGCCGCAGAGGAGATTTCCGGATTGACCTTTGTTCAAGTCGAAAATAGACATATTCTAGATGTGTTTCCATGCTTCGCCAAGATACAGAAGAAAATTGAGGGAAATGATGACAGACACTATTCGAAAGATAGACACCATGTAGAATTTACTCGTCAGAATAACAGTAAACTTATCTTGAATTGCTTGATATCACCTCTCAAGGACAGTGCTGGAAGCAGGATAGGCAGCATTGTCATCTTTCAGGACGTCACCTCTCTGATGGAAATGGAAGAGGCCTTAGAAAGAAATAAGAGATTGGCCATTATCGGAGAGATGGCAGCCGGCCTTGCTCATGAGATGCGGAATCCTCTTGCCTCGCTTAGCGGGTCGATCCAGATTTTGAAAAGGGACCTTCAACTGAGTGCGGTGGATAAGAAGCTCATGCAGATCATTCTCAAGGGCAAGGATCAGCTGGATCACGTCATAAAGGATTTTCTGTTGCTCGCAAGGCAGGCGCCGGGAGATCGTGAGAGGATTTTCATAAAAGAAATTATCGAAGGTGTGATAGAATCTATTCATTACTTGCCTGACTGGAATAATGACATAAGAGTTCATCTTGAACTATCGGATAAGGTCAGCATTTATGCCAACCGTACAGAAATAAGGGAAGTTATATGGAACCTTGTCATGAATGCAGTTCAATCTATGCCTGAAGGCGGTGAGCTGTCTGTGGATACGAGGAAGATATATAATGGTGATCATGGCGAGTCTGTCCAGATACAGGTGAGTGACACAGGTTCCGGCATCGATGAAAAGTATCAGGATAGGATATTTGAACCATTTTTCACAACAAAGGAAAGAGGAACGGGCCTGGGCCTCGCCATAGTCAATAGAATCGTTGAAGGATATAAGGGAAAGATTTTCATAAGAAGGGGCGTCGAAAAAGGGACGGTCTCCACGGTTTCTTTACCTGTGATTTGATGAATGAGTTCATTCGGGAGGCAAATCAATTCTTTTCACAAGGAGAAAGTTGTGGCAAAAATATTAGTAGTAGATGATGACGAAGGGATGAGGGAATTTCTCGAGATCATGTTGGCCAGGGAAGGCTATCATGTAACAACTGCACCTGATGCTTCCAAAGCCCTGAATCAATGCAAGAAACAGAAATTTGATCTCATACTTACGGATTTGAAGATGCCGAAAGTAGATGGCATAGAATTTCTGAAATCCGTCAAGGAGATTAGTCAGGAAGCTATAGTAATCCTGATTACTGCTTATGCATCGCCGGAAACAGCTGTGTCAGCTATGAAGGAAGGCGCCTATGATTATATAGAGAAGGGATTCAATATAGAGGATATAAAGACCATTGTCAGTAGCGCCCTCGATAGGAAAGGCGTGAAGAGAGAAGATGCTTTGTTTATTAAAGAAGTGGCGGATGCGGTATCCTTTGGGAATATGATTGGCAAGAGCAAGGGTATGCTTAAGGTGTATTCACTCATTAAGAAGGTAGCCGAAACACCCACCAACGTGCTGATCTTAGGTGAGAGCGGAACAGGCAAGGAACTTGTAGCGAGGGCCATACATGAAAATAGCCCAAGGAAGAATATGCCCTTTGAGGTGATTAATTGTGGTGGCGTCCCGGAAAGCCTCCTCGAAAGCGAATTGTTCGGTTACGTGAAGGGGGCCTTTACGGGCGCTTACGGAGACAAATCGGGGCTCTTTGAGATCGCGCGAGGTGGAACAATATTTCTGGACGAAATCGGAGACTTACCACCACTTCTTCAGGTAAAGCTTCTTCGAGTCGTCCAGGAAAAGACATTTAGAAGGGTAGGTGGGACGGAGGAAAAAAAGGTCGATGTCAGGGTTATATCAGCAACGAACAAGAATCTGGAAGAGAAAGTCAAGGAAGGTTCCTTCAGGGAAGATCTATATTTTCGCCTGAATGTCATACCTATCAGACTTCCTCCCTTAAGAGAAAGGAAAGAGGATATACCCGTTTTAACAAAACATTTCATTGCAAAGTGTTCGAAAGAATTCAATAAAGAGATTAGAACAATATCTTCCTATGCCATGGAACTTCTCATGAAATATCCTTTCCCCGGAAACGTAAGAGAACTTGAAAATATTATTGAACGAAGTGTGGCCCTCGAGACATCCAACATAATTCTGCCCGATAATCTTGATCTTTCTGGTGCACTCCGTGAAAGTGGAAGGTTTACTGATATGGACATACCCGATGACGGATTGAACCTGAATGAAGAAGTGGCAAAGTATGAAAAACAGCTGATAGAAAAAGCCCTAAAAAAGGCAGGGGGGTCCAAAACCAAGGCCGCTGAGATGCTTCAGGTAAGTTTTGATTCACTAAGGTACAGGATTGAAAAGCTCGGGGCAGTATAAAAGGAATAGAATTTTTCTTGACAGGGTTCTTGATTAGCGTTATAAATGCGTAGCGATATGGGACAACGCTTGGAATAAAGGACATGATACGTAGACAGGCAGAATGTTTTTTTGGTTTTGATAGCTTTTTCAGGGAGGTCTGCCTGCCGCGCTTATGACCTAAGATTTTTTAAGGTAGCCGTGGGCAGACCAAATTCTGCCGACGGCTTTTTTTTGCGAAAGGCCGTGGATCTTCCAGGCCTTTTTTTTATTTCCGAGGGGGGATGAAATGAGGAAGAAATTCGGTGTAATTGTCTGTTCAACAATAACGTGTCTAATGATTTGTCTCTTTCATTCAGCGGGATATGCAAAGACAATCAAGGTTGGGGCTGCAATAAATATGACGGGACCTGCGTCGTCCTGGGGACAGTTTCATGCGAAGGGTCAACGGGATTATTTCCGTTACGTAAACGAGGTTAAAGGGGGCGTTGGCGGAAACAGGATCGAGATGATACTCGTAGATACGGGGTACAAGGTTCCAGAGGCGATTGCTGCCGCCAAGAGGTTCGCCATCCAGGATCAGGTAGATATGATTGCTACGTGGGGAGCCGGAGAGGGCTTGGCAGTCAAACCGATCATCCAGCAATATAAGATACCGACTATTAATTACTCGACTAGCTGGGAGCTCCTTGAAGCTCCGGTCAATTACATGTATTTGCCCTTTGGGAGTTATCGGATGGACAGTTACGCTATACTTGCATATATACGTGCCATCCACAAAGGGAAGGACGCACCAAGAGTCGGTCTACTGACTTACAATAACGCCTATGGTCGTTCTATCCATGAACCTTGCTCGAATTACGCAAAGAAGATTGACGTAAATATAGTGGCCATTGAAGAGTTCCCCCCCAAGATTGTGGACTTAACCACCGAGTTGCTCCGTCTACAGAGAAAAGGTGCGGAATATATATTTATGCAAATGCTTCCTGCGACCATTATAACGGCTTTTAAGAGTGCCGACCGAATAAAATATAACCCTCTGTTCCTTGGTGCATGGACGTCGACAGATCCGGATTTCTTCCGACTTGGTAAAGGTCTGATAAGGGACAGGCTTCGCATCCAGTTTCCCGGAGGTCTTCCTGGTGACAAGAGCGAGGGCATTAAGGTTATGACTGAACTCTGGAAGCGTTACAAAACGGTTTCAAAATTCGACGCATCATACTGGGAGGGCATAGTTGTGGGCATGATCATGGAGAGGGCATTTATCCGCGCCAATGAGAGGTATAAGGAGATAAACAGAGAAACTATCAATAAGGCGATGGAGTCTTTTAAGAATGAGAATTTTGGAGGCATTGTGCCGAATGTCACTTATACCGCAAGTGACCACGGCGCATCATTCAAGGCGAGGATTGTAAAAATCGGGGAAGACGGATCCTTTACCCCCTTGACTAATTTTTTCGACCCTTCGAAGGAAAAGATTAAATTGTTGAAATGACGGCAGTCGATTTATGAGAGCATATCGAGGAAAACCTAGCATATTCGATTCCCGGAGCCCGGAAAAGAAGGCTGCTGAACTTGAGGTAAGAAATCTTTCCTTGAGTTTCGGCGGCGTCAAAGCGCTTAATAGCGTCGATATTTCTGTGCGGACAGGGGAATTGGTAGCCATCATCGGGCCGAACGGCGCAGGGAAGACTAGCCTACTAAATTGTATGACAGGTTTTTACAGACCGCAGGTCGGCCGCATCGTGTTTAACGGAAAGGATATAACACATCTGCAGCCTCACCGCTTTGCGCGCTTAGGCATTGGCAGGACATTCCAAAATATTGAGCTTTTTCCCGGCATGTCAGTGTTATCAAATATGCTGCTCGCCCGACATGATCACTGTAATTATGGGATTGTTGGTGCTAGTCTTTTTTCATCTTCGATTCGGAAGGAAGAAATTCATCAGCGTCGTGCAGTCGAAGAATTGATCGATTTTTTGGAGATCCAGGCCATCAGGAAAAAAACCGTGGGATCATTGCCCTATGGTCTAATGAAAAGAGTTGAACTTGGCCGTGCACTGGCCTTGGAGCCGGCACTCTTGATTCTGGATGAACCGTTTGCGGGAATGAACCTGGAAGAGAAGGAAGACATGGTGCGTTTTTTAACAGAGATGAACAAGGCATGGGGTCAAACGATGATTCTGGTAGAGCATGACATGTCCGTGGTCATGAGCATCTCTCATCGCATTGTCGTTTTGAACTTTGGGGAGAAGATGGCGGAAGGAGACCCGGAGGAGATTCGTGAACACCCGGAGGTTATCAAGGCATATCTCGGGGATACCAGCAGTGCGTAGGGGAGGGTACATGCAGGTGAATCGAAGACGGACAGAAGATGGCGATCTCACAGCTGTCACCCAATACACGCTGCCGCAGATCCTGTTGATGCAGTCGGAGAGGTTAGGATCGTGGGCGACGGCTATTCGAGAAAAGTCATACGGAATCTGGCAGACTTACAGCTGGTTGGACTATTACCGTTATGTTAAAAACACGGGCCTCGGCTTGGGCAAGATCGGGCTCAAGAGAGGGGATAATGTCGGCATCGTCACGGACAATATCCCAGAGTGGCTCTTTTCCGAAATAGGTTGCCAGGCTGTTGGCGGTGTATCACTTAATCTATTTACCACCTCCGTGTCTGAAGAATTGTGTCACACTCTTAATCGCGTCAAGGCAGCCTTTGTTATCGCGCAAAACCAAGAGCAGGTTGATAAGCTGATCAATATGCGCCAACGACTGGCTCATGTCCGCCGTGTCATTTATATAGACCCAACCGGTATGCGAATATACAGGGATAATACTTGGCTGCTGAGTTTTTCCGATCTTTTAGAGCTTGGTGAAAAACTTGACCGCGAAAGTCCTGATTTATTTGTTAGGGAATTGCAGAAGGGCAGGCGTGATAGCGTGGCGATAATGATCCAAACCTCCGGCACAACAGGCATTTCAAAACTTGCCATGTTGTCCCATCGCAATATCACTGAAATGGCGAGAAAATGGATAGAATCAGTACCTGTCAGTTCCGATGATAACTGGATTTCCATATCGCCACCTGCGTGGATTGTGGATCAAATGTGCAGTGTCGGGGTGGCTCTTACGGGTGGGATGACGGTGAATTTTCCCGAGATGCCCGATACAATGACGGAGGACTTCCGTGAAATAGGTCCCTCGATCGTCATTACGTCATCACGGTTCTGGGAAGATCTTGCTTCACGTATCCTGGTGAAAATGGACGATGCCGGATTTATCAGGCGTAAGCTTTTTTCCATATCAGTAAGAGTCGGGAGGAAGGTTGTCGAACTCCAGTCAAGAAGAGAAGCCATTCCCGGTTATCTGGATCTGCTTTGCCGTATCTTGTCTTGCGGGATATACCGGCCGTTGCTTGATCGAGTGGGATGCTCGGGTATCAAGAGCGCCTTCACAGGAGGTCATCCCATCAGTCCCGACGTGATTCATTTTTTCCGTGCTCTCGGATTAAATCTGAAGCAATGCTATGGTCTAACCGAGTCCGGAGGGATATTCCAGGTCCAGCCCGATAACGAAGTCAAACTCGAGTCAGTGGGGAAACCCTTGCCGAGGACATACGTTGCAATTGCGGATGATCAGGAAGTTCTGGTGCAAAGCGATTCAAACTTTCTTGGCTATTACAACGATTTTAAGGCGACTGAAGAAGCCTTTAACAACGGATGGCTCAAAACAGGCGATGCCGGTTATATAGATGGAGACGGTCATCTCGTAATCATCGGGCGCAAGGGAGACATTATAAAAAATAAGGATGGGGCGGCCTTTTCGCCGGATTTTATCGAGACGCGCCTCAAGTTCAGCCCCTACATCAAGGAAGCTGTGATGTTCGGCGAGGGTCGTCCTTACATAACGGCACTTATTAATATAGACATGGGTAATGTGGGTAATTGGGCTGAGGAGCGTATGATCCCGTACACGACTTACATAGATCTGTCACAACAGGCGGCGGTTGAGAACCTCATACTCAATGAAGTAAGGAAGGTGAATAGTAATTTACCAGACCCTATGAAGATCCGTAAATTCATATTGCTTTATAAACTCCTGGATGCCGATGATGAAGAGCTGACGAGAACGGGAAAAGTCCGGCGAAGATTCATTTATGGGTTGTACCTGCCACTTATTCGGGCCATGTACACGGGCATGGATGAAGTTGATGTTAAAACAAAGATCCAGTATCGGGACGGCCAGGTTGGCGAAATTGAAACAAGTGTCAGAGTGATCAATGTAAATTAGAGAACGGTTTATGAATTTCTTTCTTCAACTTCTCGTAAACGGCATAAGCATAGGGTTCCTGTATGGCCTATCTGCCATGGGCTTTGTTATGATTTTTAAGTCTTCGAGTGTACTCAATTTTGCCCATGGGGAACTTCTTGCCATAGGCGCCTTCTTTTTTCTCGCCATGGTAACGTGGGTGAAATTGCCAATAGCTGTCGCGTTCATCGTAACCCTTGCATGCTGCTTTATCTTGGGATTCATGATAGAGCGGTTTTTCTTACGTCCCCTCATCGGCGAGCCTCTAATCTATGTAATAATGCTGACAGTGGGACTGGCATCGATGTTCAAAGGCCTTATGCTCCTCGTGTGGGGAGGAAATCTACAGATGTATCCCCCCTTTTTACCGGAATTTCTCGGTATTCAGTGGGATGTGATTAACATACCACCGGCCTATACGGCAGCCCTGATTATCGGAATCATTTTTCTTATACTCTTTGGACTATTCTTTAAGTATTCATCGCAGGGTATATTTATGAGGTCCGTTGCCGACAATCAAAAGGCCGCCCTGTCGCTGGGCGTTCATGTTCAGAAGGTATTCGCTCTATCTTGGGCTATTGCCGCGCTTGTGTCCGGTATGAGCGGCATAGTTCTTGGCATCATAAACGGCATAAACGTCCATGATCTCAGTGCGATCGGACTCAAGGTGTTTCCTGTTGTTATCCTGGGGGGATTGGACAGTATAGGCGGCGCCGTTATTGGCGGTCTTATTATAGGACTCCTCGAAACATTCACCGGAGGCTATATTTCGCCGTCATTAAGTGACGTGCTCCCTTATGTCATTCTTGTGTTTATACTTATGGTAAAGCCTTACGGCCTTTTCGGTCTGGCGGAGATTGAACGGGTGTGAAAAATGAAAAAACTAAACTTCCATCCCTGCGGTAATTATAAGGAGCGGTATGAACAGGAAATTACCATCTGCGAAACCGATTTTGGCAGGCTGTGGTCGGGCATAGGCATTTTTTCGCTCTTTGTAATCTTGCCCTTCATTAGCAGTTCCTATTTCCTTCATGTTCTGAACATGGTGGGAATAGCGTCTATTGCAGCAATAGGGCTGAATATCCTTATCGGATATACGGGGCAGATATCCCTAGGCCATGGGGCTTTCATTGGAGTCGGGGCCTATGCATCCGCAATACTTGCAACGTCGTCAAACATTCCTTTTCTTCTGAACCTTCCTATCGCCGGCCTGATCTCAGCCTTGGCAGGCATGCTTTTCGGCATTCCCTCAGGGCGCCTTAAAGGTCTCTATCTCACGATCGCAACACTTGCAGGCCAGATTATCATCGAATATGTCTTGGTACACTGGGAAAGTCTCACGAAGGGCACCGTGGGGATAACCATTCCGCGGCCGAATATTTTCGGAATTGAATTCGAGAGTGATAGGAGCTTCTTTTTCCTTATATTTGGGTGTCTTCTCATAACGATATGGATTGCAGTTAATCTCAAGCGGACGAAGTATGGCAGGGCCTTCATTGCTATTCGCGATAATGACAGGGCTGCTGAGGGGATGGGGATTCCTCTTTTCAGATATAAGCTGCTGTCTTTTGGGATCAGTTCCTTTTTTGCCGGATTTGCAGGTGCCATATGGGCTTATTATATGGTTAGCATTACAGCTGAACCATTTACCCTGGGTCTTTCCGTAGAGTATATCGCTATGGTCATCATTGGAGGACTGGGAAGCATTTCAGGCTCCATCTATGGAGCAGCGTTTATAACCTTTTTAAATGAAATTTTGCGGTGGCTTACGGGTATCGTGTTAAATATGGGTGTACTTGCTGATTCCGGTTTGAATGTGGCCCCTTTAAAAGAATTCTTTTTTGGGACAGCCATAGTCCTCTTTATTCTCACCGAGCCGAGAGGACTTGCTGAGGTATGGCGTATTATTCGTTCCAACTTCAAGCTATGGCCATTTGCTTACTGAGGCATTCCCAATGAGTGACAGTGCTATTCTTGAGATCAATAATATTTCTGTGGTCTATTCGGACGTAATTCAGGTCCTCAAGGGAGTATCTCTCGTTGTTAGGAGGGGGTCTATCACATCGCTTATCGGAACCAATGGCGCGGGAAAAACGACGACGTTGAAAGCCATTTCGGGATTGCTTAAGACGGAAAATGGCAAGGTGACAGATGGTACAATCTCGTACGACGGATTTCCCATTCAGAATTGTGCTCCGGAATTCATCACGCGTAAAGGTATAATTCAGGTTCTCGAAGGGCGCCAGCCTTTCAAATATTTGACTGTGGAAGAAAACCTGATTGTCGGTACGGCAATACGATGGCAGAAACCGTATAAAAAGGATCTTGAAATGGTCTATCATTATTTCCCTGCCATAATGAAACGGAGAAAAATGCTCGCAGGATACTGCAGCGGCGGAGAGCTTCAGATGATTGTTATGGGAAGGGCGTTGATGGCCCATCCTGTGCTGTTGCTCTTGGATGAGCCTTCCCTTGGGCTTGCTCCCATGGTAGTGAGAGAAATATTTGAGATCATAAAAAAGATAAACGAGGAGCAGGAGACGAGTATCGTCCTGGTGGAACAGAATGCGAATATGGCCCTGCAAATTTCTGACTATGGCTACGTAATGGAGAACGGAAAGATAGTTATGGAAGGCGCGGCAAAAAACCTTGTCGAGAATCCTGATATAAAGGAATTTTACCTGGGTATGGGTGCATCAGGTACTTTAAAGGCGTATAAAGACGTTAAATCTTATCGGCGTCGAAAAAGGTGGCTTTAGATCAAGAATAATTTTCTTTCATCGGAAGGAATAAATATGTCGGACTATTATGATGTTAGAGAATGTCTGCCTGAGGAAGAGAGGGAACGACGGAAGACGACGGGATGCTGGGGATGCTCAAGACGATAAACTGGCTATTGACGAGTGCCGATGGGAATAGGCAAATATGAAAGTGGAAGATGATTATCACTGACTGGCGGGCAGGGACATATCTTTCATCTTAAGTTGTATATCATAAACGCCATTCCAGTTACTGATATGAGGCGTGAAGGCGATGTCTAATGCAGGCCCTGAGAGGAAATTGATAAGATGACCCTTATTGAACCAGATGGAATTGTACGCCATGCCGTCGCCCTTAACACGCATACATAAATGGTTGTTGCCGACTACGGATTGTGAAGCAACGTTGACATTCCTTACGCAGAGGATTGGTTCCGGATTGCCACTGCCGAAAGGGGCAAGTCTCCCGATCTGCGATATGAGTTCGTAAGTTATATCACTGAGATTACATACGGCATCAATGTTGGTTTGAGAAACAAAAGCCGAGTCGTGAATCTCCTTACTGATAACATCTTCGAACATTCCTGAGAATTCCTTGATGTATTCCTCCTTGATCGATATCCCTGCTGCGTACCGGTGTCCTCCGTATGATAACAATAAAGAATGACATTCTTTCAAGCCCTCGTATATGTTAAAATCGGCGACACTCCTTCCAGAACCTTTGCCGATGCCATCTTTGAGACTTATTAAAATAGTGGGCCTACAAAATCGATCGACGAGTTTTGAAGCCACTATACCAATTACTCCTGGGTGCCATTTATCTGAGGCAAACACGAGCGATCGTACTTTTTCAGAGTCTGTCTTTTTATTGATTTCCTCCAGTATGTCATTCAGTATGTTTCTTTCCACGGCCTGTCGCTTACGGTTATACGTTTCGAGATTTTGAGCGATTAACCTTGCCTCTTCAATGTTTTCAGTTAAGAGAAGTTGAACCGCCTCGTTTGCAGATGCAACGCGACCCGCTGCATTGATCCTTGGAATAAGGCAGAAGGAGGCCTTTCCGGAGTCGATGACCTGATTTTCGACGCGACAGATCTCCTTTAAAGCCTTCAGCCCCACTCTTTTGCACTCTGTGATCAAGTCGAGGCCAATTTTCGCGAATATTCTGTTCTCATCCACAAGTGGGCATATGTCGCCGATGGTTCCCAAGGCAACAAGGTCAAGATATTCTCGCAGGTTCGGATATTTTTTATTAAACCAAAAACCGTCTTTTCGCAGTCTTCCTCTGAGTGCAATGAGAAAATTAAAAACTATGCCTACAGCGGCAAGATCCTTAAAGGGGAAGTTGCAGTCTTTGCGGTTCTGATTGATTATTGCCAGGGCGTCGGGAAGATTCTGTGGGACTTCATGGTGATCTAGAATAATAGTGTCTATACCACATGATTTGGCATAAGAGATCTGCTCATGATCGGAGATGCCACAATCGACGGTTATAAGCAAGGTGACACCGTCAGCCTTCATCTTTTCAATAGCATGACCGTTTAAGCCGTACCCTTCCTCAATACGATCCGGGATGTAATATGAAACCGTATTAACGATATCAGAAAGAAATTTCATAAGTACGGCAACGGACGTTACTCCGTCCGCGTCATAGTCACCGTAAATTACTATTTTTTCGTGAGCATTGATGGCCTTGATGAGCCGCTGAACACCTTTTTGCATGTCCTTCATTAGGAGCGGATTGTGCAAATTATGCAAGGAAGGATACAGGTATCTGTTGGCATCGTCTGGCGTCATAATCTGTCGACTGGTCAGTATGCGAGAAACGATGCGGTGAATTGAGAGCTCTCTCGCCAGCATGTCCTGTATGTCCCTATCACTTTCTGATAGCCGCCAGCGCGTTGTAGGGAAGGTTATTGGGCTCACCGCCATTGAAGTCACGAATTTCTTTCAGTTACTTGTTATGAAGCTTTTTTTGATCATATCAATAAAGGTGTCTATGTCAAGGGAAGATTAATTACTGGTAGAATTTAATCGCCGGACCGAATGCGTGTGGTTATGTAGCTGGCCCGCATGAAGGGGAATACTCGAGATAAAAATGTGCCGCGACACAAAGGAACGTTTGACGATATCAACATCGTCTTTGTTCGCCCAAGGCGGCCATGCAGCGTGGTTCCCTGAAACGTAATGGGGGCAATTCCTTTGGGTTCGTAGATTCTAAATGAAAGGCAGGAAAGAGGATGGTAACAATATTAAAAACAAGCTTCGGTCGACTGGCAAACGGGTTTTTTCTCCGGGGTTTGCAGCAATAGCAATCTGCAGGCTAATACATCCCTATAGAGCCTTCGTTACAAAACCAGAACGAATGCAGTTCGTACAAACTCTTGTTCTTTTTACTGCTCCAGTCTTCTTATCTATGCAGCGCAATTTCTGTAGGTTGGGATACCATATTCTCTTGGTCCTATTATTGGCATGGCTTACATTATGGCCGAAAACTGGCTTTTTCCCGCATATCTCACAAATTCTCGACATAATTGATCTCCTATCTAAAATGTGGCTGATTACTAAAACATCATGGCGCGAATTGCAAGATTTTTTATGCGTATCTGTGGAAGGGTGATGGATAATGAGTTTAAGCTGTTTTGTTGGGGAGCGTAAAATAGGTTTGGAAAACGGCACTCTCACATAAAACTGTAATTATACCGGACTTTACGACGGCTGAAGATCGACAAAGAGATAAATAGCGCAATTAGGTTTCGAGGGCTACTAATCCTTCCCGGATCGCATACTTAGTCAACTCCGCAATGGTATGAATATTGAGTTTTTCCATGATATTCCGTCGATGCGTCTCGACAGTCTTGATGCTGAGATTCAAATGTGCAGCAATCTCTTTGGCTGACAAGCCCTCTGCAAGCAGTTGTAGTATCTCACGCTCCCGTGAAGTAAGAATCGTACGCGTTGTCAGAGTGGAATTTGGCGTTTTCGTCAGGTATGCTTTTACGACGACGTCGGCAATCCTCGGACTGAGATAGGTATTTCCCGAAGTGACCTGACGGATGGCGCCGGCAAGCTCACCAAAGGCACAATCCTTCAACAGATAGCCGGATGCACCGGCTTCCAGCATGCCGATAACGAAACGACGATCCGAATGCATCGACAAAGCAATCACCTTGGTGTTGGAGGCAAGCCCCACGATTTTTCTCGTGGCTTCAATACCATTCATGTCGGGCATGGTAACGTCCATTATAACCACGTTGGGCACCAACTTCTCCGCAAGCTTAAGCGCTTTTCTGCCATTTTCCGCTTCGGCGACAACCTCCATCCCATCCTCTTTTTCGATCAAAGTGCGCAGGCCGTCTCGAAAAATCTTGTGATCATCGGCAAGAAGAACCCTGATGGTCATTTTTTATCCTCCCTTTCCTGTTTTTCCTGCTCCGCGGCGCCACAAGTGATATGCGGGTGCCGCATCCCGTTTTGGCTTCAATCTCAAAAAGGCCTCCGAGATACTTGAGCCTTTCGTGTATGCTGAGCAGACCGAAGCCTCCCGAACGTTTGGCCATCTGCCCAATTCCAGAGACATCAAAACCCACCCCGTCATCCTTGACGGTGATGCGGATTTTGTCGCCGACATCCTGAATTATCACGTGAGCTTGTTTTGCGCCCGCGTGTTTTACGATATTCATGAGCAGCTCTTTCGTGGCTCTGAACAGCAGAAGCTGGATTTGCTCTTCGATCCCTCGAACCTCGAAATCATTCGTGACGAGAATCTGTAGACCGTGTTGGGCCTGGACCTGTTCGCACAGCCACTGGATAGCCGCGGTCAAACCCAGTTCATAGAGGACCGGCGGGCTTAGGTCTGTCATCAGTGATCTTGTCTGCTGAATAGACTGATCGATCATATCGCCTATCTCCAGCAACGGTTTCCTCATTCCGTCCGTAGCTGTCTCGCCCAGTATAGATTCAACTTTAATTTTTGTAAGAGCCAACGTTTGCCCGATGTTATCATGGAGATCTACAGCAATACGTCTTCGTTCGCGTTCCTCCGTCATCACGAGCTCAGTGGTAAGTGATCTCAGCATTTCATTGCTGGCCAGTATCTTTTTCTCGGCTTCAACCCGCTCCGTAATATCGCGCGCAACTGCTAAAACACCTTGTATGTCTCCCGTCGCATTACGGTATAGGGATGCGTTGCATAGCACTTCCGACACTCGCCCGGAAACGTGTCGGACACCGATCGCATAGTCGCGAACGACACCTTTCGAGAACACCTCCTGATAAACTTCCTGAGCCTTTTCATGCTCGGTGAAATAATCAGCAAAATCACTGCCGATGAGATCGATGCGCGATACTCCTGTCGCAGCCTCAGCCGCACTGTTCACATCCATGATCTTCCCATCAGCGTTAATGGTAATCAGGGGATCGATGCTTGCCTCAATCAGGCTTCGGGCATAAAGTGATGCTTCACGTCTCTCGCGTTCAGCCTTCTTCAGTTCTGTAATATCGAGGAGAGACATGACTACTCTTTTCGTTGACGGTATGGCAGCCACATTCGCCAGAACATTGAGGACACCGTTGCGATTGTTCGTGATACGAAATTCATAGCCGTCGGACGGGGTTTTGGAATGCCTCCCA
>DASRZZ010000018.1:0-7386 GCA_035685925.1 Syntrophales bacterium | reverse complement strand
CAGATCAAGCGCGGATACGGCTGTCATTTGCCAAATATCATCTTCAAGGAAATTAGAAGGAGGGCCGCGCCGAAGATCTTTTCCAGTGTTGTGTTTGAAAGATTCGTTGTCATCTTCGCACCTGCCAGGCCTCCGATTAAGGAGCGATTGTATCTATCCGGTTTAGCTCCCGGTGAGCAGTAAACTCTCGGCTTTCTGCTAATTTCATGATCTTGTTCCACAGGCATACCCCGCGTCTGCTATTACTTGCCGATGGTCAGATTCACCGTCTTTTATCCCCACCAGCCTCACCTGGCTATCGCCTCCAGCGTTTCACCCTCGGCGACGGGTATCTTGTTTGTATAAGCAAAGGTATCCATGTCAGGCTGGCTCCTCACAGATGTTTTTCATCACATCTGCTCCATTCTTCTTGATCTCAACATATTTTATGTAGTGATAATTGGGGGGAAAAGACGGATGCGTGATCGTGACTGTCAGCATTCAAGTGCTGATATAATATTCAAGCCTCACTTCCTGAGGCGATGTGGCAAAAGATATCTAAGGATAAAAACACCAGAGAATAGATAAGATTAAAACAACCTTCAACACAAGGATCAAGGAGCGCCCTCATCTCATCATCATGCATCTCCGTGCTTTCAAATGCCATGCTCACGAAAAGCACATATATTAATAAATTCCTTATAAAAATAGCCGTGTCATAATGGGGAAGCAATGAGTATTAAATGAAAGAGGAATGGGAGCTATTTCCTCCCAATTCACAGCCATTTTATCCTCATTGAATCCACCCACTGGATGAATTAGTCTTCCATTTATATTTTAAAAAAGTTTTTGGAAACTGCGGTATTCAAGGGCGGCATTTATTTGTCAAAAAACTGCTGGCTGGAAAGTCAAAAGCAGAAGAGGAATATGGAAGAACGGAACTGTCAAATGGTATTAACAGCTGGGGCTCACCCCAGTGATTCTTTGTAGGAGGGCGTCATGGCAACGGCATCGGCAAACTACTTCTTGCCTCCCATGCCGGAGGGGCTGGAAGGTCTCACGGAACTTGCCCTCAACCTCAGGTGGTCATGGAGCCATACGGCAGACCCGCTATGGGAATACATCGATCCTGATACCTGGAATCTCACTGGCAACCCCTGGCTCATCCTGCAGACCGTATCACGCACAAGGCTCGAGGCACTAAGGAGCGATACGCGGTTTCGTGAGCTGATGGACAAATACGTCGCGGGCCACCGAGAGTCCCTTCAAACCATCCGATGGTTTCAGCAGTCCTATCCCCTGTCTCCCGTTACTGTGGCTTATTTCAGCATGGAGTATGGTCTCGGGGAAGCCCTTCCCATCTATTCCGGGGGACTTGGAATACTTGCGGGCGATTACCTGAAGACTGCAAGCGACCTCGGGGTGGCGGCCATTGGGATAGGTCTCCTCTATCAGCAGGGTTATTTACGCCAGACCTTGAACGCCGATGGCAGCCAGAGAGAAGTCTTTCCCTACAACGATCCCACCCAGCTGCCCATAGTCCCCGTACGTGATCAGGCGGGGGAATGGCTGCACGTAGAAGTTGAATTTCCCGGACGCATGGTGCGTCTGCGCATATGGGAAGCTACGGTCGGGCAGGTGAAGCTCTATCTCCTGGACAGCAATGATCTTACCAACAGCCCTGTTGACCGGGGCATTACAAGCGAGCTTTACGGAGGAGGGCCGGAACTCCGCCTGCAACAGGAGATCGCCCTTGGTATCGGCGGGTGGCGTGTCCTCTACAAGCTCGGCATTCAACCGGAAATATGCCACCTCAATGAGGGGCACGCATCGCTCGCCATATTGGAGAGGGCGCGGAATTTGATGGCTTCCACCGGGTATTCCTTCGATGTCGCACTGACGGCGACGCGAAGCGCCAACGTCTTCACTACACACACGCCCGTCGAAGCCGGTTTTGACAGATTTCCACCGGACATGATAGGACGTTATCTTGCTTCTTACGCGAACGAACTGGGGATCGGCCTGGACGGCCTCTTTGCGCTGGGCCGCAAAAACCCTGCAAATCAGGATGAGCCCCTAAATATGGCGTATCTTGCCATCAGAGGATCGGGAACCGTAAACGCCGTGAGCCGCCTCCACGGCGAGGTCAGCCGCAGCATCTTCCAGCCCCTTTTCCCCCGCATCCCACAGCATGAAGTACCCGTCACTCATGTTACCAATGGGGTTCATGTGCCTTCCTGGGATTCTGCCTTAGCCGATACACTCTGGACTGATTTTTGCGGCGATGCTCGCTGGCAGGGCACGCTCGAATTGATCGAACAAAATCTGAAAGAGGTGTCGGAAGAGAACCTGTGGACCTTCCGAATGGAAAGCGTCAAGGAGTTGATCCGGTACGTACGGGAAAGGCTGTCGAGGCAGCTCGCCTCCGTAGGCGCCCCTGGTCGAGACATCCGGCAATGCAAAGAACTGCTCGATCATAAAAGTCTCACCATGGGATTCGCCCGGAGGTTCACAGGCTACAAAAGACCAAACCTGCTCCTTCACGATCCAGAACGGCTTGTCCGCCTCCTTACCAACCCTGAGCGGCCCGTACAGCTGATAATTGCCGGCACGGCCCATCCGCAGGACATTGAGGGCAAGGAAATGATACGGGCATGGTCCCGCTTCATAAGGCGACCGGAGGTACGGCCCCATGTTGTCTTTCTCGCAGATTACGATATAATACTGGCGCAGAAGCTCGTACACGGGGTGGACCTGTGGATCAATACCCCGCGCCGTCCATGGGAAGCATGCGGCACCAGTGGTATGAAGGTTCTCGTCAACGGGGGTCTGAATCTGTCTGAGGTGGACGGGTGGTGGGCCGAGGCGTATCGCCCTGAAGTTGGATGGGCTCTGGGTGACGGCCATGAACACAGAGATGACCCGCACTGGGACGCTTATGAGGCGGAGGAGCTATACCGGCTCTTAGAGTCAGAGATTGTTCCTTGCTTCTACGACAGGAACGAAAAGGGTATTCCTTTACAGTGGGTGACACGAATGCGCGCAAGCATGTCGGAGCTGACGCCGGCCTTCAGCTCCAACAGAATGGTGAGGGAATATGTGGAAAGCATCTATCTGCCTGCAATAGAGGCCACCGCAAAGCGCCAGGCAAATGATGGACAGATGGCGAAACAGATCAGCCAATGGCGGAAGTCTGTGGAAACGCTCTGGCCGCAGCTGTCGATGCGCAATTTCATATTCGAGAATACGGGCGCGGACTCCTATGTCTTCCGGGTCGATGTCGAGCTCGGCGCCGTGAATCCCGGCACGGTGGAGGTGCAGCTCTATGCCGATCCCAGGCACGACGAGCCTCCTCTGTATTACCGGATGACCCGGGCAGAAGGAGCCAGGCCTTTCACAAACACTTATCGTTATGAAGCGGAGATCAGGACCAACCGGCCCCCTTCAGATTTCACGCCCCGCTTGATTCCCGCCTTGGGCGGCGCCATGGTGCCTCTGGAGGCGCCACAGGTTCTCTGGTACCGCTAATGCGCGAGCTCATGATCCATGATTTTTAAAGAGTATTTCCAGGATCCAAGGGGCCAAACTTCCATCGATACAGAGGAAATGTTTAGAGACGAAGGACGGCTCAAGACATTGGCGTGATATCCCGAAAACCAAGACTTAAGCCATCGAACTTTCACCCCACCTAGGACAAACGGAATGGCAAGAAAGAGCGCAGGATTACTCCTGTACAGGCACCGCGGTGACACAGTGCAGGTATTCCTCGTGCATCCTGGTGGACCTCTATGGGCCAATGGGGACACCGGGTCGTGGTCAATTCCCAAAGGAGAGTTTGGCCCGGACGAAGAGCCGCTTGCCGCCGCTAAGAGAGAATTTGAAGAGGAAACGGGCTTTAAATTGGAAGGCCGATTCACGGCGCTGACACCGGTCAGGCAGCGGAACAATAAAGTTGTATATGCCTGGGCAATAAAGGGTGACTGCGATGCCGCTCTTGTTCAAAGCAATACATTTCCCCTGGAATGGCCACCCCATTCGGGCATCACACGCGAATTCCCGGAGATCGACCGCGCAGCATGGTTTTCACTGGCAGCGGCCAAACAGAAAATCTTCAACGGCCAGGTCGGGCTTCTGAACGAGCTAGAAAGGATCCTTACCAGCGATTCGAACACGGCTCATCAGTGAACAATTGAATCTCTCCGCAGTAAACTGGGACGGATCTCCTATCCTTGGGAAATAATGATGTTCCCCATTTACTCGCTTACCCCGCAGCAAGCGAAGGCGTCTGAGCTCGCTGCCGGATTCACGTCCGCAGCGTATGGGCGGCCATTGCGAGGGCGGCGGCGACATTCTTGAGACAGGCGCGTATCTTCATTCCCGCGCGATTAGCGAGTGAAAAAAGAGCGCCTGTACATCCCGATTTTGTTGAAAGGGGATTTGCCTGCCATGCAAAATCCCCTTGATCGCCCATTGCAAAAAAGAAGCAGGAAAACAATGATTTCTTATTTCTGCCTCGTTACAGTGAAATGATCCCTTCTGTTCTTTGCCCAGGCTTCTTCATTGTGACCCGGATCGAGGGGACGTTCCTTTCCGTAGCTTATGGTACTTAATCTCTTCTTGGCGATACCAAGGTCAACTAGGTATTTCATGGCGCTAGCCGCACGTCTCTGGCCTAGAGCCATGTTGTATTCAACAGTTCCGCGCTCGTCACAATTTCCCTCGATGCGGACATTGAATTCCGGATGTGCCTTGAGCCACTTGGCATGCACATCCAGAATCTCCCGCGCGTCAGGCCTGAGGTCGGAGCGGTCAAAGGCAAAGTGGATGTCCGTAAACCGGGACGCCTCCTTGTCGGCGAGTGCCCCCGCTTCTTCACCGCCCTTTTGTTCTTCCGCCTTCGCGGGAGCCGGAGCCATCTCCGCTGGCGCCTGCTTCTCCATTGCCGCTTTTTCCGCTGCGGGTTCCTCTTTCATGACTGCCTTTTTCGCGCATCCAGCGGGTAGAACGAAGGCACATATGATAACAACCAAAAATAACGTCATAAAAATATTTTGCTTTTTCATTTCTCTCTCCTTTCAATAATTTTCTTGACCATATCGACTCTTCAGCCTGCCATGGGGCGAGGAGGCTGTTACTTTGGCCTTGCACATCCTTAAGGAGCCTAAGGTGACGCGATGGACACGTAAAATGACTGACCACCGCGGCTCAACAGAAAGACCACATTTTCATTTGACTTTATCCGTTCCATTGCTTTTTTAAAATCGTTCAAATCCTTGATCACTTTCTTGTTCACTTCTCGGATCACATCGCCGGGTTCTATCCCTGCGTCGTCCGCGAGGCCGTCCCGCTCAACCCGGATTACCACGACTCCCGTCCTTGCAGATATATCAAATTGCGTCCGCCATTCAGGCTTTATATTATCGGCTGTAAAACCAAAAACGTTTTTCGACTTGCCTGCCTGTAATGCCATGCGCTGCTCTGTCATTTCCACTATTGTCACCTTGACATCCATCTCTTTACCCTGCCGCATAAGCTTGACATCTACAGTCTTCCCAACGGGAGTCTCTGCAACTATCCAGGGAAGGTCATTCGAGGACTTCACAGTCTTGCCGTCAAAGGTAAGGATGACGTCTCCCTGCTTGATGCCGGCCTTTTCGGCGGGACTGCCCTTGATAACATCGGCAACTATGGCCCCCTGCGCCTCCTTCAGTCCGAAGGACGGCGCCAGATCAGGCGTCACCATCTGAATAGAGACCCCAAGCCAACCCCGCACTACTTTGCCTTTTTCCCTGAGCTGGGCAACAACACTCTTTGCAGTGTTGCTGGGAATGGCAAACCCGATGCCCTGGCCGGCGGCGACGATGGCAGTGTTGATCCCGATGACCTCGCCTTTCAAATTTACCAGGGGTCCTCCGCTGTTACCTGGGTTTATAGGGGCATCGGTTTGGAGAAAATTGTCGTACGGCCCGGAACCGATCACCCGCCCAGATGCGCTGATGATTCCCTGCGTAACCGTGTGTTCCAGGCCGAAGGGGTTCCCAATGGCCAGCACCCAATCACCTACCTGCATAGCGTCTGAGTCGCCGAGGACAAGTGTCGGGAGATCTTTGAACATAGAGGATATTTTAATCAGGGCCAGGTCGGTCTTCTGATCTTTTCCTATTACCTTCGCCGTGTATTCTCTTCCGTCCGTCAACTTCACCTTGATCTCCCCTGTCTCCGATACGACATGATTGTTCGTGATTATATATCCTCCTTTGTCGACAATAATGCCTGACCCGAGGCTTCGTTGTTTCATTTCCCTGTCCGGCATATCACCGAAGAAATCCCCGAACGGCCCGCCATGAGGGCCAAAGAACTGCTTGAAAGGATTGCCGGGAACCTTGACGGTTGTTGTTGTGCTGATATTTACGACGGCCGGTGTGACCTCCTTTGCAAGCTCCGCAAAGGACTTGGGAAAGCCGATTGCCTCCGTGCGCCCCTTATCATTCAGGCAAGCAGCAACGAAGACAATTAAAATGAGAGCAAGTATGAATGAACCCTTGCCAATATCAAAAATACCGACCTTTCGTCCCATGACATCCTCCTTGTTATCACCTGAAAATGACAAGAAAAATAATTATGATACAGTCTCCAAGCGCGAAATGCTACACAAGACATTATTTCCGTTGAGGCGACTCACCACCTGCTTGCTGAATCCGCGACTTAACCCATCATAAACAGGCGGATTTGCCGGCCGGAGCCATATAAAAACAATAGCATCATGGCTGGTACGCAAAATACTATGAATACAAGGATGTAAGAAATGACCTCAAATTCGTTTTCTTACTTTTTATGCCAAATTTCGAACGAAGGTTTTTTCTGTGGAAGTCGACGGCTGTTGTGGAAATATTGAGAAGCTTGGTTATTTCCTTGGTCGTCTTTCCTTCTTTAACGAGGGTAGCCACCTCTATTTCCCTGGGTGTCAGACTGAGGTACGCCGAGGAAAGGTTCCGCAGAAAGGGTGATACGATATCATTCAGATGAGCCTCAACGATCTCTATATGAAGACGCTGGCTGGCGTCTAACCTCGGGCCCTTCAATTTTTCCAGGTAGGGAAGGACAAGCTTTTTAACATTGGCAAGCACTTGCTCTTCCAGGGTAGCCTTATCTTCTTCCCTGTGCTTCAAGAGGACCTTCAGTGCCGTGTTAGCTTCCTCAAGACTCTGCGATTTCAACTGCAGTTCTTGTTCCCTTTTCTTTAAGACCTCTTCCGCCATCTTCCGCTCTGTAATATCGAGGAGAGACATGACTACTCTTTTCGTTGACGGTATGGCAGCCACATTCGCCAGAACATTGAGGACACCGTTGCGATTGTTCGTGATACGAAATTCATAGCCGTCGGACGGGGTTTTGGAATGCCTCCCA
>DASRZZ010000017.1:0-13942 GCA_035685925.1 Syntrophales bacterium | reverse complement strand
TCAGAGAATCATGGAATCTCCCCATATATCTGAAACAGTGAAACTCTCGCTCTCTAAACAGCTTGAAAATCTTAACCCCTTTCTGCTAAGAAAAACCATGGAAACAAAACTTAAAAAAATCTCCTCCATAAACGACAACCCGGGGTAACATTCTTTATGAGTCAACGTTCCTCTCATGCAGCTATCCTTCGGTAACATTTATTTATGAGTCAACAGGAGAAGACAGAAATAGCTCAGGAGCCATCTGGATGGGAAGGGGGGCGCCACTCATAGGGATCGGAGATTCTTCGCATTTACGCGGAGAGCTTCAATTTTTATTTGAAATAATGAGACAGTAGGGGTAAATATACCGCTCCACATAGTTAAAGGAACTGACAGAGGATTAGACTATGCTTGATTACTCAGCTTACCTCCGGCGGCTTCAAGGGGGCGAAAGGAGCCTCAACCCCTATCTCGAATATTTTGAAATAACCCCGGAAGAAGTGCGCAAAGGGTGTGCAAGGTTCCGTATGCCGGTCCGTCACGAGTATCTTCAGGGGGCAGGTTTCTTGCAGGGAGGGCTTATCGTGGCCCTAGCCGATGAGGCTATTGCCCACGCTGCCATGACGATACTGGAGCCTGCATTCGGGATTACGACCGTTGAATTGAAATGTAATTTTCTCGCCCCAGTTGAAAAAGGTGACCTGATCGCAGAGGCAAGCATTTTTAAGAAAGGGCGTACACTGATTATCGGTGATTGTTTGGTCAGGGACGGAAATAACAGGGATGTGCTTCGCTGCACGGCAACATTCCTGATGTTTCCTGACAAAAAGGACGCTGAATGATGGGCAGTCCTGCAATCCGTCCCTGCGAGGAGCGAGATTTTCACATTCTCTATGAAATAATAAACGATGCTGCCGTAGCATACAGGGGGATCATTCCTCCGGATCGCTGGAAGGAGCCTTACATGTCGACGGATGAACTCCGGCATGAAATCGAAGAAGGCGTTCTGTTCTGGGGTTACGAGGAGGATGGGGCACTGATTGGAGTAATGGGCATCCAGGATGTTCAGGATGTAACATTGATAAGACACGCGTACGTTCGTACAGCAAGGCGAAGCCAAGGCATCGGAGGGAAGCTGCTGTCTCTGCTCAAGAGGAAGACGGCGCACCCCATTTTGGTCGGCACTTGGGCAACGGCCGTCTGGGCGGTTCGTTTTTATGAGAAGCACGGATTCCGTCTTGTTTCTCCGGAAGAAAAGGATCGTCTGCTGAAACGCTACTGGTCAATACCAGAGCGCCAGATCGAGACATCCGTGGTCCTTGCCGGGGAGTAATCGCCCAAATGAGGAGGACAAGTACTTGATACCCATAGTGTCCATAGTGGGTCGGTCGAACACCGGCAAGACGACGGTCATCGAAAAACTGATACCCGAATTGAGGAGAAGGGGTTATCGGGTGGCCACGATCAAGCACAACATCCACGGCTTCGATATAGATCACGAGGGCAAAGACAGCTGGCGGCACAAGAAGGCGGGTGCCAGCCTTACGGTCATCGCATCGCCCCACAGCGTTGCCGTTGTTGAAGATACGGACAAAGACTATGAATTATCGGAATTGAGGGATCGTTACATACGGGACGTCGACATCATTCTTTCCGAAGGTTTCAAGAGGAATCCACATCCAAAAATTGAAGTAGTTCGATCGGAAATGAACCACGCTCCACTCTGTTCGGCAGAATACAATCTTGTGGCCATTGTGAGTGACAAGTGTGTAGATAGAGGAGTGCCCTGTCTGGATATCGATGATGCAGAGGGTATTGCCGATTTAATAGAAGACAGATTCTTGAAAGGCAGGCCTTGAATTCAGGGGACAAATAAACAGCATCCCTTGATTTACTGGAGAGCCCATTCTTGATGCCCAATGCCTTCTGATACAGCACTGCTGGCTGCGGTTGCTGCAAAGGCATAGGCTGCAAGGCAGCCGTCGTGACTGAGACTGACGTCAACAGCCGCTTGCCTGCCATTTATACAGACAAATGGCGGCCCCAGGCCGTGGCAAGTTTTTTCCCGCCTGATTTCGATATCGTCCGGAGATTCATCACAGAATATAGAGAGGCGCTCCCTAAGGGCTTTTCGCACAAAAGCCGATTGACAGGCGGGCGAGGCCTGTAAATCTGGCCTGATGCGTTCCACATCCCAAACGATGCAATCCATCTCATCCAGTCCTGCCATAGCTCCGATGCAATGGACATAGTCGGAGGTTATGAAGACCTTGATCTCGATTCTGCCATACGGAGTATCTACGAATCCTGAAAGGTCATTGCTTCTAAGAGACAGGACATGCGATCCTTCTGCGCAATCCAGGCTGACTTTATATGACCGGGGGATGGAACTGGCAGAGGTGTGATGCTTTTTGACAAGCTTGTATGCCGTTTCCTTGCCGGCCCAGAGCGCCCACAATAGGGCGTCCTGGTTTTCGGCACGGGATATCAGCTCCTGCTCACAGGGGCCAAAGACGCGGTTAATGAATCGCGTATCCCGACTTTTCCCCATATTTTGTGGATCTGTCAGATCCACAATATCGTTGCCTATGAGAATCAAAATAATCTTCCTCCATTTGTGATATGTGGTTGATGATCTGCTCTGCATAGTGGCGCTGTGCCCTGAGTCCATATTTCTGCGGTGGTTCGGGCTGGAAGACTTCCACATTCACCGTAAAGCGCTCGCCCAATCTGGGGATAAAGCTGTAAGTATGCTGGCTGTCACCCCGCAGGTAGATGCACATTACCTTGCAGGTTTCAAAATCTTTGATGAACCGGCCCACTCCATAGGAAAAACTCTCGGCATTCACTCGACCCGTACGGGAGCGCCCTCCTTCCGGAAAAATCAGCAAAGGCTGTTTCCATTCCAGAAGGGATGTGCATTTATCGAGGGTTTTTTTCATCTCTTCACGATTACCGCGCCGATTGATGGGGACGCACTTGGCCATGTAGCACAGCACTGCCGTGAAGATATTCCGCTGGAAATTGTTTTTTTCCGGTAGATTCCACGGCAGCTCACGATAATGCACTAAATGACGGGTGAAAGAAAATAGCGCATATGTAATGATCATGGAATCTATCATGGTGAGGTGATTGGCGCATATGATCCATGGCCCTTCGTTATCCCTGAAATGACGGGAGCACTCCTGTCTGATCTTCATTACATTCCTCACCCGGTAGCCCATGAGCCGGATGGCTGCAAAATAGAGCGGGGCAATAACAAAAATTGCAACCTGACCAAGAATGTATTGGATCAGCAGCCATCCCTTGAGCATCAGCTTCTTCTTCATGACTGGACTTATCCTATTTTGGCTTTGATGATAGCCACGGCATCTCCGATTGTCGCGATCTTATCAGCCTCATCATCTTCGACTGTGATCCCGAACGTGTCTTCACATTTTATAATGACATCAACGAGCCTGGCCGAATTAACTTTCAGGTCGTTGAGAATGTGGGTGTCCTTCGTCGCCCTGTCCAGCAGGCTCGGATCCTTTGTATAGCCCCTGAGGATATCGATCATTTTGTTAAAAATTGCCTGTTCATCCATTTTTATAGCTCCTTTGATAATTATTCCATCTCTTAAAGATTATACAGCTGTTCACATCACCAAAGCCAAAACCGGCTTTAGCGATGATATTTAATTCAGGATAGTCCATGCACTTGTGCGGTATCTTAGCCTCAAATTCTGCAATATCGGGGTGAATGTCCTCGCAATTTATGGACGGATGGAGGAACCCTTTGTGTAACTGCAGCACGACGGCAACGCTTTCTATGGCGCCTGCTGCGCCTAAACAATGCCCCACCATAGATTTTGTGGAGTTTATGTAAGGAAAATTTGCAGGACCGCGCTCAAGGGCGTGAGACCAGTTCTTCACTTCATAGGGGTCTGCAAATGTTGCCGTCAAATGGCCGTTAATCGCGTCTATATCGCCGGGTGCTATATGAGCGTCGGATATGGCGCCCCTTATGCAACGCTTGACGCCTTCGGGATTAGGTGCGGTAATGGAGCCGCCCATTCGATGCCCGCCGCAATTGACTGCGCCTCCGAGGACCTCCGCATAAATTCTCGCTCCCCGTTCCAGGGCGGATTCCAGGTCTTCTAGCACCAGGATTCCGGCGCCTGAACCGGGAACAAAACCGCATGCAGTGGCGCTCATAGGCCTTGAAGCAGCTTCGGGGTTATCATTGAATTTTTTACAGATGACGCGCATGGCCTCGAATCCGGCCCAGATGAAGGGGGATGAGCCTTCGGAGCCTCCTGCCAAAATCCTTTTCGCGAGACCGCTTCGTATTCTCCACATTGCATCAATAATCGCCTCATTTCCCGTGCTGCAGGCGGACGAATTTGAAGTTACCTGATTTCCTAGGGCTAGCAGGCCGGCGATACATGCACTTGTGCCACTATTCATGACCTGTTCGACTACCCGGCTTCCCATGCGGCGTACCTTTCCTTGAGTAACCATGGGTACGAGAGTGTTCGTAATGGTATCCATGCCGCCTATGCCGGAGCCGACAATCACGCCCGTATGCCAGTCCACAATCTCGTCATGTATGTCGGGCACGGCGAAACCGGAGTCGGTCCATGCGTCCATGGCACAAACAGCTGCATAGCCGATGTTCTCGTTCATGGACATCAGCGTATCTTCATTAAAATAACCCTTGCGGATATTTTCAAAGTCCCGGGGGGCGCCGCCGACCTGGCAGGCAAAATTCAATTCCTTAAGCTCAGGGAAAAACCGGATACCGGAGCAGCCCTGACGCAGGGCCTCTTCAAAATGAGCCAAACCGTGAGCATTGGGTGCTGCTATCCCCATCCCTGTTATGACAACTCTTCTGTTCAACTAATGTAAACCTCCGTCGAGAACATTAACTTTGGTAATGTACCCCCTTACCGGCGAGGACACCGAAACTAACGGTCTCGCCATTTTCCCTTTCCATGGTAACCTTCATTTTCAGGTTACCCATGCGAAAATAGATCTTCTGTGCTTTCACAATCACCCTCTCGCCGGGATGCACGACTCCCGTAAACTCAACTTCTTCGGCGAGGGTAAAAAGTGTGGTCAACTTTTTTGCATGATCCATGGCCATCTGCCTCATGTAAAGATAAAGGCCGAAAGCAACAACACCCGTCTGTGCCATGGTTTCAATGAGAATGACACCCGGGGTGATTGGTTGGCCAGGGAAGTGTCCCTTATAAAAATATTCATCCTCACGGAACCGGTATGTGCCCACAATGTGCTCATCGTCCAGCTCTAGGATGTCATCGATAAAACGAAAGGGATGCTGCTGGGGAACACTATGAAGAATCCTTGTCATTGTCTCCCGATCAGCCGCCATAAAGCCCGCCGTTCACATGGATGACGCTGCCCGATATATAGGAACCTCCTGTCGCGAGAAAGGCCACCACCTCAGCAACCTCATCGGGGCGCCCCACACGGCCAAGTGTAACGTTGTCGAGAATTCGCCTTTGCACTTCTTCAGGGAGATTCTGTGTCATCTCTGTATCAATGAATCCCGGAGCAACGGAATTGACGAGGATATTCCTCCCTGCCAATTCCTGCGACAGGGATTTCGTAAAAGCATCGAGGGCTGCCTTTTCCATGGTGTAGGGGATCTGTCCCGCATTTCCAGTATGACCCACAACGCTTGATATATTTATGATGCGGCCCCCTTTCTGGCGAAGCATGAAGAGGCGGATTATCCGTTTTGTCAGGTACCATGTGCCGCGCATCAATGCCCGCTGAGCATCGAATTGCTCAATCTTCATGCTGACGATATCGGCATTCACGGACAGTCCGGCATTGTTGACAAGGACATCCACGCGGCCCACCTTCTCTTTAATCTTGTTGACTAGGGATTCCACCTGATCGATATCTGCCAGATCAGCCTGAAGAAGAAAGCCATCCCCTGTCTTAGAGAGCAGAGCCCTTGCCTGTTCCTCACTGCTCCGGTAGTGAATGCCTACCTGAAATCCTTCTCGGGATAGCGCCCGACAGCACGCAGCGCCTATGCCTTTTCCACCACCCGTTATGATGGCAACAATTTTTTCACTCATGAGCCGCTCCTCATAGTGCCACCGATCGAGTTTGCCGATCGCTTCGGATAGTCTGGATAGATGATCCCCTTGAAAATGCCGGTGCGGGCATCTTTGATGTGGGCAATCAGTTCATTGTCGACGAAGACCTTGCCGTCTCCGATTGCTATGCTTGCTCCTGAGTCCTTCAACTGGGCAAATCGCCTCACCTCGATATCGTAGCGTACACATTTATTGTGGGGGCGGATCTGACCGCTGAAGGTAATCTCGCCGCAGCCAAGGGCCCTGCCGGCGCCCAGGGCGCCGCGCCAGACGCAGTAAAAACCAAGAAGCTGCCAGACTGCATCTACGCAAAGGCAGCCCGGCTGAACCGGATCCCCAGGCATATGGCACTGAAAATACCAGGAATCCAGCTTGATATCCTGTTCAGCTACAATCGAACCCTGTCTGCCGACGGTCGTCAACGAAAGTACGCGATCTACCATGAGAAAGGGAGGCGCCGGCAGCCGGGCCTCAAAATTTGCAGGCGGGTCATCTACCAGAGAACCGTATGAAAACGCGATGAGTTCCGGGAGCCCGAAGCTCTGGCATTCTCTGAATTCCGCATACTTCATGATTATTCCTCTACCTGTAAAACCATGTGTACCCAGGACAATCCCGCCCCGACAATGGCAATGGCAACATGATCACCCGGGCGAAGATCAATCCAGCGCTGGCTCAGGACGGCCGGCGCTCCGGAACAGCCGGTGTTGCCAAAAAATTCCACATTGTGCCAATGATTATTTTCCGTAATTTGAGAACGCTCACAGACTGTCTGCAGCATTCCCAGATTGGCCTGATGACCGATAAAAATAAAGCGATTGCCGTTGGCTGCATAGGATTTCTGCAGCATGCGAATAGACTCTGTTGTCTTGCGAATGGCGAAGCCCTGCACGGCGTTCCCGTCCTGCTGGAAGTAACCCATGCGGGGTATCGCCACCTTATCCCAGTCCGACGGCTTTGTTTCGTAGGCGCATGATGTGAAGAATGCGCGCGACGGCACGGAGGCAGATATAATAGCAGCGGAACTTCCGTCGCCGAACAGTACAGCACATTTTCGATCAGCATAGTTCACACAGCGCGTGAGGTTTTCCGGATTGACTAGGAGGACAAAGGGCGGCAGCGCCTCGGGCTTCATGAGGCTGACAAAGTGCACCTGTGTGCCAAAACTGGTACAGGCGGAATTTACATCGAAACATGGCACATCGATTCCCAGTTCCGCAGCTACGGTCGAAGCTTCCGCAGGTGCTACATTGTCAGGGGCGGAACTTCCGGAGATGACGAGCCCGATGTCTTCCTTGTTGAGCCCGGCACGGTCCAGAGCCATTCGTGCAGCAGCAGCGCCTGTTTGCGCGTTCTTGTAGAGACCTGCCGCAAAGGCTTCTCTCGGGTCCCTGTTTCTTGTCTCTTTTATGTAGTCCAGCGGGAGCACAGTGCGGCGTGTCTGGATGCCGACCCTCTCCATAATCCATGGCTCACTTGTCCCGATATCCATCTCTTCCAAAAATCTATTGGTGATGACATTTTCCGGGTGAAAATGGCCCATACCGTGAAGATAGAGTGCGCTCATATAAGCTCCCTTCCGATAATCATGTTCTGGACTTCGCGCACGCCTTCGTAGATGTCGATGATGTGAGCATCCCTTGCGAGCTTCGAGATTTCATATTCTGACATGAAACCATACCCGCCGTGAAGATGAAGGCCTTCGTTGGCGCAGAATAGGGCCGCCTCTGCGGCAACATTCTTTGCCAGGGATGCATAGATGCTCCTGTCGTCAGCCTTTTCCTGAACCTTGAAGGCTGCTTTCATAAGCGCCATATCCGCAAGCTCCACCTTTTTCCACATGCGCACCAACGTTTCTCTTGCAACCGGCAAATCGCAAATCCTTTGCCCGAATTGCTTACGCTCTTTTGTGTATTCCAATGTGACGTCCAATGCCCGTCTGGCAAGGCCCACACCAATTGCTGCCACCATGGGGCGCGCATAATCGAGAACGTCGATGACATACTTGAAGCCCTGCCTCCGATCGCCGATGATCTGATTGCTGCTGATGACAACGTCCTCAAAGGTGACAGTGGCGGTGTTCGATAATCGCTGTCCAAGTTTGTCTTCCGGTTTGCCGATGATAATCTTTCCTCCTGTGGGCAGGGTTATTTCTTTGCCATGGGCAACACACGGACCTGAGTTCGAGGGAAGCACTGGCGTGGCGGGAACTATTAAGCAGGCCATGAAGTTACTCCCCGGCTTCCCGACTTTACAGAAAACGGTAAATTGTGAAGCATAGGAGGCATTGGTGATGAAGCACTTGCCGCCATTGAGGACGTACGTCCCATCTGTGTTCTTTTTGATATACGTCGTCATGGCAGAGTTGTCGGAACCGGCCCCTGGTTCTGTCAGGCAGAAAGAAGCCATTATGGGATTCTCGACAAAGGGGCTTAAGAAAAGGGCCTTCTGTTCATCCGTACCGTGCTGGGTAATAACCGTATTCGCCAGATCATTGCACATGGCGGACGTTGAGATACCCGTATCCCCATAAGACAGTTCTTTGATGATCAGGGCCGTAGAAACGGGATCAACCTCAAATCCCTTAATCGATTCAGGGATGCTCAGATTCAAAATACCGAGAGTCCAGGCCTTCTGTATAATTTGCCAGGGGAAAGTATGATTCTTCTCTAATTCCATTACCTCCGGTATGATTCCATACCTGACAAATCTTCTAACCGTATCCACATACATCTGCTGGCTACTCGTGAGATTGAAATCCATTTCTTAAATCCTTCGTGCACATTTTTGCATAAACTTCTAAATACAAAGCATTATCTGTGCCATATTGTGATCGACACGCCTATTTGCCATAATTTATGATAATTATTGAGCAATTTATTGCTGAACGGACTTTTTTGATGAGTTTTTGCGGAGGTATTGCGGGCCTAAAATGCGTAGTTTTCTTTGCGGTGCGAATAGGGCTACGCACTATATGATAGTTCAAAAATTTGAGTCTTTTTTCGGTTATCAAAGTGCTTATAAGAAGTCTTCAAAGAGTGAAAGATTTATCTTGACAAGGCAAAAATATATGGAGTATCTTCCCAGCATCAAGGAACGGGGTGATTTACCAAGGTCAGAAACTTTTTCACAAAGGAGGTAAAAATCGATGAGGAAACTGTTTGCAATTATTTTATCAATTCTTTTCGTTGTGGCGGTAACGTTTACATTAGTCGGCTGCCCATCAGCACCAGAAAAGAAACCGCCTGAGCCTGCCAAGAAAGAAGCGGCGGCCCCGGCACCAGCTCCTGCACCAGCACCAGCTCCAGGAACGCCAGCGGCACCACCGGCACCACCGGCACCGCCGGCACCAGCGGCCCCTGCGCATAAATAATATTGTTAATTTCTTGAAAGAAAAAGGCGGCCGGGCATGTTATAGGCATGCTCGGCCTGTTTTTTGTCCCTCTTGACATCCTCGTTTCTTATCTATACCCTCAGTTACATACCTATATTCAATAAGATGATTTTTCATGGAAACCTTCACATTAGCAACGGTCAGTCTGATCATTTCTCTTGTCCTTATAATAAATAAAAAAAAAGTTCCCACTCACCTGTCCTTTGCTTCTGTCTGTCTCGCGATTTTTTTCTACAAGAGTGGCGCATTCTTCGGCGGACTCTTAACCGGTCATGTTTGGAAAATTATTGAATACGTGGGATTGATAGCCATACCTCCCTGTTCCGTGAGATTCACCCGCTCTCTGCTCCGTGAACAGACATTCCTGACAAAGAGGGATGTTATATCGGCTACAATTTTCAGCTTTATGCTTGCCGTGATTGTTTTCTCCCCTCTTTACAGGTGGCCATACCTGAAGACGTTCCTTCTGATATATGCTGGTGCTGTGCTTTCTGTCTGTTATGGTGCCCTCATCTCGTATATCAGAAACAGGTCTGTAGGTGTTGAAAGAACCCGGATGCTATATCTGGCTGTTGCTTGCGGGGCAGCCGCAATCCTCAGCACATTTGATATATTCCATTATTATGGATACGCTTTTCCGCCTGTCTCCAACCTCTTCATAGCGATCCTTCTTTATTTTGTCCTGATTCTTGTTACGCATCCGCGTTTGCCGGAGTTGCATGAACTTATGGGAAGGGCCCTCGTGCTCTCTATTATTACTCTTTTTGCGACTATTATATTCACACTCATCGTCGGATTGTTCGGAAATGGGGAAACGCCTCCCTTCACCCATATATTGCTGGCATCTCTAATAATTGTCATAACCATCGAACCCTTTAAACTTGTCCTAAAAATGATGTTCAGTCGCATATACCCGGAAGGCAAAGAAGTGTTCACATCCCTTTACGCCTTCGATGAACTGCTGGAGAAAGAGAAGTCTCTCCTCCTTGAGGAAATGGCGCCAGTCTTGGCTCATGAGATACGAAATCCCCTGGGCTCCATCAAAGGCGCTGCCCAGTATCTTAGATCGGAATTAAGCTCTGGCGATCATCAGAGGCTTCTAGACGTCATAATAGAAGAAGTGGACCGGTTGAACAGCGTTGTATCTCAGTTTCTCAATTATGCCAAACCGTATATCCTTAACTTGAAGATGCATGATGTCAATCAGGTTATTGAGAAGGCCATATCAGTCATCAAAGCAAGCCCACGTTCAGAGAATGTCGTTATAGACAAAGAGTTGCGGACTGATTTACCCTTCATAGAGGTCGATGCGGAACAACTGGTTCAGGTAATTCTGAATGTAGCATTCAACGCGATAGAGGCAATGGAAGGGGGGGGAGCCCTCATTTTCAGGACGTCCAAAATCAACAGCGGTGACGGTGAGGCAGTAGGTATCTCCATTAGGGATACGGGAAAAGGGATCAAGAAAGAGGAAATGAAAAATATCTTCAAGCCATTTTTCACAACCAAGGAGCGAGGGGTCGGCCTTGGTCTTGCCATCAGCCAGAAGATCATCAAGCATCATGGCGGCCATATCAAGGTTAAATCCATTCCGCGTCAGGGGAGCATATTTTATATAAGGCTGGGCCTCACGCCTTGAGAATGGCGTGATAAAAGACCGTCGAGCACTTTCAGGTATACTATGACAGAGAAGATACTGGTTGTTGATGATGAGCTCAATATGCGGCTGGTCTTAAAGGCCCTGCTAAATAAGGAGGGCTACGACGTGGCCACGGCGTCGGACGGAGTCGAGGCTCTGAAGGTTCTCAAGGGGGGCGGCGTGGGGGTCGTCGTGACTGATCTTAAGATGCCGAAGCTCGATGGCGTTGGTCTTTTGGAGCGGGTGATCCGTGATTATCCATCCACACCGGTTATTATTATCACCGCTCACGGGACCATTGCCACGGCAGTGGACTCTCTGAAGAAGGGCGCCTTTGATTATATCACAAAACCTTTCGAACGGGATGAGTTGAAGAATACAATTCATAAGGCCATCAGGACACGAAGGCTTAATGAGGAAGAGCTGCTCGTCAGCCCCGATGATATAGACCGGCAAGGGATAATCGGTTCCAGTGAACCCATGCTGAAGATCTATGATACGATCAAGAAAGTGGCGCCGACGACGACGACGGTGCTCATATCAGGTGAGACGGGCACCGGCAAAGATCTCATAGCATATGCGATTCATAGAAATAGCCCGCGCAGGGATAATCCCTTCGTTAAGATTAACTGCGCCGCCATTGCAGAGAATCTTATAGAAAGTGAACTGTTCGGTTATGAAAGAGGGGCTTTTACGGGAGCGGTGTCCGCGAAACCCGGGAGGTTTGAACTGGCGGATAAGGGGACCCTATTTCTGGACGAAGTAGGAGAAATTCCTAGAGATATGCAGGTGAAGCTCCTGCGGGTTATTCAGGATCATGAATTCGAGCGGGTAGGCGGACTGCGTACGATAAAGGTGGATGTGAGGTTAATTGCTGCGACGAACAGGAATCTCCTCCAGGACGTTAAAGATGGCAGGTTCAGAGAAGATATTTACTACAGGCTCAATGTTTTTCCCACACACCTCCCCCCTCTTCGGGAAAGAAGAGAGGATATTCTCCCACTCGCCGATTACTTTATTGAGAAATTTAACAGCAAGTTGGATAGACAGGTGAAACACATTGATTCGCGCGTGAAAGACCTTCTTGTCAGTTATGACTGGCCGGGCAATATCAGAGAGCTGGAAAATCTTATAGAACGTGTTGTGCTGATGGCTGGCGGAGACACGATAAATTTTGAGGATAGTCCGCCGGAATGGAAATCAGCCGCCGAAGCAATCTCCGTCACCCAACAGGGGGAGCAGAAGAAACCTTTCAAAGATTTCGTGAAGAGCCATATGGAAGAGGTAGAAAAGCAGTCCATAATACAGTGCCTGGAGGAGGTAGGCGGCAATGTTACGAAGGCGGCTCAGCGTCTGGGCCTCAGCAGAAAGGGCCTGCAATTGAAGATGATAAAATATAATCTCCGCAAGTGAGGAGATGCGACCGATCGTTCCAAAAGTGGCAGGGAATATGAAAACGCTGATTTTCACGAGGAAGGATGTTGAAAAGGTATTGACTCCAAGATTGGCCATCAGAACGGTCGAGAGGGCATTCAAGGCATACGGACTGGAAGACGCCGATATGCCTGCAAAGAGTTATCTCTATTTTGAAAAAGGTGATCTCAGATCCATGCCGGCTTACATTCACGGCCAGGGATTGAACATTGCCGGCATCAAGAGTGTAACCGTTCATCCGAAAAATGCGATCTACGGCCTTCCCACTGTTATAGCGGTTATCATCCTTGCCGATCCTAAGAACGGATTTCCCCTGGCAATACTGGACGGCACGTACCTTACCAGCATCCGTACAGGCGCTGCCGGCGCATTAGCGGTGAAACTCCTGAGCAGGAAGGACGCGGGTATTGCCGGATTTGTTGGCTGCGGCACACAGGCACGCTCACAACTGGCATGTATACTGGAAGTGAGGAAACTTAAAGCCGTAAAGATCTGGCAGTTTATGGCGAGGGATGGAATGGCGCCCAGGTTCAGAGACTGGGTTAGGAACACATACAAGCTGGACGCGATGATTTCTCCTGTCATCGATGAAGTGACGACAAATGTCGATATCCTGGTTACAACGACGCCTTCCCGGAGGCCCTTGGTTAATAAAGTCTCTCCGGGGACTCACATCAATGCCATCGGCGCTGACGCGGCAGGCAAAGAGGAGATAAATCCGAAGATATTAAAACAGGCAAAACTGGTCATAGATGATTGGACCCAGGCCTCGCACAGCGGTGAGATCAATGTTCCCGTCCGTAACAGACAGCTGACAAAAAAAGACATCTATGCTGCACTCGGAGACATTGTTGCAGGAAAACAAAGGGGGAGGGCGAAAGACGATGAGATTACGCTCTTCGACTCGACCGGTCTTGCGATTCAAGACGTGTCCTGCGCCTACACTGTTTATCAAGCGCTGAAAGATAAGAAGGGCATTAAACGAATAGAATTGTTTTAGTCAGATGAGGCTTGGCCTTTTAACATGCAAAGCCTCTGAAACAGGGGTGGCGGAAGTTAATCTCTCGATCTTTCTAGGTGGCTGGCTCTTATTCCGATAAGGCGCACTCTTTTTTTGAGTTCAACCCTCTTAAGGCAGGCGAATGCCGCTTTTCTCAACTCCTCATCTATGTCTGTAGCACGTGGAGTGGTTGTGGCCCGCGTGACAGTTTCGAAATCACTAAACCGCACCTTGATAGTGACGGTCCTTGCCTTGAAGCTGCTGTCTTTCATGTCTGTCGCGACTTCCCGCGTCAGGTCCGCCAGGGTCTTCGCTATGAACTGCCAGTTGGCTATGTCCTTTTGGAAAGTTGTTTCCCTGCTTATGGATCTTGGTTCC
>DASRZZ010000016.1:0-44432 GCA_035685925.1 Syntrophales bacterium | reverse complement strand
TCCTGTAGTAATAAGCCCGCCTTTTTTCATTCTTATCTTTATATTTTTTTGCAGGTCTAGCCATTTGCAATATAGTAACATTGTTATCGTAATATTGTTATGGTAACAATGTTACCAGCAAATTGTCAAGAGATATTTTATTCTAAAATAAAAGAAATAAGAATTAAGGACACGCTTTTTATATGAAGGTAAAAATGGGGAAGTCATCGTTTGTGCGATCAACGGATATCAACGGGTTTTCGATCAGATAATTTTTATCTTAAGTTAGGTCGGTTCCGTATAAATCGCGTATGTTTATAGATATGCCTAATTAAAAAGTTGTTTCCCGCAATTTTCAGAAAATCTTTAAGTCATTTCGCTTGACATAGACATTTGTTTGATATTTTATGAAGCAGGAACAAAAATAACCGTTAGCTAGTTAATGAAAACCGACATGGGCTTACTTAGAAATTTGCTACTCGCAGAGGCAGCAAGGAGGCAATCTTTCATTCAGAATAATAAGGAAGCATCTCAAATGATGAAATATTAATAGCACCAGCTCCTTTTAAACTACAGACCATTTGACTACGCCTGCTAGTATTAAGGCGATTATTTTCGGGGGGATAATGAAGCAAATCAAGTTGCCTAATGGGGTATGGGAATATGATCCGTCAGTTTCACTTGGCCCTCCAGGTGGCTTTGGACAAGTATTTATGGGCCGCAGTGCAAAAGGTGAAGAAGTGGCCGTCAAAAAACTTCATATTTCTTCAGCCGCCACTGGAAATCGAGAACTTGTTATTTCTGCCGAGCTTGCAGGAAGAGATCTCGCACATGTCATACCATTTTACGACTCTGGTATCGATGCCGGAACTTCCGAATATTTCGTTGTGATGGCTAAAGCTGAGAGATCACTTCAACAATTGATTGATTCAGGAGCAGTGTCAGAAAATGATGCAGTCGATGTCTTAATGGATATTGCTCATGGTTTGTATGAAGTTGGTGATATAGTACATCGGGATTTAAAACCAGGTAACGTTCTCTATCATCAGGACAGATGGAAACTGGCAGATTTTGGGATTGCAAGATTTGTTGAAAATTCAACTTCAATTAATACCTTAAAGGATTGCCTTTCCCCGCTCTATGCTGCGCCAGAGCAGTGGCGGCTTGAGAGGGCAACTAAGGCTACTGACGTGTATGCTTTTGGATGCATAAGTTTTGCGTTACTGTCTGGGCAACCACCGTTCACGTCTGGAGATTTACGCTACCGCCATCTGCATGAGGATCCCTCAAAGATTCCAGGTTCCACAAGAATGCAGCAAGTGATCTCTCTATGCCTGAGAAAAAACCCTAATGCCAGACCATCAGTAGATTCTATTATTAGACAGCTAGAAGTGATTAGCGGTTCTAACACGTCTCATGGTGGGATTGCTTCTGCTGGTGCAGCTATTGCCCGTGAAGCAGCTAAAGGAGAAGCTAAGCTCACACTTAAGCAGACAGAAGATGAGGCAAGGAAGGAGTTAGCAAAAGATGCGATCAAATCATTGGATTTCATCATAAGAACTTTGATTGAAACTGTCGAACGGAACGCTCCGGTAGCACGCAATATTTCTAAAAGAGGGATCGAGCTTGGGAATGGAAGGTTGACGGTTGATATTTTATTTCCGTTGCTTCCTAAGGATGCTTTTTCCAACTCGAAGAAAAACATAATTTGTGGAGCTCTAATATCTGTCGAGCAGAATAATGAGAATTACGGTGGCCGCTCGGCCAATCTTTGGTTTGGTGAATTTTCACCAGGTGAATATCGCTGGTATGAGATTTCCTATTATAGTTGGGCTTACGTTGGTGCGTCCCTCGAGCCATTTGGCGTGGCAAGTCAGAGCGAAATCGAGGATGCCGATTTGGCATACTCACCTATCACTCATACAGTACAACATGCTACAACCCCATCGCCCATCGATGGGGAGCATACTGAGGGATTTATTAATAGATGGTTGAACAGGCTTGCCCAGGCATCTTTGAATAGACTTCAGAGACCAAATCGTTTGCCCGAGAGTTAGCGGAAACTTTAGAATAAGTTGTTGGGGCGGGGGGAAATGACACTGCTCAAATACGATTTTGCCGAGTTCGTTGAGCGCATCAAGGATCTACCTTACCGGGAAATGTTGCGGACGACCCAGCAGACCCTGGTGCAAGCGGAAAATCAGTCACACGGTTCCAAGGGAGCTATCAGGGCGCGACAACGAGGCAGTCTTGCATTTGCTGATGCGGTCGGCGAGTTCCTCTTCTTTCTGCGCGTGGGATCTAAACCCGCCAATGTTGGGGAGCTTTACTGGCCACTTTACCGAAAGCCCGTCGAAAATCTGGTCCGGAAGGGAGAAATGCTGCCTTCCGTCCTATCCCTCTTTGAGGACACTGATTCACCGCATTCAGAAGAAAAGCCTTAGAGGGAGCCCCAACACAGCGACGCACGGTACGGCGCGAAACGCGCCATCGATGAAACGTCCCGTTAGCGGGGATTTTTTGATAATAAACCCCATGTCGTATAGCAAAAGCATATAACGAAATCGGGGATCTCATTACTCAAGGAGTTAATCAACTTTTCTAGAATCACCCACCACCAAGAAGTAGGTTGATGAAAGAAAGGATCATCCTGCTGGCCTGACTGCTTTCGAGCCCAATAACCAGGAGGTGGTCGAGGTATATTATTCTTCTTGCAGATCTTGGCAATCCAGACATCCGATAGGCCATATTTTTTAGCCAGTACGGAGACCGGTTCTGACCATACCATTTTGTATAATTCATGTCGCTGCAGAATTAATGAATTACGATTCATCTCTTTTTTTTTGCAGTGCTTAGAACTAATAAAAGTTAATGATTTTTGTTTTCGTGTTGAAGGATGACACAATTGATAAAGAAGTAAATATGTGGGAAGGCCTCATCGTGTAAAAAATATGACGTCGTCACCAGGACACTTTATCGGCACGCTATCGGCACGCTTTTAAAATTATAAAATACTGAAATTACAAGAAAATATGGCGGAAGTGCATGGGAATCGAACCCACCTGGGACGGTTCTAGCGCCCCACACTGGATTTGAAGTCCAGGAGGCCCACCAGTGACCTTGGCACTTCCGCACGGTTACGGATACTGAGGGTTCAGCGTACTTTCGAGAGAGCTGTCAAGCAATTGAACGGTTACCTGTCCACCCTTTTTAACAGAGATCGAATTTTCCGGCAGGATAATGAGACCATTTGCCCTGACCATTGTCTTCAGGATGCCGGAACCCTGAGCTCCCGTCGATGTTACCATCAGCTTGCCGTTCTTACATTCGACACGGGCTCTGATAAAATGCTTCGCACCTCTCTTTTTTGTGATGTCTTCTCGGATTGTCGCCTCAACGGTCCTCCTGAACAGATTCTTGTGGCCCATCATCTTGAGAATCGACGGTCTGACAAACTGTTCAAAGGCAATCATCGATGATACAGGATTGCCGGGGAGACCGAAAAGAGGAACGCCACCCATGAAGCCGAAGGCAAGGGGTCTTCCTGGTCTCATGGCAACCCGCCAGAACTGCATCTTATTCCCCACTTCCTTCATGACATCCTTGACGAGATCATAATCACCTACTGATACGCCGCCTGATGACACAATAATGTCCGCTCGCAGGGCGGCCTTGAACTTTGCAACCAGGTCCTCTTTTGTATCTTTCGCTATACCTATCTGGAGAGGAATGCCTCTACAGTCAATGATCTGGGCGGCGAGGGAATAACTGTTGCTGCTTACTATCTGCCACGGGCTCGGGTTTTCATCAATATCAACCAGTTCATCTCCTGTAGCCAGAACGGCAACTACGGCCCTCTGGTATACACTTATAAAAGAACGTCCCAACGACGCCAGCATTCCTATTTCCGCCGGCCTGATGATATCGCCCTTGGAAATAACGAGTTCGCCATTTCTGACATCTTCGCCTGCGGGCCTGATATCTTGACCCATTTTGGCCAGTACGAAGACCTTGACTTTCCGCCCATCCTTCACCGTGTCTTCCATTCTTACAACGGCGTCGGCGCCATCTGGAATAGGAGCGCCCGTCATGATCCTGGATGACTCGCCTTTGCCAACGGTCTTTCGAGGAATAGCCCCAGCAGGCAGATCTTCGATGACATGGAGAACGATGGGCTTTCTTTTCGAAGCGCCCCGGGTATCTTCCCAGCGTACGGCATATCCATCCATGGCTGAGTTATCCCTGGGCGGAATGTCCCTATTCGCATAAATATCCTCGCCAATCACCCTTCCCAGGGAATCCAAGACGTCAACTTTCTCCTGCCCTAGCGGAACAATTGCTTTCAGGATCTGGTTCAATGCGTCTTCAACACTGATCATTGTCTGATCTCGAAAATCATCATGTAACGGCGGCGGGCCAAAAGCCAAGCCAGGCAAAGGATCTGGGCACGTGCAGTGCTGCAATTTTTCAACGGCCTATAATATTTCTCCCTTCCGTCGAGACGACAGAGGGGAGATTTTCAAACTGCTTATTATATTACAGTCTATTAAAATAGCTATCCCAAAATGCCCTCCTTTGTCAATAAATAAGGTGATCATTTTTATCCTTGAATAAAATATGTGCATGATATAGGTAGTTTTTTTAGCCTCCGGGGGCCGTAAAAGAGAGCCTGCACGGCGCCCTGAGGATGCTTGCCATTTGACAAACGGATGCATATTATACGTGTGAATTTCGATCCCGTTCGCCCCTGCCGAAATGGGATCGTAGAGACTTGTGTACGTGAGAAGAATTATTAATAAAGAAAGGCCTCGGGATAGTTCTCTTTTTACCTCGCTGTTTGACAGTATAAGAAAAGGGGGGGAAAGACTGACTGTCAGCGGCCTTCAAGGTTCAGCAAGATCCTTTCTCCTTTCGCTGATATCCAGACAAATTAACAGGTCGCTTATCGTGATTGCCTCGACAGAGAGGGAAGCCAGCGCCATCCACCAGGATCTTTCCTTTTACATCGACAAAGAAAATCAGGCGTTCCTGTACCCGCCATGGGACTTTTTTTCAACGGACATGCTGGCCTTTCAGCAGGATGTGGAGCTGTCCCGCATGGAGATTCTTTGCAACTTAATCACGGGAAAGGAGGTCGTAGTCGTTTTACCGCTCAAAGCCCTGATGCAAAGAGTCATACCACAAAAAGTCCTCACAGCCTACATCGAAACAATTTCCATCGGGGACATGATAGACAGGGACCATCTCGTTCAAAAATTATCACAGGGAGGCTATAAGAGGGTTAGTCTTGTGGATGAAAAGGGCCAGTTCAGTTTGAGAGGCCACGTGATAGATGTCTTTCCCCCCACGGCTCTCAAACCCATCCGTATGGAATTCATGGACGATGAACTGGAGTCAATCAGGGAGTATGACCCGGCATCCCAGCGGTCCACAGGTGAATTGCTTGATTTTAAGTTGTCTCCGGCAAGAGAAGTGATCCTCTCCGAAGAAAGACGACAGCAGGCTATAGAAAATATAAAGCACAGGGCTCTCGAACTGGAACTCCCCAGGATGGTAAAGAGCCACCTTGTCGAGACGATAGGAAATGGTCTTATCTCTTCCGTAAATCCCATATTCCTTCCTCTCTTCTACGAATCATTAGAGGAGACAACGGGCGCAAGCGTCATCCAGCCTACAGCAGAAGCGGGAAAAGAAGATCTCGCAGGTGGCCTGGGGACTTTATTTGATTACATATCTCAAGACTCCATCCTTATCTTTGACGATCTACCCGCAATCGATAAGGCCGGGGAGGAAATTGAAAACGCGATTGATCGCTTCCTTATCAAGGCCCGGAGCGGAGAGAAATTCTATTTGGAAAAGAAGTCTTTTTATCTAACAGCGGATGCCATTCACAGGCAATCTGATGCCTTTCAAAAGGTATTCTTCGAAGGCCTGCATATCATTGATTCGCGTAATGATGAAAATGATGCCACCTCCTCGCATGTAAGAATTGATGCTGACATGGAACGGCGGCTTACACCCGCATCGCTGGGGCCAGGCGAGGGAGATGGATTGCTCAAGCCGCTCGCGGAGAGGATAAAGGGGTGGCTTCACGAAGGATATCTCGTGCAATTTCTAGGAACAGGACAGGAAGAGGTAGAACGCTTAAATCATCTTCTTGCGCAGTACGACCTACCGGTCACCAGGTCAAAAGTTTCTTTTGCGGCGGATGTCGAAGGGGGCAGGGATACGGGCCGTCTCGTCATAAGAGAAGGCAAGCTGACGGGAGGATTACATCTGCCCGATCTGAAACTGATTGTGATTACGGAAGAAGAAATATTCGGCAAAAAAATGCCGCGAAGGCGGGTGAAACATGTCAGAGAAGGGTATTTCCTGAAATCATTCGGCGATCTGAAAGAGGGGGACTATGCAGTCCACACCGACCACGGCATCGGACTGTATAGGGGGCTTCAGAAGCTTGTGATCAATGAAATCGAGAACGACTTTCTCCTTCTAGAATATCAGGCTTGCGACAAACTGTATATACCGATAGACAGGTTGGATCAGATCCAGAGATATATCGGCCCTGAAGGTGTCACACCGAGAATTGACAAACTTGGCAGCTCTTCATGGGAGGCGGTAAAAGAGAAAGTCAAGAAATCAGTACGCCAGGTTGCGGAAGAACTGGTGTCTATCTACGCCGCAAGAGAGGTAATGGATGGCCATGCCTTTTCACCACCAGACAGGATATATGATGAATTCTGTTCCACCTTCGAATATGAAGAAACACCTGATCAGTCCAGATCCATTGAAGATGTCCTTCTTGACATGGGCCATGAAAAGCCCATGGACAGGCTGGTTTGCGGCGATGCGGGATTTGGGAAAACGGAAGTTGCCTTGAGGGCATCTTTCCGGGCAGCCATGGAAGGAAAACAGGTGGCCATTCTGGCTCCTACTACGATACTAGCTGAGCAGCACTTTCAAACTTTTTCCCGGAGATTGAAAGACTATCCCATACGCGTGGAAGTCCTGAACCGTTTGAAGACGAAGAAGGAGCAACGGGAGATTGTAGACGGAGTAAACAAAGGGACCGTGGATATTGCCATCGGGACACATCGTCTGTTGCAGAAGGACATTGTGTTTAGGGATCTGGGACTTTTGATCATAGATGAGGAACAGCGTTTTGGCGTAACCCATAAGGAGAAGCTCAAGAAGCTCAGAACCCTTGTGGATGTCCTCACCCTGACAGCGACACCCATACCTAGAACTTTGCATCTATCACTCGTCGGCATCCGCGATTTATCAGTCATCAATACCGCTCCAGAAGACAGGCTTTCTGTGAAGACATGTGTAGTCGAATTCAGCGAAGACATTATAAGAGACTCCATCCGGCGGGAAATCAACAGAAACGGCCAGGCATTTTTTCTCCATGACAGAGTGAAATCCATCTACACCATGGCCAGATTAGTTGAAAAACTTGTGCCCGAAGCCAGAATCGGGGTTGTCCACGGCAGGATGAAGGGCGCCGATATTGAGGAGACGATGGCAAAATTTGTCCGTGGGGTTTACAACTGCCTCGTTTGTACTTCCATAATAGCGTCCGGCCTGGACATTCCCACGGCAAATACTATCATCATAAACCGGGCTGATCGTTTTGGACTCGCTCAACTGTATCAGATCAGGGGAAGAGTCGGGAGGTCGAAGGAAGAGGCCTATGCCTACCTCCTGGTACCAAAAGGGGCAATGTTATCTCGGGACACCCAGAGGAGGCTTAGTGTTATAATTGATCTGACCGAACCCGGGTCGGGCTTCCGCCTCGCATCCAATGACTTGGAAATAAGGGGGGCAGGAAACATCCTGGGTACATCACAATCAGGACAAATTGCGGCCGTAGGATATGAATTGTACACAGAATTAATGGAGAGAACCATCAGGGAAATCAGAGGAGAAGCGAGACCCATTGAAGAGGCAAAACCGGAAATACATTTAGGACTGCCGGCCTTCATTCCCGAGGACTACATGCCTGACGTCCACCGTAGGCTGATTACTTATAAGAGATTATCTATGGCAGCTACAGATGAAGAGATAGAAAAGATCAGAGAGGAGATCGTTGACTGCTATGGATATGTCCCTCCTCAGGTGATAAATCTTCTTGATGTGATTAGCATCAGGAATCTCCTGGCAGTTGTCAAAGGGAAGAAGATGGTATACGATGGACAAAATATGTTGGTCGATTTCAGCCGGGAAAGCCCGGTAAACCCGTCACGGATCATCGAACTGTCCCGAAGTAAACTAGCAGGGATAAAGCTTACCCCTGATTTTAAAATCAGCATCTCCATGCCGGACCTCAGCGTAAGTGATATTACAAAACAGGCAAGGGAACTGCTGAAGTTGCTGGTCAATCAATGAATGCTTATTGAGAATAATGACAGTCATTGTGCAGAGCATCTCTGCTCTTTTCTGCCTGAATCTGACGTTTGAAGACGGGAGGCCGGTGTTCCCTGCTGGCAGAATTGTGCTTTGCCTTTTCTGCTCAATTCTGATCTGTGCTACATGCGGTTGCGGCGGAAATGGTACATCAAAGCCGCTGGCAACTGTGGATGGCATGACGATCTCGATCAGTGAGTTCTATAATGGATATGAGAGAGAGGTGAATTCATTGCATGACAGATCATCTCTCACCCCGTAAGACTATGACTGCCTCAAAAGATTTTGAATATTTTGATCGATGAAAAGGTCGCGCTGCTTCGCGCCAAAGAGCTATCAATCTCTGAAAGTGATGCTGAATTGACAAAGAAGGTTGACGAGATCAAGGAAAGCTGTGCATTTTAATGATGGTTTCGATAAGATCATGAAAAAACGAAAAGTTGATTATGCTCAATGGAAGAAGGAGCTGAGGAAGCGGATCATCCTGGAAAAACTGGTTTCAGCCGACGTGAATTCGAAAGTCCAAGTGAAAGAAGAAGAGGGAAAGATATATCGCAGATGGCAGAGGGGCATGTCTGCTCCGGAACAAAGGGCACATGTGGCTCAGATAGTCGTAAGGGAGCAGGAAAAGGTAGAAGCAATCCTGAAAAGGTTGATGCGGGGTGAGGATTTTGCTAAGGTTGCCGACGAAGAATCCATTGGTCCCGAGGCGAGGGCGGGCAGTCACCTTGGTTTTGTCAGTCAGGGCTTCATCCCGGAAGAAATCGACGCGGTCATCTTCTCACAGCAACCGGGAAAAATTGATGCGGTTATAAGCAGCCTCTTTGGATATCATATTTTCAAGATTATCGAGAAGAGGTGGAATGATTTCAGAGGACAAGTCCTGATCGATCTGAGAAAACAAAAAGAGGAACAAGAATATGCACTGCGGCTTGGCGTCTTGAGGTAAAAGGCGGTAATAAAAATTAACTGGGACCTTCTTAAAGATACGGGTCTCCAGCCCAATGAAGCAGATTGATGAGGTATGCCAGTGAAACTATCGAGGACATTTATATATATTATCTTCGCGGCCGTGATGTGCACACCAATTTCAGCTATTGCGGAAATCGCGGAAAGGATCGTTGCCGTTGTGAATGGCGAAGTTATAACTTTATCAGAGCTAAACAGCGCATATGAACCTTACAAAAAAAGAATAGAAGAAACTTACAAAGGCCCGGACAAGGAAAAGATCATAGCAGAAAACAGACGACTACTGCTGGACAAATTGATCGATAACATCATTATTGATCAGGAGGCGAAAAAATCGCAGATTATAATCAAGGATGAGGAAGTCACCGAAACGATCAACGACTTCCTTGCCAAGAGAAAGATGAAGATGGAGGACCTGATAAATGAGCTTGCGAAGGAGAACTCCACCCTCGAAGCACACAGGAAAGAGGTCAAGGCACACCTTCTCCGCATGAGATTTTTTAGGCGTGAAATAACATTCAAGGTTGCAGTCTCTGAAGAAGAGATCGGTGCGTATTACCTCAAGAACCGTGAGGCCTACGAGGGAAAAGAGGCTTTGCGGATGAAGCAGATCCTGATCTTGTTTCCGAAGGGCGCTGATGAAAAAACCAAGGCCAAGCTCCGGGAGGAAATGGATGCAATCCATAAGCGTCTGCTAAACGGAGAGTCTTTTGATTTCGTCGCCGCACAGTTCTCTCTGGCACACGCTGGTGTAAGCGCCGGTGATCTCGGTTTTGTTGAAAAGGGATCAATGCTTCCTGCTGTCGAAAATGTTGCCTTTGGTTTGAAAAAAGATGAGATCAGCAAGGTAATCGAATCCCCGGTAGGTCTGCACATAATCCAGGCTATCGACAGGAGGGGCGCGGGTATAAAACCCATCGAATCCGTCCGGGAAGAAATCAAGGCAAAGATTGAACAGGAAAAGATCGACAAGAAATACGAAGAATGGATTAAGGAACTGAGAAAAAAATCTCTCATTGAAATAAAATTGGAGGGATAGCTTATCGCAATGAAATGTAAAACCGGTCTCAGTGCAGTGTGGGGTGTAATATTTTTGCAATTAGAGATCTCCGACATGGCCTCACAAATCTATTCTAAGCAGATAGGCAGTGCGCCAATGATACAGAGGGGGGTATGTTCTTTGACATTTGAAGAGTTAATCAAGAAATGAGCCACATAAGAATAAAAGGAGCGTCACAACACAATCTAAAGAATATCAATATCGACATACCTCGAGATAAGCTGGTTATTATAACCGGAGTCAGTGGGTCAGGTAAGTCGTCACTCGCTTTTGACACCATCTATGCTGAAGGGCAAAGACGCTATGTTGAATCCCTGTCTACGTATGCCAGGCAATTTATCGGTCAGATGGATAAGCCTGACGTCGAATCTATCGATGGATTGTCTCCCGCCATAGCCATTGAGCAGCGGACCGCAAGCCAGAATCCCCGTTCTACAGTAGGAACGGTTACTGAAATCTATGACTACCTCCGCCTGCTTTACGCCAGAATAGGGATCCCACACTGTTATCAATGCGGAAAAGAGATTAGATCACAGACCATCGATATGATGCTTGATAGCATACTCGCGTTTCCTGAAAAGACCAAGATAAGTATCCTTGCCCCGATCGCCAGGGGTAAAAAAGGAGAATTTCAGAAAGAATTGAAGAAGCTACAGAAGGATGGGTTCGTCCGGGTACGGATTGACGGGGAGCTTCGCGAGCTTGGCGATGATATAGCTCTGGACAAAAACAAACGTCACAACATCGACGTTGTGGTTGACAGGTTGTTTGTTAAGGAAGGGATCAGAAGGCGCCTTAGGGATTCTCTGGAGATTGCCACTCACCTGTCCGACGGTCTTGTGCGTGTCGATATTGCAGGAGGCGATGAGATTCTCTTCAGCGAGAAGTATGCGTGTCCTGAATGCAACATCAGCTTGCCTGAACTGGCTCCACGAAATTTTTCCTTCAACAGCCCCTATGGTGCCTGCCCCGATTGCGACGGCCTCGGCACCAGAATGTATTTCGATGAGAACCTTGTAGTGCCAGACAGGGAACTTTCCGTAAGGGAGGGCTCAATTGCTCCGTGGTCGGGCCGGAGTTCCATTTATCATTACCAGATGCTAGATGCCCTGTCGCAGCACTATGGCTTCGACCTAAATACCCCATTCAATCAACTGCCGAAGGAGATTCAGACAGTCCTTCTGTATGGCTCGGAAAAGGAGATGATCAAGTTCTATCTTGACAGGGATGGCAGGCGTTTTTTTTACAGCAGGCCTTTTGAGGGAATACTCAAGCAGCTTGACAGGCGCTACAAAGAAACTAACTCCAATGCTGTAAGAATGGACCTGTCACGGTATATCAACTTACAAGAATGTCCCACCTGCCGCGGTTCACGTTTGAAGAAAGAGAGCCTAGCTGTTACCGTGGAAGGCAAAAATATCTATGACCTGTGCAGGCTCTGCATAAAAGACTGTCTGCGTTTTTTCGAAAAGCTGTCTCTATCAAGACAGGAAGCCCTGATCTCCGAGAGAATTCTTAAAGAAATTAAAGAGAGGCTAAAATTCCTCGCCGATGTGGGCATGGACTATCTCAGCCTGGAACGTTCATCCGGCAGCCTTTCCGGCGGGGAGGGACAGCGCATCAGACTAGCAACTCAGATAGGATCAGGACTCGTCGGCGTTCTTTACGTGCTTGACGAACCGACGATAGGCCTTCACCAGAGGGATAATGCAAGGCTCATTTCGACGCTCAAGCGATTGAGAGATATGGGTAATACGGTCTTAGTTGTAGAGCATGACCCTGCCATGATGATGTCTTCCGATTATATCCTCGACATGGGGCCCGGTGCCGGTTCCGACGGTGGCGACGTAGTCTTCCATGGTACGCCGGAAGAGATATGTCAATGCGATAAATCTTTGACTGGATTGTATCTTTCGGGGAAACTTGCCATACCTGTCCCTGAAAAGAGGAGACCCATACCTGACAGGTTTATCGTCCTGGAGGGGGCCCGTGAGCATAACCTTAAGAACATAGATATCAAAGTTCCCGTGGGACTTTTTACGGCCGTAACAGGTGTCTCTGGTTCCGGAAAGAGTACTATGGTCATTGAAACATTATACAAGGCCATGGCCAGAAGACTCGATAATTATCAGGGCGGCATGGGAAAGATCAGAAAGATCGTGGACCTGGGAGGGGTTGAAAGGGTCATCATTATGAATCAGCAGCCTATAGGACGCACCCCTCGTTCTAATCCCGTGACATATACGGGAATCTTTTCTCATATCCGCGATCTTTTCACTGGCCTTCCGGAATCGAGGATCAGGGGCTACAAGCCCGGCCGTTTTAGTTTCAATGTCAAGGGGGGTCGATGCGAGGCCTGCGAGGGGAACGGTCTTATCAAAATCGAAATGCATTTTCTGCCTGATGTCTATGTCACGTGCGATGTCTGTCGAGGAAAAAGATTTAATCTTGACACCCTTGAGATCAAGTACAAAGACAAGAACATCGCCGATGTCCTGGACATGTCTGTTAATCAGGCCCTGTCCTTTTTTGACAACATTCCTTCCATACGCTCCAAGCTGGAGCTCCTTCTCGATGTCGGCCTCGGTTACATCAGATTGGGCCAATCGGCGACAACCCTCTCCGGCGGGGAAGCGCAGCGCATCAAATTATCGAGAGAGCTGGGGAAACGCTTGAACAGAAACACCCTCTATATTCTTGATGAACCGACCATCGGCCTTCATGCAGCAGACATTCAAAAGCTTCTTGATGTCCTCGTAAGACTGGTAGATATGGGTAATACAGTCCTGGTCATAGAACACAACCTTGATGTCATTAAGTGTGCCGATCATATTATTGATCTTGGACCCGAAGGCGGACCCGGCGGCGGGCGAATCGTCTCGTCCGGTACGCCCGAAGAGATTGCCTGTGCCGAAGAATCTTTTACCGGTCAGTTCTTAAGAAAAGTATTGCATTGACATTAGCTAAGTACTGCCAAAATAGAACTTGCCCTCATGATAAAATTATTTTTCGAAAATTTCATCTTAAAAAACATAGTGATATGATACTTGAGGAAGGCCAACATATGAGGGGTTTCACGGAGCTTTTGATGAAATGCAGAAACACCGGAATCTAGCAGACACGGGAATAAACTCATGATCTTAAGTCATGCGTGAAGCGTTTGTCCCTCCGTACTCCAGGCTTGATTATAATAGCCCCTTACGTTTGGATCAATCCTGTTTCCTATCCTTGCCGAAATTATGGACAGGCAAAAAAGTAGGCGCGGCCGAGAAGGCTCTGGTTTCAACCCGCTGTACTAGGGATTGTTGATTTAGTTGGTGATTTTCGGGATTGGCAGTTTCGTGCAGCGTTCGCCTGATTTTATGAATGCCCCAGGCTGCATCAATTTTATTGACGCCCTGCCCCAAATTTAATACAGTCCCTCTGAAGGAAGACTATCATCAACGTAAGAATTTTATCACCAGAAGCGGATTGGAACATGAAAATAAGGGTAAGGGACGAAAATATTTCCAAGGCCATTAAGAACCTCGAAGGCATCGATATTGTTCTTAAGTCTGTCGAAGACGCCAAAAAGGCCATGCGACTCATCCTCCGGAAGACCGAGACATCCCGTTCTAAAGACTATGAAGGGCTCAGGGACATCGCCATCACCAAGATCGTCGAACATGCCACCAGCGCCGTGGAATACCAGACCTATTATGAAGTCGAATTCATTCTCACCGACGAGCGCTTCATCGACATGGAGATCGCTTTGATTAGGGAACTCCAGACCATGTTTGAAAAATTATAGCCGAAAACAAGCCAAGCCCTGCTGAATCAAACATCAACCACCATAAGATCACTGGCAAGGATGAGGGGACCATCGTATGTTCTCCGGCATTGGGCCTCGACATCTATGGATTCGCATTCCGGATAGAAATGCGTCAGCAGAAGCCTCTTTACCCCAGCTTCCACTGCGATCCTCCCTGCCAGCGACGGCGTGAGGTGTCCCTTCACTTTCATTGCATCAGGGAAAGCGGCTTCGCAGATGAGGAGGTCGGCGTCCCTGGCAAGGCCGACGGCATTTTCACAAAAATCGGTATCGCCGGAATACGCCACAGTAGCCCCATCCGCTCCCGTAATACGGTAGCCGATGCTGGTCTCGATGTGCGCCATGGGCAAGGTGTCCACCGAAAAGGTGTTGTTCACAAACTGATCATGTCCGTTATTATCCATCTCGATCAGGCTCATGATGCCAGCTTCCAATTCAATCCACTCCTTGTATACAACGCGGAGGCCTTCGTAAAAATTATGAAGTCCTCGCGAGCCGATTATCTGAAACGGGGTTCGGCGGCGATATGTCTGGGGATACTTGGTGGCAAAGAGGAAGGAAACAAATTCGCCCGTATGGTCGGGATGGAGGTGGCTAAAAAAAATGTGGGAGACCTGTGAAATGGTAAACCCTGCTTCGAGCAACCGTCTCATCGTGCCGGCGCCCAGATCGAACAGTAGCAACTCATGGTGTACCTGAAGGAGGAAAGATGATGAACTTCGCTTCAGCGTGGGAACGCAGGTTCCAGATCCCAAAATAGTCACCCTCATGCCTATAACTTCTCCCTTCAGATACTATTTCAGCGGATCGAACGACACAAGCCTTACAAAGACCCTGCGCGTCCGCGGACCATCAAATTCACACAAGAATATGGACTGCCACGTTCCTAGAACGAGGTCACCGTTTTCTATTAACACCGTTTCCGAAGTTCCGACAATAGAGGCCTTGATATGGGCCGCAGAATTTCCTTCAACGTGCCGGTAGTGATCATTCTGGGGCACAATCTTTTCCAGCTCCATCAGTATATCCCGTGGCACATAGGGATCGGCATTTTCGTTTATAGTTACGGCTGCTGTGGTGTGTGGAATGAAGACGTGACAAATGCCGTTTTTGATCTTGCTTTCTTTCAGGAGCGCTTTGATACGGCCAGTGATATCGATCATCTCAGACCTAGTATTGGTTCGCACGGTAAGCTGGTTCATAATTTTACCCGTCTCTCAATGTTTGAAAACTCTGTAAAAAGACAATCGATAACCTAAATTCTCCCTTGCCACCCTTCAAAGGTAGGAATTATGAAAGGCTGCGAGGGCCTCCCTGACAAACGCCCTGACTGCGACACTATCTTTTCTCCCATCGGGCTTTTCGACGCCCGTATGCGCATCCACACCGGCAGGTCGCACATGCTCTATAGCCTTACGGACATTCTTCGGATTGAGGCCGCCGGCCAGCATGACCGGCTTCGGAGAAATATCAACAAGGCGGCGACTGATATCCCAGTCATGGACCTTGCCGGTTGCACCGCACGCACCGGTTGCCGGATCGTATGTGTCTGTTATAAATGCGTCGCAATGAAAACTGAACCTGGCAATGGAAGATTCCAGTTCCCCAATGTTATTGCTTTCCACAACGAGACTCTTGATGATGGTAAGACCGGGGGCAAGAGATTTGAGCCTGGCAATCTCCGTAAGAGATATAGGGCCATGCAACTGCACCTTGCGAATTTCGATTTTCTTGGCGAGATCAAGAATTTCTTCCGCCCTGTTCAAATAAGTAATCAATACGGCCGATACGGGCGGCCTCAGCAGACGGATGATATTGGCCGCATCATCTGATGGGATGTCCTCTCTATGCACGGGAAGTCCCAGTGGAAATCCGATCTGATGGACACCTGCCTCAACAAGCATCACGGCTTCTGCCCTATCGATGACACCGGCTATCTGAATTGTTCCCTGCATGGATATAACTCAAGCAGGATGCATGATGCTGCTGTTTATGCGCCCTGCAATACTTCAATTATTATTTCTTTAGCCCCTTTAGTCTTTTTCAGAATGGTTGCATCATCGATGATCTTTCCAACGAGATTGACCGCGCTCGCAGGAACAGGGTCAGAACCGGTACTCATCGGCGTCCGCCCGAAGAATATGGCCAGTGCCCTTCCCGGCGGCCAATAACCCATATCGCCAACCTTTACCTTTGTCGTTGCAGTTTCATCGAGAGATGCCGTTACAGGTATCTCAAAGTAATACTCATCGCCCCATTCGTCGGGTTCGGTCTTGATGGGAAGTCTCGCGACTATTGCTTTCGCGCACGCTGTATCAAAGAGTTCAGCCCTTAAACTTACGTTGCCAATAATTATTCTGACCTGAGTAGACATGACATGAAACCCCCTTCTTTTTCCATGACCGCTGTAATTGCTGTCCCAAGAGATTCTTGCTATTTTTTATGAGCCATACATTTCCATGAATCTGTCTATGATCTCCAGGAACTCAACCGGCAATCTCTTTCTCACATTGGCGACGATATACTCAGGTATCTTCCTGTAAAATGCATGGGCAATGCCTCCTGCAATACATGCCATGGTATCACTGTCACCCCCAAGTGATACAGCTTTTCTCACGGCGTCTTCGAAGTCTTTGGACTCCAAGAATGCCGTTATGGATTCCGGTACAGAACCCTGGCATGAAACGTCAAAACGGTATTCGGGCCTAATATCATCGAGGGTACGCTTGAGGTCGTAAGCAAAGCGCATTTCTATCGCAGTCTTTATGGAATCCTTATTTTCTCCCTTTCTGGCGAGGAAGACCGCCAGCGCCGTTGCCTGAGCCCCTTTTATTCCTTCGAGATGATTGTGACTGACTGAAGCGTTTCTTTCCGCTTCCTCCAAAACCGCATCGATCGACTCGAAGGCAAAACCAACGGGGCTCACTCTCATGGCAGAGCCATTGCCCCAGCTGTTGTATGGCCTGTCCTGTGATGAAAATATCCATTGATAGAATGCTGCACCATATCCTGCACGCGGGTATCTTCGCCCGAAGGTTCTGAAGGCCTTCGCATAGTCGACTTTTTCTAAAATTGAATAGGCTGTCGCTATCGTTAGTACCGTATCGTCCGTAAATTTCGAATGCCGGCCAAAGAGGGGAAAGTCGGTAGACTTTATGGGATGGGCCTCATACACGGAACCGATAACATCTCCTGAAATTGCGCCTAACATATTCACGCTGAAGACCAACGATAAACTGAAAGATAAGAAATTATTGAAAAGGATTTACCTGTGACCCGCCTACAGTTCGAGCTCCATCCCCTGACGCACGGCAAAGCAGTCTAACGCCGCATTATTACTCGCCACGATCTTTCTGCAATCCGCTATTATTTCGTCTATACCATCGTCAGACCTTTCCTGGTTGTGATGGAATAATCCGAATTTCCCCACCCCGGCTTCCAAGGCCAACCTCAGGGCATCCCGATAAACAGAATGTCCCCAGGTTTTTGTTTTCTTATACTCCTCCTCTGTGAATTCGGCATCATGCACAAGAAGGTTTGCGCCAGCGGAAAAATCAAGATAATCCTGGAAATCGGCCCCACCGGGATGTTTAAAGGTCAATTCATTATCCGTGAGGAAAACGAAGCTCTTACCTTCTTCTGTAAATTTATACCCTACGCCTTGATTGGGATGACTCAGCGGAATGGGCGTGATCGACATTGATTTTACGGCAAAAGGCTTTTCACAGGCTTCGTGGTACACAATGTCTGCCCTTATATCTTCAAAATTGACCGGGAAATTGGGAGGCGCCATAATCTTCGAGATCATTTGTTTGACAGAAGCCTGCGTAACCGGACATCCATACATTACAATCTGCGTCTTTGTCGAGTATATCGGCTGGAAAAAGGGGAACCCCATGATATGGTCCCAATGGACATGGGTGAATATTATCGTATACTGGAACCGATTTTCGGAAATGAGCCTGTGGCCGAGCGCCCTGATACCGGAACCGGCGTCAATGATGATTATTTCGTCATCCTTCGTTCTTATTTCGAGACAAGTAGTATTGCCGCCGTACCTCAAATATTCCTGTCCCGAAACCGGAATTGAACCTCTTGCACCATAGAATCTGATAATCATTATTATCTCTCCGGACTTTCTTATCCGCTTCTAATCTATATTCTCAGATTGTCCATCGCTGCATCGCTCGTCACATCGCAAATCCATCAAATCTCATTTTTGTCGAGTAGAGAAGAATGATGCGAAATGACTATCGTGGATTCTTGCCTGTAACTGTTGGATTTTCCGGATATGCCGTCCATTCCGTAAATGACCCCTCATAGATCTTGACACTGGGATAATTAAAATACCATTTGAATAATATGAACTCATTCGTCGCTTCACGGCCTGTGCCGCACATACAGATGATGGTCATTTCAGGTCTCACATCTCTTGCCTTAAGAATGGCTAATATTTCGACATCAGATTTTAAGAGACTCTTATTTGCATCAGTCATTAAAGATGCCCATGGTACATTGACAGCCCCTGGGATGTGGCCTGGCTTGATCCAGTACGATTGACCTTGGTACACATCGGGGGGCCGTGCGTCCAGCACCATGACATTGCTGCGATCTTTTATTGCCTTAAATTCCTCGTATTGAATGTAGAAATCGGGTTGAATGCGGACGGTGAAATCTGATGTCTCCGTTCTTGGAAACTCTTTCGTTAGAGGTTTCTTCTCCTTCTTCCATTTGTCGAGACCGCCGTCAAGGACATAAACACAGTCATGGCCGAAACGTGCGATACTGTATGCCATCATCGTCTGTTCCAGACCATCTCCCCATCCCTTGGCAGCACCTGTTCCAGTATAAACCACCGCAGGGACACCGGGCTTCAGACCAGCATAACGAAGGACAGGCTGGATCGTATCCGGGGGGACATACCTGGCAGGCATCCCATCTATATATGTGCGAAGCAAACCCTCGTTCAGATAAATGGCGCCGGGAATATGCTCCTCTATATAGTCGTGTATATTCGGCTGTACATCCAGTATGGCCATTTTCTTTTTTTTTAGATTTTCATAGAGCCAATCCGTGGAAATCCATCTCACTGTTCCATTGCCGCAGGGATAGTCCTTCTTCATGGTCAACCTCTCATGATAGTCCGTCAGAAATAGCACCTTTTGAATCCGGATAAGACAACTGTGTCTTTCAATAAAAAATAGCTGCTCAGTTATTCATTGTCAAGAATTTATATGTTCGGGGAGCCCTTAATATGCCGCAAAAAAAGTTTTGCTTTGCATGATAATAACCTGTAGATTTTATACTATATGACAAAATTAGAGAGGTGGACATTATGAAAACCATTAAGATCAAAGGCATGTCATGCAATCATTGCGTTATGGCTGTCACCAAGGCTTTAAAGGAGATCGATGGCATCACAAATGTCAAAGTGGACTTGCAAAAGGCGGAGGCATCATTCGATGAAGCAAAACCGGTAGATATGGGCGTCATAAAAGAGAGCATAAGGAAGGCTGGTTATGACGTCGCCTGATAAGATCGTTAAGACGACAATCTCCGTCGGGGGTATGACTTGCGCCGCCTGCGTGCGCCGCGTGGAGACGGCGCTGAAATCCGTTCAAGGTGTGACGGATGTGGCGGTTAATCTCGCCACGGCCAGGGCGACAATCGAGCATGGTGAAACATGGGAAGGTATTGAAGCAGTCAAGAATGTAGTCTCCGATCAGGGATACGATTTCCTCGGTGTCCTCGATGAAACCCGTCCTGACCCCATTACCGCCGCTAGGGCACGGGAGATCAAAGATCTCCAGGTTAGATTTGCCGTTGGTGCCCTCCTCAGCGTTATTATCATTCTCGGCTCCATGCAGCACTGGTTTTCCTTTTTGGCTGGTGTGCCGAGACAGGCCATGTTGGTTGTCCTGTTTTTCCTTACGACTCATGTCGTCTTCTGGGTAGGGAGCAGATTTTATATCGGCGCCATAAAGGCAGCCCGGCAAAAAACGACGGATATGAATACGCTCGTGGCGGTCGGGGCGCTTTCTGCATATTTATACTCTGCTCTAGCCACTTTTTTCCCGCGCATCTTTGCCAGCGCCGCAATGGCTCCCCACGTATATTACGACGGCGCCGCCATGATCGTCACTCTGATAATCCTCGGCCGCCTTCTCGAAGCAAGAGCAAAAGGCAGGACGTCCGCGGCCATCAAGAAACTGATGGGACTCAGGCCAAAGACCGCCCGTGTCATCAGGGGCGATAAAGAAGAGGATATTCCCGTTGAGGAGGTCGCGAAAGGCGATCTGATAATCGTCCGGCCAGGAGAAAAGGTCCCCACTGACGGCGTCGTCGTTTCCGGTAGCTCTGCCGTCGATGAATCCATGCTGACCGGTGAAAGTATGCCTATAGTCAAAGAGGCCGGGGACCATGTGTTTGGCGCCACGCTAAACAAGCGCGGGAGTTTCACCTTCAGAGCAACAAAGGTGGGGTCCGAGACTGCCCTGGCCCAGATAATTCGCCTCGTTGAAGAGGCACAGGGTTCCAAGGCCCCCATTCAGAGGCTGGCAGACAAGATCGCCTCCATCTTCGTGCCTGTCGTCTTCGCCATAGGCATTGTTACCTTTATCATCTGGTACTTCTTCGTTCCCGATCACATCTTCAGCCGGGCCTTATTGAATTTTGCATCCGTCCTGGTTATTGCATGTCCCTGCGCGCTGGGCCTCGCCACACCCACAGCAATCATGGTGGGAACCGGTCTCGGCGCCGAACACGGCATTCTGATCAAAGGAGGGGAAAGCCTAGAAAACGCATACAAGCTTACGACTGTTGTCTTCGACAAGACGGGCACACTGACCAAGGGAGAACCGGAGGTGACGGACATACTGGCCACACCTGCCTATGAACAGGACAGGGTCCTGCAGATTGCCATGTCCATCGAGGCTGTCTCGGAACATCCCATTGCCACAGCCATCTTAGAGAAAGGACGCCATGCAGGCATTTCTACCTTTCCCACAGAAAAATTCGAGGCCTTAGCCGGCCTCGGAGCTGCGGCGTCTCTGAACGGCAGCTATTGCCTCCTAGGAAACCAGAGGCTCATGGAAATGAAGGAGATTCCCCTTGGCGGCTTTGCACAAAAAGCGAGAACCCTCGCAGTGGAAGGAAAGACATGCGTATTCATCGCCGAGGGAAATGAGGTGATTGGTCTTATCGGCCTTGCCGATGTGCCCAGGGAATCAGCGAAAGAAGCTGTAACAACTCTTAAGGGCATGGGATTAAGAGTCGCCCTCATCACGGGGGACAATATGAATACAGGAAAGGCCATCGGCGGTGTCCTGGGCATCGATCATATCATGGCGGAGGTTTTGCCAGGAGACAAGGCGGCGGAAATAAGACGGCTTCAGGAACAGGGCGAGGTTGTTGCCATGGTGGGCGACGGCATTAACGATGCGCCTGCTTTAGCAGCAGCGGATATAGGGATCGCCATCGGTGCAGGCACGGACGTGGCGATAGAAGCGAGCGATATTACGCTTATCAAGGACGACCTGCACTCCGTACCTATGGCCATCAGGCTTTCCTTGGAGACGGTAAAGGTGATCAGGCAAAACCTATTTTGGGCCTTTATCTATAACATCCTCGGCATTCCCATTGCCGCAGGCGCTTTGTATCCGTTTTTCGGTATCCTTCTAAACCCGCAGTTTGCCGCAGCTGCCATGGCCCTGAGCTCTGTATCCGTAGTTAGCAATTCATTGCGCCTCCGAAGGGCACGATTTCTCAATCCATTCGTTTCTTCGAAATAAGGTATTTGTGTGGCTGGTGTCATCCTCCTTTTTCAAACGTCGATTTATCGGCGCCACAGACGGGACACATCCAGCCTGCGGGTAGATCTGTAAATTTTGTGCCCAGGTTGACGCCAGAATCGGGGTCTCCTTTCACCGGATCATACACGCACCCACATACTGAGCAGGTATATTTATTTCCCCTTTCGGCATCAGCAGGCACCTGATAGGTCGGTGCGGTCTTTGGGGACTTGCCACGTTTCACTTCATGATAGTAGGCATAGGTCATAGGTTCCTCATCGGCATTGAAGACACCGCAATCCCGCACCTGGCCCACGAACATCGTGTGGCTGCCGCAGTCCATTTCGTTTATCACTTCGGCCTCAATGTAGGCTATGGCGTGATCCAACACAATGGGAACGCCAGTTGTTCCGAGCCTAATATTTAATTTTTCGAATTTATTGATATCTCTTCCACATTTAAAGCCTAAGAGACCAATGAATTGCATCGGCACTGATTTCGAGATGGCCGATACCGCGAACTTCCTGCTCGCCTGAATATACTCATGGGTAAGATTTTGTTTATTTATACCAACTGCAATAGTCGGTGGTTCTGATGTTACTTGAAAGGTGGTATTGGCAATCTGTCCATTGAAGAGATCATCCTTCCTCGAACTTACAACGTACAGACCGCAACTGAGTTTATAGAATGCCGCATTATCCATGTCTTCAGCCTTTCATTTCATGCTTTTTGAATATCTAAGAAGTAGTTTGAAAAGTTCGCCCTTATTCTGTAATCTCCGGCGAAGCGTTCGGGTCGAAGGGATTCGTTCTCATGGCAAAAGAAAAAAGGTACGGATAATTATCCCGCAGGTGTTTCATGTAGCTCAACCATTCCGAGATCAACAGTCTGTAGGCCCTCTGCATGTCTGCCGCTATGTGCCTCAAGTCCGGCTCGGAAAGTCTGATTAGATCCGGCCGTGATTCGAGTTCTTCCGCCAGGTGGAACACGGCCATGAGCAGCCCGGTGAACGCGTCATGCTCCAGGAGGTTCTGATTCTCCAGGAGCCTCATCATGAACTCCCTTTCCTCGACGAGCTTCTCTTTCAATCTCCCCAGATCGCCCCTCCTGATACTGATTGCATAGTCATATCCCTTCAGGCGCTTGCTCATATCACTGAATTCCTCTGCAGACCATTTGTTCGTAATGATGAGGTCTCGCCTGATCCTCTCCGTATTGGGATCGAATTCAGAAAAGAATCTCAACAGGTCCCTGCCGACGACGCTGAAGAATGACCCGATGACCATGTTTAACCTTTCCATGATGATTCGTCTTTCTCTGATTGCAAGGACTTCACTGATAATCACTGTGAACAGCAAGACCTCGATAAAGGCGAACGCGATATCTCCGATGAGACGATAGAAGATGTGATAGGCATCCCGGAAAAGGGCGTAGTGGATAAGATAAAAGATTGTGGAAAGGGCAACCAGTGATATTCCCAGAAGGAGCTGCCATCTTATATGTTTAATGGTTCATCCCCTTTGAGCGGTTTCGCAGGTCTATCTCCGAAGATGCTTCTGCCTACTCGCACGATTGTTGCCCCTTCCTCAACGGCAATCTCGTAATCTCCGGACATGCCCATAGAGAGTTCCCGCATCTCAACACGCGGTATACCTGCATCAATAATCCTGTCCCTCAGTTCCCTCAATGCCTTGAAATAGGGCCTCGCGTCTTCGGGGTTATCAAACCAGGGGGCCATGGTCATCAGACCCTGTATGGAAAGATTATCGAGGGATGAAATATCCCTGACCAGTTGCATGGCTTTTTCGTAGGGGATGCCGCTTTTCGTTTTTTCACCGCCGGTATTTATCTCGATTAAGATTTTCATCGCCATACCCTGCGCCCCGGCCCGCCTGTTGAGTTCCACGGCCAGATCGATCCTGTCTACCGAATGTATCATATTAAAAAGCTTCACCGCATATTTTGCCTTGTTGCTCTGAAGGTGGCCGATCATGTGCCACTCGATTCTCCTGCCCATCTTTTCAATCTTTCTTTTCGCCTCTTGCACATAGCTCTCCCCGATAATATCAACGCCAGCTTCGATGGCCTCCATGATCCTGTCGTCATCCACTGTCTTGGTCACGGCCATGACCCTAACATCAGAAACCCTCCGGCGCACGCGCAAAGCAGCAGCGGCAATAGCGCCTCTGATTCTTTCGATATTAGACTTCACTGTTGAGTTCATCGTTCCCTCCGGTAAAGTCTATGGCCCTAATACTCTTCAAGACGTCTACAACCTCACATAGTGGAAGCCCCATGACATTTGTGTAGGAACCATGTATCTCTTTTATGAAGAAGGCGCCCATCCCCTGAACGGCGTATCCTCCCGCCTTATCGTATGGTTCCCGCGACCTTATGTACCATGTCATTTCATCTTCCGGAATCTCCCTGAAGAAAACAGAAGACTCAACGGTGTCCCTGACGAGGATATCGGTGTTCTTCCTGGTGATAGTGAAGCCCGTAAAGACCGTATGGATTTGACCGCTCAGCTTGCCCAGCATTTCTCTCGCCTCATCAGGCATCCGGGGCTTACCAAGCACATCGCCATTTATAACGACGATGGTATCGGCACCCATTACCCAGGCCTCAGGGTGGAGGGCGGAGGCTATCTGCACCTTCTCTTCCGAGAGTCTTAGGACATGATCCCTCGGCGTCTCCCCTTTTATGAAGGTCTCATCGACGTTGCTCGGCATTACCTCGAACTGCAATCCCAGGAGACTCAGTAGCTCAATTCGGCGAGGAGATGCAGACGCCAGAATAAACCTTCCAGAGGTGGTCACCACTACAGATATTCCTTCCTTTTCTTATCTTCCAGGATTTCCACGACCTTCTTCACATCCTGGGAGCTGCCTCTCTTGCAGATCAGGAGGGAATCTTCCGTGTCCACAACTATCAGGTCTTCCACACCAATCAGGGCTACAAGCCTTCCTGCATTGTGGATGAGCGAATTCCTCGCATCGACAGCGACGAAGAGATCACGGAAATTTGCGGCGTTTCCATTTTCATCCTTGTCAGATACCTCCCACAAGGCATCCCATGATCCCATATCTGACCAGCCGAAATCCCCCTCAATGAGAAGAACATTATCGGCCTTTTCCATGACACCATAGTCGATAGAGATGGACGGAATAGTTTGGTACATACACCGGAGGGCTTCCTTTTCACCCTCTGTCCCTATGGCACTTTCTAAGTGCCTGAGACCCTCATGTAATTGGGGAAGCCACCGTTCGATTGCTTCCAGTATTGCGTCAACACTCCATACAAAAATCCCGCTGTTCCAGTAAAAGCCTCCCTTCTTCAGAAAGGCCTTAGCCTGTTTGAGTGCGGGTTTTTCCCGGATTGATTTCACCGTGAATACGTCGGCGCCTTTGACCATTGCTTGCAATGATCCCCGCTCAATGTAACCGTACCCTGTCTCGGGACTGGTCGGTCTGATGCCGATGGTGACCAAGTAAGAGCCGCTGTTTGCCGCCTCACAGGCTATAGAAAGGAGATGACGAAATCGTGGCGCATCACTAATTAGATGGTCCGCGGGCAGCACAGCCATAACAGCGCGAGGAGACTTCCGCTTGATATGGAGAGAGGCAAGACCTATGCAGGGAGCGGTATTTCTGCCGAGAGGTTCTATGATGATGTTCTCTCGGGGTATTCGTGGCACTTGTCTCGTCAGCTCATCGGCATGGCTCTGACCCGTGACAATCAGAATATTCTCCTCGGGGATAAGAGGTACTATCCTCTCTACCGTTTCCTGGATAATGGTCCTTGCAGAGACTATATCCAGCAGATGCTTAGGCACCTTCTCTCTGCTCTTCGGCCAGAAGCGGGTACCTTTGCCACCAGCCATGATCACTGCATACATCGAAAAACTCTTCCTCCGGCACTTTTTGTGAGGTGTCGGCTAAAGTAACAAAAGAAATGGTGATTATCAATGTAAATCTGGGGCCAGACGATGAATTCTGAAGTATTGCAGCATATCAATGAATTCTTGCGAATGAGCAGGATTGTCATGCATAGCGAAGAGGTGTGTCTCGCAGGGACAATCGGATGAGCCGAATCCTGGAACGGACCAATCCGCGATCCGGTTCAGCGCAAAGCCCACCTCATGCTCCAAGGATGCTTGTGACCGTACGGGAAGAGCTATGCACGCCCTGGCATGATCTCTCAGATAATCTATGTGCCAGAAGAATTTCTTTCTTTTCCTGAGATGTCTACCACCATGCAAAGGTCATTGCATTTTAGTGAATAAGCCTGTACATTGCCAAAAATAATAATCACATCCTTTGCCACGATGGACAGATATCCCAGGATACTTCTCAAGCCCGGCCGCGACGCCTCGCTCACACGTGGGCACCCGTGGGTATTTTCCGGAGCTGTTGCCGGAGCGGAAGGCCACCTCGAACCAGGTGACATTGTGGTTGCCCTAACACATGAGAGGCAGCCCCTGGCCCTGGGCTTTTACAATCCCACCTCCGACATCGCATTCCGCTTGCTGACTGGAGACACAACACAAGCCATTGATTATACGTTCTGGCGAAAACGCATTCAGCAGGCCATGTCTTTAAGGGAGAAGGTGCTGCCCGCGGGAACAACGGCCTATCGCCTGATCAATGCAGAAGGTGACTGGATGCCCGGATTCATCGTTGACAAATATGCAAATTACTTGGCCCTTTCCATAGAAACGGCGGGCATGGAGAAGCATCGTGAGGCTGTTGTGAAAATACTTTCCGAAGAGATAAAGCCACTCGGTATCTATGAAAGGAGCGAAGGCCGGGCGCGGCAGTTAGAAAGTTTAGATGATCACAGGGGCGTCGTCTACGGAGAACGCCCTCCAGAAACAATCGAGATAACGGAAGATCACCTGGAGTTCAAGGTGGATATAATCTCGGGACAGAAGACGGGTTTCTTCCTAGATCAGCGAACGAACAGGAAGATTACCGAACGATTAAGCAATCAAGCAAATATACTGAATTGTTTCTCATATACCGGTGCTTTTTCCGTATACTGCGCTCGGGGAGGCGCCCGGCGAGTGATTTCTGTCGAGTCTTCAGAAGCGGCAAATGAAATAGCCAGGTGGAATCTCGAAAGAAACGGCTTTTCATTAGACCAACACCCTGTAATCAAGGCCGATGTCTTCAAATATCTGCGCGAGACAAACGAAATCTTCGATCTCATTATTTTGGACCCCCCAGCGTTCGCCAGAGCAAAGAAGGACATGGCGAAAGCATCAAGGGGATACAAAGATATAAATCTACAAGCCGCAAGAACCATCAAGGAGGGCGGGATACTAGTTACTTTTTCATGCTCCAATTACATCGGCGAGGCACTTTTTGAAAAGATTGTCCTTGGCGCCTTGCGTGATGCCGGTAGATCGGCCCGGCTCCTTCAGACCATGGGTGCTGGTCCCGACCATCCAACAAATCTGGGACACCCGGAGGGACACTACCTCACGGGATTATTGCTGACAGTAACAGCATGATTTCGCCGACGCTTTCTGTAGAAAATCTGCTATGGCAAAAGTTCTGACTGCCTTCCTCGTTTCTTTTCGCTCCATAAAATTATCCGGGGATATTGGCGCCGCTGCCCGTGGTCCGATTTGTCCGCCTGCGCACCCCTCCAACAAAAAATCTCTATTCACCCCGGTACGCAGAGAAGGAGTGCAACGGGATTTGTAAAGGATTGTGTTCGTACCGCAAGAGAGGGGAGAGTCGGCATGATTTCACACTTTACAAAAAGGCAGAGATCATGGTTCTTCCGCCCCATGGGGCTTCAGGAGATTATTTGCTATCTTTTCGTGGATAAGATGTGATGCCATGTTATTGCCTGACATACCGACACGAATAGATACGGACGTCTGATCTTTTGATACATATTCGACGACGATCTTTAATTTCTCATCCTGGGCGAGGGCGCTCATTGTACCTGAGGCTATCTTCATATTCTTCTCAACGGCAGTCGCCTTCATGTCCGCCAGTGTCTTTTCGCACGCCTTCCAGACATCATCAAATGGGTAGTTGTAAGTAGTCGTTAAAGATCCATCTGTAAATATAAAATTGCCGGAACTGACGCCGATAGTCCTGTTGCCTACAGTTAATGAAGCATCGCAGCCGAAGGCAAGTAGCATACAAAAGATAAATAACCAAATGCAAGGGGCCTTAATGGCCGCAACAGCCTTCGTTTTCATAGGTTGTTTCACCTCTTCTAGATGCCCTCTTTACATGGGCAACTCTAAATATGATGTTCAATGGCAAGCATATTAGGATAATGTAGCAGGCCTGTCAATGTCATTTCGGAGGCAGAAGCCTAAAAGGAGAAAAGCAGTGCCTGGAGTGCTGCCCAGACCAGAATTATGACCGTTGAAACAATACAAACACCAGCAAGGGCTCTGTGAAAGAATGTTTCGCGTTTCAGTTCGTTATAGCTCATAAGGAAGCCAAGTGTAATACCCGATATTAGGCCCCCGCCGTGTGCCCAGTTGTTGATACCCGGTACGAGGAGGCCGAATATGACAATCCCGATAACCCATCCCATGGCCTGCCTGTAAATGACTTCCCCGTAAAAGCCACCTCTGCTCTTCCCGTAATAGAGGATTGCACCGATGAGGCCGCAGATGCTTGCCGACGCACCTATAGTGAAGGGAATGCCGGCCAAATACGAAGCGAAGAATCCTGCAACACCGCTTAGTATGTAGATTATCGCAAAACGATTAAACCCGAATTCGCGCAATACGAATGGCCCAAGTTGCGCCAGAGCGGCCATGTTGAAGAAGATGTGGAGGATGCTGCCATGGAGGAAGGAAGCCGCAATCAGAGTCCACCATCTGCCGTATCCGACGATGGGGATAGTTCCCGTCGCGCCCAGAAGGAAGAGGCTCCTGTCGGAGGGAGCCAAGAAGGTCAGCGGGTTAGCCGATAGGCCCAGGGTGGATGGGCTTAAGACAATCGATAGCAGATATAAGACGCCATTAACACATATTATGAGCTTGACAGCTCCCGTGGAAGCCGCTGAAAATTTGCTCAACAAATGTGTCTTCAACGGCGAACCGGGTTTTGACAGGCCGCAATATGGGCACACGGGTTCATCCGAACTGATCAGTTTTCGGCAATTCGGACATAGGATAGATTTTTTTTCTCTTGCGGGCATATCAAGAATCTAAGGCCTCATCAACACAACTTGCCGCATGGATACTGATATGGTTGTGTTATGGTGAGGTCCTTACAAAGCATATTCATATTTGCACTTTTTCTTGAATTGGGCTGCTAAGCGTCTCGCCTAGATATGCGCTATCATCGAAAGCAGATAAATGATGATGAATTGTCTTTTTTTATATCACGTCAATTGCGTTGACGGCAAGCAAGATTTCCTTTTGTTGTCTCACCCTACGCCTTAGCTCTCAAATATCATGACATCGTTTACCTGAAACAAAATATAATTATGATGATCTTGCTTTTAGAAAAAGAAAGTAGATCATCGATGGAAGAAGAAATTTGTAAGAAAGCCATTCTAAGATAGTCCTTCGGAATTGTTTTACGGTTATGTCTTCACTAGGGCGTCTAGTCGGTTTTCATTCCGATCGGAGAGCCTTGGCGAAACGGGGCGGTGGAGCACTTTAACGACACCTATAACCGCAACTTCTTTCGCAGGCAATGGTTCGCAATGAGACCCTGAAGAAACAGAGCAAGCATTTTCAGCGGTTTCACAACGAGCATCACCGTTACAGTTGCCTTAAGGGAAAAACCCCTGGGGAGGTGTTCCGACAGGCAATCTATGATCCGGTGAAGCCGTGACCTAACACGAAGTTACCCAAGATCGATCATATCCCGGACGGCAACATCATTCTCATCCGGTTCATCCGCAGCGACCGGATGCCGGATATTTTTGGTGAAAAATTTATCGCTTCCAAGGATCTTGTTTATCGTATGTCAAAGCCATTGTTATCATGGACATCCATACGCTGGCGGTCTATCTCGGCAACGAATTCGTTCAGTCCCTCGAATATGTCTTCCAGCCGAGATATGGTCATGATTATAACCGGGTAAACGATGTTATGACAGTTGTCACTTACCCTTTTTGTCTTGACACACGTTGCCAACTCGGATACTTTTTCACGAGAGTTACCCGAGACTGTTTTTCAAATGATGGATTAGGGTTGCCATTTCTTATACGAACCTCTAGACAAAGGAAATCGCGTCCACATGGACATAGATATATGGGCAGAAGAATTATTGAAGGATGTATGTGAAAAGTGGGAGACTCCCGAGTGCAAATACGCATTCAAAGACTGCGGTTTTCGAGTATTTTACTCCCCTGTTCATTTAAGTCCGGAACTGATGGTGATCGGGTACAATCCCGGCAAAGATGATAAGCCGTTTTCCCTTGAGGAAGACAGCCAGATTCCGGACTTTCACGAATATCTGTGTCACAATTCTAGAATAGCAATGAAAATGAAATACCTTTTTGGGAGCATTGAAAGAGAAGATTGGCTGATGGAGAGCGTCAAGCTAAATCTCGTTTTCTTCGGCAGTGAAGATGACGCCCAATGGGAAACTATGGATAGGAAGCTCAGAGATGAACTCGAAACTTTCTGCTTCAAAAAGGTCAGCGACATTATCGATACCTTAAAGCCCAGGTACATCGTAACGGAAGGCTTGAAGGTATTTGACATTCTTATAAATTCAATATTGATGGGATGCAGTAAACCGGAAGTAAAAATTGGAGTTGGGGGAAGAAAAATATACGCGAGAAGCAGATACGGTCACACTCAAATAATCGGTTTGGTTCACCTCACTAAAGATCGGATAAGCTATCCTGACTGGAACAACATAAAGAAGTGCCTGAAAGCTGATTTGAAAGATGCAGACCAGAGATACCTTCATTAAACGGCTAAGCCCGTTCATGCTGTAGCAAACATGAATTTATCACAAGACACTTGTAATAATGGAAAGTAGAAAAACTAACGACTGACCTTTTGCTACCATAAAGAACTTCTTGTTTCATCTAGTTTCATCCATTTACTGATGGAAAAATAAGTCTTTTGTATATGAGAAATCGGTATTATTCTTATATACAGGTACTTAGTAGTTTATTTAGAAATAAGAATTGGTTTAACCTGATCTTGGGAGGCATTATGAAAAGATTTACGACGGCTCTTGCGTTGGTATTCATGATTCTGTGCTTTAATTCAGGCATGGCACAGCAAAAGGAGAAAAGTAAGATGGCAGAAGAAGGCATAACTATGGAGAGATCAAAGTCGGCGGACTGGCGGCATTTCAAGAAGCCCGACGATGCAACCTTGAGGAGAATTTTGACTCCCCTTCAGTATAAAGTGACCCAGAAGGAAGGGACCGAGCCGCCTTTTCAAAACGAATATAACAATAACAAGAGGGAAGGTATCTATGTGGATATCGTTTCCGGAGAACCGCTTTTCAGTTCGAAAGACAAGTTTGAGTCAGGAACCGGCTGGCCAAGCTTTACAAAGCCTCTTGCACCGGAAAATATTGTGACCCGCGAAGACAGGAGTTTCTTTACTGTCCGAACGGAGGTGAGAAGCAAACACGGCAATTCACATCTTGGCCATGTATTTCCGGACGGCCCGCCACCGACAGGGCTCCGATACTGCATGAATTCCGCCGCTATGAGATTCATTCCGAAAGAAGACCTGGAAAAAGAGGGATACGGGGAGTACAAGAAACTCTTTTAGACAAAATAGGATTGCAACTCCGATTCAAATCGCAGGCAATTGTAAGACAATCACAGGAGAGGAGAAATGCCATGAAGATACATGTGTTAATAGGTCTCTTGTCATTGACCATAATGATGATGACAGCTCCCGCCCCGGCAAAAGACAGCGATAAGAAGGCTACAGGTCCCCATCTCGAGAAAGCTGGCTTCGCCGGCGGCTGTTTCTGGTGCATGGAACCGGAATTCGAGGAATTGCCAGGGGTCCATTCGGTCATAGTCGGCTATACGGGAGGCCACAAGAAGAATCCCACATACGAAGAGGTTTCTTCAGGTACAACGGGCCACGCCGAATCGATAGAGGTGACATACGATCCGGCAGTGATCAGTTACGCGAAGCTGCTAGACCTCTTCTGGCATAACATAGACCCGACGGTCAAAGACAGGCAGTTTTGTGATGTAGGGACGCAATACCGCACAGCCATCTGGTATTACACGGAGGAACAGAGGAGCCTCGCCGAAGAATCAAAAAAGGCCCTGGAGATTTCACACCGGTTTAAAGGACCCATCTATACGGAGATAACGAAGGCTACGCAGTTTTACCCGGCAGAGGATTACCACCAAAAATATTATCAGAAGAATCCTTTCCGCTACAAGTTCTACCGTTACAACTGCGGCCGTGATCAGCGCCTGAAAGAGCTTTGGGGAAAACCTTAGCCGTTATCTCTCTTAAACAAGAGCGCTCCGGTATATCATTAATAAAAGCGGAAATCGTAGGACATCAACGACGCAATCAAACTTGCACGGAAGAAGAACATTCATGAACGCTTTTGAAAAAAAGATCGCACGGCATGGACACAAAGGACTCCTCAGTCAGGAAATTGAAATCCTGCAGGTGAACATGGGCCTAAAATGCAACCAGCAATGCCTTCACTGCCATTTGGAGGCCTCTCCGCAGCGAGTGGAGATGATGGAATGGCCCGTCATGGAATTGGTCCTGAAAGCGGCGGAGATTTCCCGTTGCAGGTTTATCGACCTCACGGGCGGAGCCCCGGAGCTGAATCCTCATTTCCGGACTTTTGTGAAAACCCTGCGGGAGGGGAACCATAACGTACAGGTACGAACAAATCTGACCGTACTTCTCGAGCGCGGCATGGAAGACCTGCCTTATTTTTTCCGCGAGCACCGTATTCACCTTGTGGCCTCTTTGCCCTGCTACATGGAAGAGAATGTGTCCCTCCAGCGGGGCAGTGGAGTCTACGAGAAAAGCATTGAGGCCATCAGATGGCTGAATGCCCTTGGCTACGGAAGACAGCCTTCCTTAACCCTGAACCTTGTATATAATCCGGCAGGTCCATTCCTGCCGCCGCCGCAACTTGCCCTCGAGGAAGATTATCGGAACGAATTGCGTGAACGCTTTGGAATCGTATTCACTAATCTCTTCACCATAACGAACATGGCCCTTGGGCGCTTCCGGAAAGAGCTTGTACGGCAGGAGCAGGCCGAAACTTATATGAGGCTCCTCCGGAAGTCATTCAATCAGGAAACACTGCCGGGATTAATGTGTCGGCACCAAATCAGCGTCGGCTGGGATGGGACCCTCTACGACTGTGATTTTAATCTGGCCCTTGGCCTGCAGGTGAATCACGGAGCTCCCGACAGTATCCATTTCTTTGACCCCTCTTGCCTGTGGAAGCGCAGGATTGTGACCGGCGAACACTGCTTTGCATGCACGGCAGGCGCCGGCTCTTCCTGCGGCGGTTCAATCATATCCACTTGAAACAAATCTAATACTGTTTTGGAAAAGATTAACTCATGAACAGCGACACCGCGCAACGAACAGTGTCAAAAAAATTTGCGGCTATGAAAGCGATTGCGCTCGTCATATTTATTGTTGCCGCCATCTGTGTTGTACGTTTCACTCACGTCAAAGACCTATTCGCCCGGGATGTGTTGGGAAATTTTCTCAAGATGGCGGGTTTGGGGGCACCTCTGGTATTCATACTCATATATATTGCTGGCATCTGCCTCTTTGTTCCGGGAATACTGCTCACTGTGCTGGGAGCAGCCATCTTCGGTCCTTACTGGGGATTTCTCTATGTCTGGGTGGGAGCCATGGGCGGGGCATCTGTCGCTTTCTGGATAGGACGAGCCTTGGGACGGGACTTCGCCGCTTCCCTGATTGGCGAGAGGCTGAAAAAATATGATGACGCCATTGAGCGTAACGGCTTTGCCACAGTCCTCTATCTGCGCCTGATCTACTTCCCTTTTACTCCCATGAATTTCGGCATGGGATTGACGAAGGTTCGTTTCCGGGACTACTTCTTCGCAACCGGGCTCGGCATCATTGTCGGGACATTTATATTTACATTTTTTGTTGGTACCATAAAAGATGTGTGGGCAAACGGGGACTGGAGCCAACTATTATCGTTCCAGGTATTCTTCTCCGTCGGGCTCTTCATCTTTTCGTTCTTTATCCCGAAGATCATAAAAAAGATCAGAAAAGAAAAGTGAGTCTCGGGGCATACTGTTTTTAAAGGAGAGCGCGACATGGAAAGCTTTGATTATGATCTTGGAATCATCGGCGGTGGTGCGGCGGGACTGACAGCCGCGGCTGGAGGTGCACAATTTGGCGCCAAGACGATACTGATTGAAAAATCAGGCAGGCTTGGCGGGGATTGTCTGCACTATGGTTGCGTTCCGTCAAAGACGCTTATCAGAACTGCCGGCGTGTGGTCCCTTGCGCGAAGGTCTCATGAATTCGGGTTACCGGCGCTGTCCATGCCTGCCGTAGATCTTGCGTCCGTAATGAACCACGTTAAAGAGGTCATCGCTAGAATCCAGCATCATGACTCCGTTGAGAGATTCTGCGGCCTCGGGGCGGAGGTCTGTTTTGGCCGACCCCTCTTTGCAGATGATCATGTGGTAATCCTGGACGGGAAGCGGATCGCAGCGAAGAACTGGATCATTGCAACAGGCTCAAGTCCTGTGGTTCCTCCTGTGGAAGGTCTCGCCAATCTGCCTTTCTGGACGAACGAAACTGTTTTTTCTCAGCAAACTCTTCCTTCGCGTCTCATCGTTCTAGGGGGCGGACCCATTGGACTCGAAATAGCCCAGGCCTTTGGGCGTCTGGGGTCACGGGTAGTCATTATCGAATTCATGGACCAGATCTTGGGCCCCGAGGATGCGGACATTGCCGCCGTTCTGAAGATACGCTTGGAAGCGGAAGGATTGGAGATCCACACAGGGACAAAGGCGGTTCGGGCGCAATCCCACGGTTCAAAGATTCTCTTGACTACTGCACCTGCAAACAGCTTAGGAGAACAGGAGGTCATTGAAGGGGATGCAATCGTCATCGCAACGGGGCGGGCGGCTAATGTGAGCGGATTAGGCCTTGAGGCAGCTGGTGTAGCGTACACTGCCAGAGGCATTCCGACGGACCCACAGATGAAGACCAATATTCACCACATTTACGCCTGCGGCGATGTAAATGGCCAGTTGCCATTCACGCATGTTGCGGGATATGAAGCCGGCATTGCCCTGACCAATTCAGTGCTCCACCTCCCACGCAAGGCAGAATACAGCCGCATCGGATGGTGCACTTTTACAGATCCGGAAGTCGCCAGTGTTGGGTTCAACGAGAAACGTGCACGGAAAGAGGGGATGGATTATCAGATCATTGAGGAACTTTTCATAGATAATGACCGCGCCCTTGCTGAGGGGGAGACCCTCGGCAAGATCAAAATTCTCCTGAATTCCAAAGGAAAGCCCATGGGCTGTCAGATTATAGGGAGCCACGCCGGGGAACTCATCCATGAATGGATCATCGCCATGGCAGGCGCTGTTAAGCTCTCCGCTATCGCAGGCGCTGTCCATATCTATCCTACTTTATCGGAAATTTCCAAGCGTGCTGCCAGTCAGTTCTTTGGCGGAAAGATTTTCAGCGAGAGGACGAAGAAAATCCTTCGCCTTCTCTTCAGTCTCAAAGGAAGGGCCTGCACTCCGCAGTCATGAATTGCCACCCTTCATTATGATTGGCATTTTTCGATTACAAGCCCATAGAACCCTTATGTGCAAACCCACATGATTCTCCGTATGGATAAAATGTTGACCACGTAGCTTTAGAATGTTACGCATCACCCAGGAAAAGGATGGCGCAAGGCTTTTCTGCTTCAGTAATTCCCGACGAATGTACCGATTATATGGGTATAACATGATCCACAAATTGTTTCTTTTCGATTTTGACGGTGTCCTCGTCGATTCCCTCGCCGTGTATGAACAAAGGGTGAGGCTTTGCCTGGAAAAAATCGGGAGTCCCGCTGTTCGAAGCCGGAAGGATTTTCTTGCATTGTTTGAAGATAATTTTTATGAGGGCATTGTAAAAAAAGGTGTGGACCTTGTAGCATTTATGAATGCGTCCAGATCCATGCCCAGGCAAGACGACTATGATCAGATGACACCGTGCGCGCCGCTCTTGCCTGTCCTCATGGAACTGAAAAAAGACAATATACTTGCCGTCATCTCCTCAAATGTATCGAGGGTTATTAATGACATTCTTTCCAAGCATGGATTCAATGGCTGTTTCAAGGATGTCCTGGGAGCTGACTTCGGTTACAGCAAGATAGAAAAAATCCTCCATGCCATGAATACCTTTCAGGTGGAAAAAGATAAAACATTTTACATCGGCGATACAACGGGAGACATAAAGGAGGCGCGGCTAGCAGGGGTAAAAACAGTCGCCGTGACCTGGGGATGGCATTCCAAAGAAAAACTCGAGACTGTCAGGCCTGATTATCTCATCGAAACTGTCGATGGTTTGCTAATGGTTTGATTGCACACGAAACTTTCAAGGATTCCCATCTTGTAATTGCGAACGAAGTCTATTAAAAACCTTGCATAAACTACCTATTCGTCATTCCGAGTTTGACCCGGAGTCTAGGAAATGTTTGATAACTCTGGATTCCGGCTTTCGCCGGAATGGTAAAATTTATGCAAGGGGCCCTCTTAGTCAACCGACGCTCAATAGAATTGCCCCGTCACAAGGCTCCTTGGAATGAAATGTTGTATGATGTTCAAGAGTCTCAGAGATCATAAAGTATTTCATCAATTATGGGTCTTGGTTTGCTAACCCCCTTTTTCTGCTTTTCCCCGAAGATAAAAGGTTCCTCGCCTTCCAGTATATCCCCCATCTCGGCTTCTATTTTTTCAGGGTCTTCTCCTCTTTCCATGCGGCTCAGGGCCTCTTCCATGCCCGGCCCTAAATTCATTCCGGTGGCATCGGAGAGTTTCCTCATCAGCAGTGCCGCCTGGCGGGGATCATCTTCATTGATCTTGTCTGCTTCACCGGCCAGCATAGCCACTGCCTTTCCCATCTTCGCTTCATCTATGGGAGGCATGCCGTCATCGGCTGCTTCATTTTTTCTCCCGGATCCCCTGGCAAAAATCGACATCTGGCGCTTTAATTTAACCTTTTTACACTTCGGACAGTTGGGGACCTTGTCGGTGTTTATGGTTCTTGAGAAAAAGCTATAGATAGTATTGCACCTGCGGCAGTAAAACTCATAGATAGGCATTGCAACTCACCTCTCAAAAATCTCTTTATAGCATTTTAATAATCTCATTGCCAAAATCAAGGGACTTTTTATCATGGTTTCTTTGAATCTTTCATCTGCAGCAGGCGGGAGATCCGTTCAGTCAGCGGGGGATGTGAATAGTAAAACCAGGCATAAAAAGGGTGAGGATGGAGATTGGCGAGATTGTCTTTTGCAATACGTTTCAGCGCGTTTACCATGGGTCTGGTATCGCCAACGAGATCGTAACAGAAATCATCTGCTTCCCTTTCAAATCTTCTTGTGAGCATGGCGCCTGTGGGCGTCAGAAAGAAGACAACAGGTCCCAAAAGGGCAGCAATCAATAAGAGGCCTACATAAGGAATCTTCTGAGCGAAACCAAAGGTTTGATAGAGCAGAGACCAGTCTATCAGGCGATAGACCAGGTAGAAGAGAGCAAGAGAAACGATCTCCATAAAAACCAGTTGCTTCAATGTGTGTCTCTTTTTCCAGTGCCCTGCCTCATGCGCAAGAACAGATAGTATCTCCTCGGACGAGTGGGAATTGAGCAGGGTATCGTAAAGGACGATGCGTTTTGTCTTGCCGAATCCCGTAAAGTAGGCGTTGGTGTGCTTGCTTCTTTTCCCGGCGTCGACCTGGAGGACCCCGCCTGCCTTCAGTCCTACCTTTGCCATGAGGGCAATGATGGCGTCTTTCAGTGCCTCATTTTCAATGGGTTCGAATTTGTTGAAGAAGGGGGCAATAAGAATGGGGTAGAGCCAAAGAATGAGCATCTGGAAAGCCGAAAAAACAAACCACACCCAGAGCCACCAGGTATGTTCGGCATAATAGACTAAAGCGAGCACAGCACCCAAAAGAATCCCTAAGAGCATCGCCGATATCAGAAACCCCTTGATGAGATCCGTAATCCACAATCTTGCCGTAATAGTACTGAATCCATACCTCTTTTCAATTACAAATGTGCTGTAGAGACTAAAAGGGATATCCAGAATGCCGCTTAACAAGGCAAGTGCACCAAAGAAAATTAGGCCTGACAGGATAAAATGGAGATTCCATGATAGCACTATACCGGCCAGCAACGGCAGAAATCCGCTTAGAAGGACCAGGAGAGTGACTACATCATCGAAGAAATGCTCTAGAGAGCCAAACCGCGCGGAGTCTGCTGCGTATTCGGTCATACATGCAAGCGTCGCCTCATCAATCTCTCCCTGGAAGACCACAGGCACATCGTGACCGTTCCGACGGAGATGGCGCACGTTTATATACGTGAGGAAAAAGCGGAATACGGAGCTTGTGGCAAAGACTGCCAGAAAGGAAATTAAAAGTATATTCCACTGCACCATAGACTATTATTCAGTATGAATGCCTCGTAGAGGTTATCTCTTCTTCAGTCCTGCGAGGATTCTTTCGATTTCCCGAAGGACTTCCTCAACGGTATCGACAACAATAAAATCGTGATCCCCTGGGATCGTAAACGACGGAGCGTGAAGGCCTATTACCGGAGTACCGCTGCGGATGGCAATAACAACCTCAGAGAGGGTGCCAGCGCCCCCGCTCAGGGCCACAAGGACATGAGGAGTTTTGGCATTTATTACATTTCTTGCGTCATACATCCCTGTATAGATCGGGATATCAACAAACTCATTTGGGTAATTCTGCAGTGGGTGCTGTTTGTCATTGGGGAGAACGGCAATAACAAACCCTCCGGCCTTATTGGCCCCTTCACAGGCAGCTCTCATGACACCCGGCCCGCCGCCTGTAAGCAGAACGTAGCCGCGTCTGGCAAGGGCGTCCCCCAATCGCCGGGCATCTTTCATGACAGCCGGAGACGCAACACGATGACTTCCCATAACCCCTACAATGTAAGGCTTTCTTGCAACTGAAATTTTTGACATCAACAGTTCTTTAGCAAATGGAGCCTTCAACCACAAGAAAAATGTAAACCTCCACGTTGACAGGAAAAGGAAAACATGGTGATATGCGCCGGCAAGGAGGCCCGAGCACCTTTGATTGAAAAGATAGCTGAGAGTTTCTACATGATCACACTGCCTATGCCCTTCAGGCTGAAACATGTCCATGTGTTTGCACTCATACATGACGGCAGCGTTTCGCTTTTTGATACCGGCATGAATACGCCGGATACATTCGCCACCCTTGAGGGATCCCTGAAATCCGTAGGCAAGTCCATTCGTGACATAGATCGGATATTCATAACGCATTTCCATACGGATCATTGCGGCATAGCAGGCCGCATCAAGGAGATATCCCGCGCTGCAATTGCCATGTCGAAAATGGATGCTCGGAGACTTTATAACGATCAGAAGACGGGGTTTAATTTTGGTCGGGTAAAAAGATTCTACTGTGAGCAGGGTCTAAGAGAAGAAATTATAGATGGTCTTTTGGAGCTCCTCGGTTCTTTTCGAAAGGCGACGATCCCCTTCAAAGTCGATACAAGTCTTGGCAACCATGAGTCTCAGAAGGTAGGCGATAGAGAGTTTGAGGTCATATCTGTACCGGGCCATACGAGCGGGCAAGTTTGCTTCTTCTTCAGAAGGGAAGGAATCCTGCTTGCCGGGGATCACATCTTGCCGGATATCACCCCTAACCTCAGTCCCGATCCGTATAATGCAGCGTTCCGACCGCTTAAAAGTTTTCTGGACTCCCTCGGAGAGGTTGAAGACCTTCCTGTCAGCAAGGTTTATCCAGCCCACGGTCATCCCTTTTCCAATCTGAAGGCGCGGGTGGAAGAGATCAGGGAACACCACAGGGAACGAAAAAGCATTATCTTTGAATCCGTCAAGGAGGGCCCGAAGACAACGTTTCAGGTATCCCTTGATATTTTCGGACAAGACCTGCCTGAATTCGATCAATCCTTGGCCGTCAATGAGACATACGCACATTTGGTTGAGTTAGGGGAAGAAGGATTCATCAAACAGGAAAAAATTGGAGATCTTGTTATTCATTCTGTTGCTTGACATATTCAGGAAATCTGCCGATTCTTTCCAAAGGTGAAACCTCTCTTTCATGAATATCCGTGGTTTGCTCCCCTTTTCCTCGTCTTTCCAGAAACCTGCATTATTACACGTCTCTGCCTTGGGCGATTGTCGAAATCAATAAATACGACCTGCTGCCACGTACCCAATTGCAGGCGCCCGTTGATGGCAGGAATGGTCAAGGACGGACCCAAAAGGGCCGCTCTTACATGGGCATGCCCGTTTCCATCACCCCACCGTTCATTGTGACGATAGTATTTACCTTCAGGCGCCAGATTTTCTATTGCCTCCTTCAGGTCTCTGACGGCGCCGTCTTCATATTCTATCGTCGTTATGGCACCTGTAGAACCGGGAACAAAGAGAAGCACCTGGCCTTCCTCCAGCTTTGTCTTAGCCAGCCGGTCCAACACCTGTCTGGTCAAGTCAATAACATCAGTATCGCCTGATGTGGAAAAAGAAAGATTAAACGTTGTCATCTCCACAGCCATATATGCTTTCCTTTCATTTGAAATACAAAATCCTGCTATATGTAGGGGAAGACATGCTTTTGCACCATCTGAAAATTTTTCTTCACGTCACCGGCGCCGTCCACAATATCCATGTGGCCTGGGAAGAGCGTCTCTATATCGAGCTTTGAAAGTGTCACTATGCTCTGCTTCAGGTAAAAGCCACTCCCACCAGGAAAATCTGTTCTTCCTACATTCTGATAGAAGATTACATCCCCGGAGAAAATGACCTTCCGGACAGGCCAGTACAGACCGATAGAACCTGGCGAATGTCCCGGTATGAGAAGGATTTCAAATGTCTCATCTCCCAGAGACATTTTACCCTCCTTCAGGGGGAGATCAATGCGCACAGCTGGCGCGTTCATGCCGAACAGGTTATACAGACTGGAACCTGCACCATTGAAGAACTCAATCTCCTTTTCGTGAAGACCTATTTTTACATCCGAGTCATTAAACAAGGCGGACCCTTCAAAGTGATCGGGGTGGGAATGGGTATTGATGATATATTTAATTGCACTTTTCTCTATCCCGTCGTCTTCCATACTTTCAAGAAGGTTTGGCACAAATCCCTTCAAACCGGGGTCGACTAGCGCATTGACGTTGCCACCTATATAAAAGCTGTTACAATTATTTTCAAAAGAGTCTGTCCACTCATAAACATAGATGTCATCCGAAAATCTCATAGGCTCTCCTTTTTTTTCTTACCGTATTGAATTTTGCTATTGAGGTTTCACAGCCTCATTGTTTTTATACTACTTTGGAGTACATTTACTTGCAAGCATAATGTATCCAGTATAATGTATCCTGATTTGACGGCAGATTTCCCATCTCATGTGGCACGGAAACAAGGATTTTCTCCTGACAAAAAATATTGACAAAAGCTGATAACGGTTGTATTATACAACTATGAAAAATGACATTGACGGTATTCACAGAGACGTCTTTTCCCTCGTATCGGAGCTCTGCCAGGTCGTTCGCTTTTGCCGTCAGGATGCAATGTTTTGCAAGGACGTAACTTTCACGCAGTTTCTCATACTCGATGAGGTTGCAAAAAAAGAGAACCTGAAGATGTTGGAGCTTCACCAGATCCTCGCCGTTGATAAGAGCACTACCACCAGACTTGTGAACCCATTAGTCAGGCAGGGACTGATTGAACGCAAGACATCCGACCACGATTCCAGGGCTATGAATTTGAGGTTGACATCGAAAGGGAGAAAAGTTCACAGAAAGGTGTGGTTATGTCTTGAAGGTTTCGTCGGCGCCATTGAAGGACAAATTCCCAAAAAGAGAATGAAATCGGTGTATGATGCGGTGAAACTTTTTATCGATGCTGTGAAAAAAGCTTCCTCAGCCTGTCCGTGCAGTAATTAACCTTAATTGAGCGAAAAAGTGTGTCAAACTGATTGCAACAGGCAGGAAAGTGAATCCTCTAAAAAGGGCATGGAGAAATCCCCTTTTGCCTTTCCGGTAATTTCACAACTGCCGCAAACGTGTGACGTTCAGGTGGGTCTGCCCAGTTGCAAGCAGCCATTCGTCGTTGGTTCAATCGAGACACCCATCGGTGCCACCTCTGTCTTGACATGGCAGGACAGACGGGGGACAGTTAAGGCCCGCTGTGGTATGCGATACTCTACCTAAACAATATTTCGTTATTTCGTTAAGTCACAAACTAACCGTCTCAATTGTTCTAACCGTAATAATTTGCCTCATATGTTATAATTTTATCATGAAATCAACGAAGAAAGATACTTCCCGAAGTACACATGTCTATCACATAACATACTCCAGGGAACATGGCGTAGGTTGCCTCTATTTCTGGGGCTGTAATCTAACGTGCAAACTGTGCCTATTAAAGAAGGAGGCCTTTGATTGTCACCTCCCGGAAACGCGTTTACGCATCTACGACCCGTCATATGAGAGCGAGCGTCCCTCCCGTTTTCTGACGCTGCAAGAACTCATGCTCCTTCTCGATCCTCTGTCGCTAAAACGGATCATGCTCATGGGCGCCGAACCGGTATGCGACCCAATGTTGCTCCGGATTCTGGCTTCTTTGAGGCGGTCGAAGAAAGATTGTTCCTTTGTTCTTCTTACCAACGGGAGAAAATTTCCACCCCTGTCGATGGTGGACGAGATCATCTTCAGCATCAAGGCTATGACGCCGACACTTCATAGGGACTATACGGGTGTTAACAACAGGCTTATACTACGCAATTTCATTGAGATCGCCGTATCGAAATCCGTCTCGCTTCATGTTGAGACCGTTTTCATACCAGACTACGTTGACGAGGATGAGGTGTTGAGGATCGCTGATTTCATTGCCTCCATTGATCCAGCAATAACATTCAGGATAGATGCTTATCTCCCCATCCAAGGATTGCCATGGAGGGCTCCGGAGGTGCAGGAAATCCAGTCGTTGACCGTAAAGGCAAGATGTATGCTTCCAAATACCTCTTGCCTTTACGGCGATGAGGGCAAAACAAAACTGGCCTATGAAGTGGAAAGAATATTCTGAGTCATAACATAAAAGGAGGTTCATTATGAAACCGCAGGATCGGATTAACAATCTGCAGAAGAAGCTTGGAGAGCAGGATCTTGCAGGTGCTCTAATATTTTACTCACGAGACGTCTTTTACTATACAGGTACTGCGCAGCCCGCTTACCTCGTGGTTCTACCTGATGATTACCGTCTCTTCATAAGAAGCGGCTATGATTTTGCCTGCAACGACGTCTTCGTAGACAAGAAAAAAGTTGAGGAAGAACGTCGTTTGGATAACATCTTCAATAAAATTTCTGATGGTCTCGGTAAAGGCGCCCGTCGGATAGGCACTGAATTGGATGTCTTGACGGTGGAACAATTTGGTCAGTTCAAGAAGGCCTTCCACAATTATGATTTATTGAATATCAGTCCCGTCGTTCTGGAACAGAGAAAAACAAAAGACCCGGGAGAAATAGAAAAAATCAGAAAAGCCTGCAATGCCATTCACCGCGGTCACGAGGCTGTCCTTGCTTCACTGAAGGAGGGCATCACAGAGTTGGAACTCGCTGCCGCTGTCGAGAATGCGCATCGCCTCGCAGGACACGAGGGAATATTTTTTATCCGGCAACCAGACTTTTTTATGAGCCGCGGACCCATTTCTTCAGGAGAAAATCTTTTCAAGACGAGCGGCGTCGTCTATACGATTACAGGTGTGGGTCTTAGTCCATCTGTGCCGGCAGGCCCTTCACAAAGAAAATTGTCCAAGGGAGATTTGGTCATGGTGGATATACCCGTAATTGTTGAAGGCTACCATGCAGACCAGACGAGGACCTATTGTTTGGGAAAAGCAAACGAAAAATCCACGTCTATGTACGTCGATTTAAAGACCATAGCCGACCATCTCATCGCTAATATGAAAACGGGCATGCGGTGCAATGAGATCTACAGGATGGCGGTCGAAAAGGCATCGTCCCTCGGCAGGGAAGGACAATTCCAGGGCTTCGGCGGGGGGAAAAGGTCGCGTCTCATAGGCCACGGAATCGGGTTGGAATTGAATGAGCCTCCGATTCCTTCAGAATACGATAAATCCCCGATAGAGGATGGCTATGTCATAGCTCTGGATATGCATATGTTGGATGAGTCCATAGGAGTCGTCAA
>DASRZZ010000015.1:0-43790 GCA_035685925.1 Syntrophales bacterium | reverse complement strand
CATGGGGCGCAAAGGACCAAAGGATGTTCTCCTCCCGTCTGATCTTTCCGAGATTCAAGCGGTGGGAATAGATGTAGTTGATTCTGCCAAGCTCCCCTGCTCGAGCAAGTTCCTTCAATCTGACAAAGGCAGGATGGTACTGGAGAAGATGTCCGACCATGAGCGTGAGTCCCTGCTCCGCCGCGATATCGATCAGCTCGACGGCCTGGTTCTCCAGTAGCACGAGGGGCTTTTCAACATAGACATGCTTTCCTGCAAGCAGCGCTTCCCTTGCCAGAGTGAAATGCGTTTCCGCCGGCGTTGCAATGGCGACTCCTGCAATATCGGCTCTGCCAAGGACATCATTAAGAGCCAGGCACGTCTCGATTTGGGGATGCCGTTTCCTAAGCTGGGTGAGGAGCGTTTCACTCTTGTCACAGAGAATCTTTAGCGCACCGAGACGTGCATAATTTCTGACAAGATTTTTGCCCCAGTAGCCTGTGCCTATGACCGCCACATTTGGAAGAGCTGCGTCTTTACGATTCTTCATAGTATCACTTGTACAACCTTTCATTGTCTTGAATGTCCATCCACATGGCAAACAGGAGGGACTGAAAAGAACTGATAAAGAGAAAGGCAAAAGCCAGCATCGTCAGGGGAGACACATTTTCCCCGGTGAATAGAATGATGTGAGCAATTTTTATTGCGTAAGGAATTGCGATGATGCCGAGCAAAAAGGAAAAATGATACAGGAGAAAAAGGGGATGAAAATCCTTTACCAGGTACTTGATCCACAGCCGCTTGAAAAATGATTTAAGCAAGAGCAAGGAAATTTTCGGAATAACCCTGGAGACCTTCATCTTTGACTGCTCGCCTACGTTATAGACAGGTTTTATGCCTACCTCTTTGACCGTGCAATGAGCGATATTCAGCTTAACCAGGAGATCATTCGGCACGCCGTAACTACGATAGATATCGTGAATCCTGACAGCCTGTAATGCATTTAGGGAAATGGCAGTATATCCGCATTGGGTGTCCGAGATGTGCCAGTATCCCGAGGCTATTTTTGTCAGTATCGAAAGAACGGCATTTCCGACATATCTTGTCTTGGGTACAATTATCCATGCGCTCCGATGGATGAGGCGATTCCCTTTTACGTAATCAATGCCTTCCTCAATCACAGGGCGGCAGATAGATTCCAGTTCGGCAGGATCCATTTGTCCGTCACCAGCCATCACAGCAGTACAATCAATTTGGTGATCGAGACACCACTTGTATCCTCTTGCGATGGCTGCTCCTACGCCGCCATTTACTAAATTGTTAATCAGTATGATTCTGTTAGATTCGGGTTTGCTGTTTGCCACTTCGGAAGGAATATAATTTTCAATCTCTTTTTCCGCCATTTCATGAAGGACGACTTCCGCCTGGTTGTATAAACTATCAGCCGGCCTGTTTCTCTTAAACACAGTGTCAACAGCAGAGTTTTGCTTTGTTATGTAATTGAAGACAAGGTCGGCAGTCTTGTCTGTGGAACAATCATTGACCACGATGATGCGATCTACGAATCCCGGCATGGTTGATATGACGTGAATTATCTGCTTTTCTTCGTTATAGGCCGGGATAACAACGGCAACGGTTCTGTTGTTCAGCATTGAGCATTAATCCCGGAAAAGTGTCTTTAAAAAATTCATATGCTATCCAGAGGTTATAAGTTCAAATTTGCATAGGATATGTAGCATATCCAGCCCATGATTTACAATCGAAATTCATAAAATCATGTTACTTAAGCACTGCTCAGACGGGCTTTCCTCATGTGAACCTTCACAGGGCAGATAGCAAAAACCCTCGCCATTGTACTCACAATTTAGTATATATGATGGCACTATCATCCATACGGATTGCTCTCCATAAAGCAAGGTGTGTGTAAAACCCCAAAGCGGCATGTGGAGGTCAATGCGGATTCGCGACAGAGATTTGTGTCCGTATCTAAACATCTGCAGGTGATCAAGGAACTCATGAAGGCCGGTGGAATAACGATGCTGTCAAGCAGGGATAGGCGCAATGGTGATGATTTTAAGAAATATCGAGACCTCTTGATATGTATTTCGGTTTCAGCCGTTATCATTGTCATATACTGGCCGGTGCAGCATTATGATCTCATTTCTCTCGACGATATAGACTATATAATGGGGAACCCTTATGTCAAAACAGGACTGACATGGGACAGTTTTTTATGGGCGATGAAAGACGTCCATACGGGCTACTGGCATCCTTTAACATGGGTTTCCCACATGTTGGATTATCACGTGTTCAGATCCACAGCGGGCGGACATCATTGGACGAACGTGATTCTTCATGTTGCGAATTCAATACTGCTGTATGTGGTCCTGAAGCGTATGAGCGGTAGTGCATGGAAGAGCGCTATTGTAGCAACACTCTTCGCTGTTCATCCACTGAATGTCGAATCGGTAGCGTGGGTTTCAGAACGGAAGAATGTATTATGTACATTCTTCTGGTTCATGGGGATGTGGTCATATGTTTATTATGCGGAGCGTCCGACGCCATACAGGTACTGTCTCATCCTTATGATATTTTCCTTAGGCTTAATGTGCAAACCCATGATCGTCACATTTCCCTTCACACTGTTGCTGCTGGATTACTGGCCCATGGGTCGCCTCACATCGTGGAAGATGCTTCCTCATCTCGCATTTGAAAAGATACCCCTCTTCATTATGGCAGCCATTGCGGGTGTTGCAACTTTCCTCTCCAGCCTTCATGGGGACGTTACGATTTCAATTGATAAATTACCTGTTTCCAACCGCCTTGCCAATGCCGGCGTTTCTTATGCCAAATATATAGAGAAAATGTTCTGGCCCCAAGACCTCTCAGTTTTTTACCCCTATCCGGGGGAATTCAGCTTATTTCAAACAGGCGCAGCCTTCTTGTCGCTCTCAGTTATATCCTTCTTTGCGATCTTTTCTGCACATAAATACCGGTATGTGCTTGCAGGATGGCTTTGGTATTTGGGAACCCTTGTTCCCGTTATCGGGTTGATACAGGTGGGCAAGCAGGCCATGGCGGACCGCTATGCCTATATTCCTATGATTGGGCTTTTTATCATTATTGCCTGGGGTATACCCGATCTGCTGGAAGGATGGCCGCGACGGAAGATTATCTTTATCATATCTTCAGTCACTGTCATCTCGAGTTTAATGATCTGCACGGTTCTGCAGGTCCGCTACTGGCAGAACGGTGTGACGCTTTTCGAACATGCCCTGCATGTGACCCATATGAATTCCCGTGCCCATTACAATCTTGGAATTGCCTTAGCGGACATGGGGAAGCTCAACGAGGCTGTTTATCAGCTTGAAAGTGCCATAAGATTAGAGCCGGAATACGCGGGATCGTATGGATATATGGGCATTACGCTGGCGAGGCTCGGGAAGACAGATGAAGCGATTGCTTATTATCGGGAGGCGTTGAGAATAAAACAAGATGATGAAACAACGCACAACAATCTGGGCGTGGCCTTAGCCGGTGAAGGAAAGTTTGATGAGGCAATTGTGCATTTTCAGGAGGCCCTGAGAATCAGGCCCGATTACGTCCATGCCAGCCGCAACATGGGCGGCGCCTTGGTCAAGGTGGGGATGATGAGGGAAGCCATAGGCTATTATGAAAAGGCCCTGCAACTTGACAAAAACGACGCCGTGAGCCATAACAACCTGGGCTTGGCGCTGGCAGATGTGGGCAGAGATCAGGAGGCAATTGTACATTTTCAAGAGGCCCTGAAAATCAATCCTTATTATGGGGATGCAATTAATAATCTCCGGTCTGTAGAGAGAAATAATGTTTCTCGCTGATGTGAAATCAGAGGATTTTCATATCAATAACTTGTCAAGCCTAAGAGGATTCCGAAATGGGAAGGCCAATTTTGAGCACGGAGCTGGAAATAGAGGTCAAAAGATACGATGCTTAAAGAAAAAAAGGTGATAGTTGTAATGCCGGCATATAACGCGGCACAGACCCTACTAAAAACCTATAACGAAGTTATGGCTCAGGGAATCGTGGACATGATTATACTTGTCGATGATGCAAGCCAGGATGAGACTGCCGAAATTGCGAAGACTCTTCCGAATGTTGAGGTATGCGTTCATGACCGTAACCGGGGTTATGGTGCAAATCAGAAGACATGTTACGGGCTGGCGCTTGAGCGGGGAGGCGATATTATCATAATGGTGCATCCTGATTATCAATATACGCCCATGCTAATTCCGGCTATGGCAGCCATCATCGGGAATGGTCTTTACTCCTGTGTCTTGGGTTCGAGGATACTTGGAGGTTATGCCCTGAGGGGCGGCATGCCGCCTTGGAAATATGCCGCTAACCGGTTTATTACCCTGGTGGAAAACGTTCTCATGGGTGCAAAACTTTCTGAATACCATACAGGTTATCGGGCTTTTTCACGACAGTTGTTGGAGAAGTTGCCGATAGAGGCAAATTCCGATGATTTTGCGTTTGACAATCAGATGTTGGCTCAGATTATTTGGTTTGGGCATACCATAGCCGAAGTCACTTGCCCGACAAAATACTTTGAGGAAGCCTCTTCAATTAACTTCATGCGGAGCATGAAGTATGGTCTCGAATGTCTTTTAACTGCCTCAACATTCCGTCTTGCGAAGATTGGCATAATCAAATCAAAATTGTTCCCGTGGCGGTGATGTATCTATCCTGGGACAGTGCTCCCTAAGACAATCCATTCATCCATTTTCGGATTATTTTTCTTGACATCATTTAGATTACGGTGCTATTGGTGACCAACAGTCATATAATGACCACAGTTCAGATTCAACATTCGTACCCTTGAAAACCCTCCAAAGCATTCTTTGCTTCAGGAAAGGCTGCACTATCTTGGCATTTGAGAAAAGAAGAAGACGGGAGAAACAAAACAGGAAAAGCTCCATCCTCAAAGCTGCGAGGCAATTGTTTTTTGAGAAGGGCTTCAAATCCGTGACCGTAGAGAGCATTGCCAGAAGGGCTGAACTGAGCAAAGGAGCAGTCTACCTTTATTTTAAGAGTAAGGATGAAATTTACAGTCAAATTCTTCTTGATGATGTTGATAAGTTTCACAGAAAAATAGCCGATTTGTTTGAGGAAGGGGGACAGGCGTCGGACATGCTGTTTCGCCTTTCTTCTACTTACGTTGATTTCTTCCTTCGGGACAGAGAACTCTTCCGGATCCTCATGACCTTTATGCTCCATGCCAACCACAGCAATTTGCCGGAGGATCTTCAGAGGCATATCATCAAATCCACCAATAAGGCCATTATCATGGAGAAAATATTTCAGTATGGAATTGACAGGGGAGAATTTTCGCCGTTCATAAATGCGCGCGAATGCAGGAATGCCCTTTGGGGACTACTGAACGGCATCATCTCATTGTATATATTTGTCGGGTCCGAATCGAAGAGGGATGACCTTATCAGGGCGACTGTCAATGCAGGCTTGAATACCTTCATCAAAGGGTTGAAGGGCAGTTGATTTGGGGTGGGACGTGCAAGGGCGCCTCGCAAGCGTGCCGAAATGCGAGCAATGTGAAGATGCCGTACTTCCCGGGCAGCACAGAGCCGGGTTGGGCGGAGCTTCCGAACATGCCTATTCCGGCAGGCATCGAATGTTCACGCGGTATTCGCAAGGGATGTGAGATATAATTGAAGGGAGGTTTTTTTATGGGCAATTTGCTTGTCAACACGAGAGATCAGCAATTTGTTCTCTTTGAGCAGCTTGGCATAGAGAAATTATTTGAGAGTGAGGTGTTTGCCGATTTTTCCAAAGAGACGGTCCTCATGATGCAGAGCGAAGCGGAGAAGATGGCGGTGAATGTATTTCTTCCGGCATACGCCTTGGGGGATAAGGAGGGATGCACTTTCAAGGACGGGAAGGTCTATGCCCCCGCAAGCTTTCACGAGGTCTTCAAGAAATATGTCGAAGCCGGATGGCTCTGCTCGACAGAATCCCCCGATGTGGGAGGGCAGGGGCTTCCGCTTGTTGTGAGATCAGCCTGCCTGGAGTCTATGTTCGGAGCCAATTACGCCTTTCTTACGTACACGGGGCTTACCCACGGGGCTGCCCATTTGATTGAAGAGTACGGTACAGAGGAGCAGAAGAAGAAATACATGTATAATATGTTCTCCGGCAAATGGACAGGTACGATGTGCCTGACTGAACCGGGGGCGGGAAGCGACGTAGGAGCCCTGAAGACCACTGCAAAGAGATTGCCCGACGGTACGTTCAGCATTACGGGGACGAAGATATTCATCTCCTGCGGTGATCATGACCTTGTAGAAAATATAGTTCACCCCGTCCTTGCCAGAATTGAGGGAGATCCACCAGGGACTGCGGGAATCTCGATTTTTCTCGTTCCCAAATACAGGGTCGGGGACGACGGCACTCTTGGCGAATTCAACGATGTGCGGACAGGCAATGTGGAGCATAAGTTGGGCATCAAGGGGTCTGCAACGTGTACGCTTAATTTCGGTGACGAGGGGAAGTGCATTGGTGAGCTCCTGGGAAAAGAGCGTCAGGGCATGAGAATTATGTTCCTTATGATGAATGCATCGAGGATGGATGTAGGGATGCAAGGCCTCGGTCACGCAACGGCGGCCTATGAACATGCTGTTCAGTATGCCAAGGAGAGGATCCAGGGAGTCGCCATATGGGACATGAAGAATCCCGACGCAAAGGCCGTTCCTATCATCCAGCATCCGGATATCAGGAGAAAGCTCCTGTGGATGAAGGCCCATGTGGAGGGCATAAGAGCCCTTATCTACTTCACCTGGTTCTGCATGGATCTGGCAAGAGTATCAACAACAGAGCAGGAGAGGGGAAAATGGCACGGGCTGGTTGACCTTCTTACACCTGTTTGCAAGGCTTACTCCTCTGATAAGGCCCAGCTGATCTGCTCCTACGCCATTGATGTGTACGGAGGCTACGGCTACTGTTCCGAATATCCTGTTGAGCAATATTTCAGGGACTGCAAGATAGCAAGCATCTACGAGGGCACGAACGGCATTCAGGCCCTGGACCTGGTTGGCAGAAAACTCGGCCAGAGAAAGGGCGCTGATGTAATGAATATGTTTGGCGAGATATATGCGTCCATAGCGAAACTAAAGCATATTGAAGATCTCAAGAGCCATGTCGCCTATCTGGAAGAGGCATACAACGCGCTGATTGATCTCACCATGTATTTTGCGCAGCTCGGGAAGAGCGGCGGGTTTCTCATGCCCATCTTGAATGCAACCCCGTACCTTGAGATTCTTGGCGACGTGATAATCGGGCATTTCTTGATGCAGGCTGCAGGAATTGCCCATGAAAAGCTGAACGGGATTTACAGGGAAAAAGGGGTAGAGGAGTCAAAAGGGAAGAAGCGCGCATTGATCCATGAAGATCCCGAAGTTGCCTTCTATTACGGCAAGAGCGCGGCGGCGAAGTTTTTTGCAGTAGATACTCTTTCTACTGTGAAGGCAAAGTGCGAAGCCATTAAGTTTGGAGAGAGGGCCCCCATCGAGATGGCGGAAGAATCCTTTACATATTAAGCAAGGAGGAGAGACATGTCTTACGATATTAAAAAAGCTGCAGTCTTAGGCGCAGGGGTCATGGGGGCGTCCATAGCAGCCCACCTGGCCAATGCGGGGATCAGGTGCGTGTTACTCGATATCATTCCCTTCGAACTTACGGAAGCGGACAAGAAAAAGGGCTTGACGGAGAAGAGCCCCCAGTGGCGCAACAGGTTCGCTGCAAGTGGGCTTGAGAGTGCCCTGAAATCCCGACCTGCCGCGTTCTACACAAAGAAAAACGCCGCATTGATTAAAGCGGGCAATTTCGAGGATAACCTCATGTGGCTCGCCGACGCGGACTGGGTTATCGAGGTAGTCATTGAGAACCTCAAGATCAAGCAGGACCTGTTCGCCAAGGTCGAAAAGGTGATTAAACCGGATTGTATCGTCTCCACTAATACGTCCGGCATACCGATCAAGGATATCTCCGCAAATTTCGGTGCAAAATTGAAGCAGCATTTTCTGGGTACGCACTTCTTTAATCCCCCCCGGTACATGAAACTCCTCGAGATCATCCCCGGTGCGGACACAAAGAAGGAAATCGTAGACTACATGGTGGAATTCTGTGAGCGTGTCCTGGGCAAGGGCGTTGTGATCTGCAAGGACGTGCCCAACTTCATCGGCAACCGCATCGGCACCTTTGATATATCGAATGCAGTGCGGTTGATGGCGGAGAAGAAGATGAGAATCGATGAGATTGACGCAGTCATAGGAAAAGCTCTGGGAAGGCCCGGCTCCGCCATCTTCGGGACCCTGGATCTGGTCGGCCTGGACACAGGCCACCACGTCATGAAGAACCTCTATGATGCAGTGCCGGATGATGAGATGCGGGACATGTTCATTCCCTCGGATGTCATGAACAAGATGATGGAAAGGAAATGGCTTGGCAATAAGACGAAGCAGGGTTTCTACAAACGGGCGCCCGGCGACAAGGGTAAGAAAGAGAAGCTGGTCCTCGACTACACGACAATGGAGTACGTGCCTGCAACGAAACCGAAGTTCGAATCGGTCTCGCAGGCGAAGAAGATGGAGGACGATGTTCCCAAGATGATCAGAACCGTATTTAACGGGACGGATAAGGCGGCCGAGCTTGCGCGCGAGTACCTCGTGAACAACTTCATCTACGCTGCCAACCGTGTGCCTGAAATATGCGACAACATAGTGGCCATCGACAACGCCATGAAATGGGGCTACAACCACCAGCTCGGCCCGTTCGAGACATGGGATGCGGTGGGGGTACGGGCAGCCGTTTCTGTGATGAAAAAGCTGGGCAAGCAGGTCCCCAGGAAGGTCGAGGAAATGCTTGAAGCGGGCCTTGAATCGTTCTATGCGAAGAAGGACGACGCGCTCTATTACTACGATTTCGAAACAAAAAATTATGCGAAGCTCAAGGAAAATCCGAAGATCATACTCCTGCCTGCGCTCAAGGAGAGGAAGAAAATTGTGAAGCAGAACCCAGGTGCGAGCCTGATTGATATTGGTGACGGCGTTATCTGCCTAGAGTTCCACACCAAGATGAATTCTGTGGATCAGTATATCGTGGAGATGATGAATGATAGCTGCGATATCGTGGAAAGGGATTTTGCGGGGATGGTCGTGGGAAACCATGCCACGAACTTCTCTGTCGGCGCCAACGTATTCATGGTCCTTGTAGGCGCCCAGAAGGGCGACTGGGATGTTCTTGAGAAGATGGTGGAGGGCTTCCAGAATGCCAATATGAGAATGAAATATCTGTCGAAGCCCGTTGTTACGGCTCCTGCAGGAATGGCCTTGGGAGGTGGTTGTGAGATTGCAATGCATGCCGCCAAGTGCCAGCCATGCGGGGAAACCTATATCGGTCTCGTGGAGGTCGGTGTGGGCGTCATTCCGGCGGGTGGAGGTTGCAAGGAAATAATGGTGAGGGTTACCGAAGGGATTCCCGACGGCACCATTGAGGCTGGGCTGAATCTTCAACAGTTCTATTCCAAGGCATTCGAAAATATAGCCATGGCAAAGGTCGCGACGAGCGCCGTTGAGGCTATGGAGTTGGGGTATGTCAGGAAAACGGATAACATCAGCATGAACAGGGATCAACAGATATGGGATGCAAAACAGGTGGTGCTGGGTCTTGCGAAATTCTATAAGAAGCCCGCGCCTGCCTTTATCCCTGTCATGGGCGAGAATTTCCGGGGTATGTGCGCTTCCGTCGTGTACAACATGAGGCACGGGAATTTCATTTCCGACTACGATGTCCACATTGCCGAAAAGCTTGCCTATATCCTTTCCGGCGGTGACTGTCCGGAGGGAACGCTGGTTACGGAGCAGGAGATCCTGAATCTGGAGAAAGAGGCATTCTTGAGCCTCTGCGGCGAGCAAAAGACCCAGGACCGGATCATGCACCTGCTGAACACTGGCAAACCTTTGCGCAACTGAAAAAAGAGGACGGTAAATAATCTTGTATGGGGTTGAGATGAGAGGCTTCATAAAGCAAGGAGGAATATCATGAGTGATGCAGTTATCATTGAATCAGTAAGAAGTCCGGGCGGTCGTTACAGGAGAGGTGGTCTCGCATCGACCCGGAGCGATGAAATAGGTATACAGGTCATGAAGGGATTGTTAGCGAGGGTTCCCGCACTGAAGCTTGAAGATGTGGACGACGTGATTTGCGGATGCGCATTTCCCGAGGCCGAGCAGGGTATGAACCTGGCAATGGTCATAGCAATGGGGGCGGGTCTTCCGGTGACTGTCTCCGCCATGACGATCAACCGTTTCTGCTCTTCAGGGCTTCAGGCTATAGCAGACGCCACAGCGAAGATCCGGGCGGGCTGGTCGTCCGTTATCATAGCAGGTGGCTGCGAGACAATGTCCCACGTCCCCATGGCAGGGAACGTATACCGTCCACACCCGGACTGGGGGGGAAATCTTCCTTACGTCTATGTATCCATGGGCATCACCGCCGAGAACGTGGCAGCCAACTACAAGGTCTCCCGTGAAGATCAGGACAGGTTCAGTATGGAGAGCAACCGCAAAGCATACGAGGCAATAAAAGCGGGGAAGTTCAAAGAAGAGATCATACCGATTACGGCCTATCGCTATGCGAAATCAAAGAGCGGCAAGAGGATCAGGGAACAGTTCGTCTTTGACACCGATGACGGTGTCAGGTGGCCGACTACGATGGAAGGTTTGGGAAGGTTGAAGTCACCCTTCAAGCAGGGTGGTTCGGTGACTGCCGGCAACTCATCACAGATGACTGATGGAGCAGGTTTTACTCTGTTAATGAGCGAAGAAAAGGCCCGGTCGTCGGGACTGAAGCCCGTCGCCAGGATAACTCATTACGCCGTTGCCGGCTGCAAGCCGGAAGAGATGGGCATAGGGCCGGCCTTAGCCATACCCAAGGTTCTTAAGATGGCTGGACTCTCAACAAAAGACATTGATGTCTTCGAAATTAACGAGGCCTTCGCTTGCCAGGCGCTCTATTCAATAAAGGTTGTAGGCATCGAAGATAGACTGGCCGCAGGTGACATCAATCCTAACGGTGGCGCAATTGCTCTCGGGCATCCCCTCGGGGCCACAGGCGGCAAGCTGACTGCACAGCTCCTCTACGAATTGAAACGGCGGAAGGCAAAAAGAGGCATAGTGTCCATGTGTATTGCGGGTGGAATGGGCGCAGCGGCTATCTTTGAGATGCTTTAGATTTCCGCCTGTTCTCTTGTAAAGAAGAAAAGCCATGGTTCTCCTTGCCATGGCTTTTTTGCGCTGGAGTCCATCTCAGCCGATATATGTAGCTGGGTCAGGGATTCCGGCTTCCCTGAACCCCTTCTTCCTCAAAAGGCAGCTGTCGCAACGGCCGCATGCCTTTCCGTCCTGTGTAGGATCGTAGCAGCTGTGCGTAATGCCATAGTCCACGCCCAGCGCGCTCCCGCGCCTGATTATATCGGCTTTTGACATTGCGATGAGGGGCGTCCTTATTCTTATCCTGGTATTGCCCTCCACGGCAGCCTTCGTCGCTAGATTGGCCATATTCTCGAACGCGTCAATATATTCGGGCCGGCAGTCAGGATAACCGCTGTAATCTACGGCGGTAACGCCTATAAATATGTCTGAAACTCCCAGAATCTCCGCCCACGCCAGTGCATAGGAGAGGAAGATGGTGTTTCTGGCGGGCACGTAGGTGACAGGAATGCTTCGCTGCATGTCCAGTTCGTCGCGACCTTTGGGGACGTCTATATCATCGGTGAGAGCCGATCCCCCGAATGTTCTCAAGTCGATGTTGAAGACGAGGTGCTTCTTGGCGCCCAGCGATCCAGCGACCTTCCTTGCTGCTTCCAGCTCCAGAGAATGGCGCTGGCCATAAAAAAAACTCAGACTGTAAATCTCGTAACCTTCCGATTTGGCCACAGCCATTGCTGTGGTAGAGTCGATTCCACCGCTGGACAGAACGATGGCCTTCTTGCGATGATTCATAAAATTACTCTAAACGCCCCTCGCCTCAGAGCCCCAGATGACCTTGTGGAGCTGGATCTGCATTCTCACATCGAGATGATCCGCCAGTATCCATTGTGCCAAGAGTTCCGGATTCATTTTTCCATAAACAGGCGAGAAGAGAGGCTGCTTGATATTTCCCTCTGCTGTATTTACGAAAGACAGGATGCTTTTCGCGTAATCATAGTCCTCCCTGCTTCCTATGGCAAACTTGATTTCGTCTTTCCGATGCAGCCTCGCGAGATTTTCCAGACAATTTTGTTTTGCTTCTCCGCTTGACGGGCACTTGATGTCTAAGATCTTTACGCAGCGGCTGTCGACGACACTTACGTCCATGCTGCCGTTGGTTTCGAGGATTACTTCAAAGCCCAAATCGAGCAACCTTTGTATAAGAAGAGGAGTGTCGTTCTGCATCAGGGGTTCGCCGCCCGTAATTTCAACCAGCACGCACCGATGTGATGTTACCCTGTTGATGACTTCTCCCATCTCGAGATCTTCGCCTTCCTCATATGCATACCGGGTGTCGCAGTATGAACACCTGAGGTTGCATCCGCTAAGCCTTACAAAAACGCAGGGTCGTCCTGAATAGGAAGACTCTCCCTGGATGCTGTAGAAGATTTCATTTACCTTCAGCAACTATTCCTCCCAGTAATATGCCCCCGTCTTCGGTGTCTCGGAGACCTTTACCCTGGAAATCCGTGCATTCTCCGAATTGATTCTCTCGCTGAGCTCTTTGTACAAGAATTTGGCGATATTCTCGGAAGAGGGGTTTAATTTTGTGAAGGATGGATGTTCATTAAGATAGGAGTGATCAAGATTTTCTATGGATTCTCTTACGGCCTGCTTCACTTCTCTGAAATCAATGCCGATGCCCATGGCGTTTAATTCCCGACATCTCACAAAAACTTCCACGGTCCAGTTATGTCCATGCACCTGGGCACAGTCGCCGGGATAGCCTTGCAAGGCGTGGGCAGCGGAAAATTCGGTCGTTACAGAGATTTCAAAAACTTCCGGCATTGGTCTTTCCCAATCTGCGCGAATACTCTACGATTCCTACAATTATCTTGATTCTGAAAGTTCTGTGCCCTCACCGAGGAACTCCATACAGCTTGACCCTGAATTTGTATGCGTCGTGGGACGTTCCGATGGACATAGCCAGCGAATCGACGCCGCTGCGTCTCACGAAGTCTTCCAATTCTTCCGGTTTGGTATAATGACTCTGCCGGGATGAATTCGCTGCCTTCAACACGTGATAGTACTCCTGATTCCCCCTCAACAGTTACATTGTAACTGTGGGACAATTCAACAACCTGCGTGGTAAGTCTTATATTCCCTTCATAGAGCAGATGGGACACGTCGATCATAACCGAAGAGAAGCCGGTTCAATACCGGACTTCGCGAGGTTAAACGAATCGCCGTGGTCCAGATGGAGGGCTATGGGAATGGCACAACCCATCTCCCTTGCTGTCTCCATTGCGCGTTTGGCCATATGTTGCCGCAGGGTCTGATTTGCATATTGACCTGCGCCCGTTGAGACCTGCAGATAACCGGCGATCTCGTTTCGACGCTGGCAGCTATTATGGCCTGCAATTGCTCTAAATTGTTGAAGTTAAACGCATGTACGGCATAGCCGCCCTGCATGGCCCTCTTGACAAATCTCTGGTGTTTACCAAGCCTAATTCTTCGTAACACACCATGAATTCTTACTCTTCTATGATAATTGCTTCGGTGGGACAATCGTCTGCCGCCTCCCTCACGGCATCATAGAGCGACTTCTTTACTGTTGCCACCTTTACAGAGGACAGATCATCTACCAGCTCGAAAACATCCGGGACGGTATCGACACATAATCCACATCCCGTACAAAGATCCTTGTCAATGCTTACCTTCATAAGAAGTTCCTCACCTTTCTTAATTTTTTGTCGCGACACACGCTTCTTCAGATAAGTATAAGGTAAAGCTGGCAGCATGTCAAAAGGAAAGCCACAAAGGAAAGCCATCGACGATGAATTCGGGGCGGTTGACACGCAAGCCCATTTCCCTTATAGTGGCGCCACATTGATGGAACATTTTTTAGCGAAGGGGGAAAATAGACCGCATGATTATACGTCCAATAATAGGGCTAAACATGTCTGTAGATCCCATAGACAAATATGAAAAGTACGGGCTTCTGGTCCCCATCAGTTACGTCGATGCCGTGGCGGGTGCCGGAGGCGTGCCACTTTGCCTCCCACCCTGTGAAGATTTAACCGCGATAAACACTCTGTTGTCTCTTATTGACGGTATAGTCCTCATCGGAGGCGATGACTACTGGCCTGATCAGTACGCGGGACATCCTCAGCAGGACGATGAACTGATGCCGAGACGCCGTGATCGCTTTGACCTGGAGCTGGCGAAATGGGCGTTGCATAAGACTGGTGTTCCGATCCTTGGTATCTGCGGCGGTCATCAGTTGATCAGTATAGTCCAGGGGGGCGCCTTGGTGCAGGACATCAAGACAGAGTGGAATGTACCCGCAGGCGGTTCGTACATTCCGCACTCAAGGAAGGAGAGGGCTGCTGAAAAGATGAACTTCCGTCATCCCGTGCAGCTTGAGAGGGGCAGCCTCGCTGCCAGGGCCGTAAATATGCCGGCCGGCGGCCCACTCATGACAAATTCCAGCCACCATCAGGCCGTCCATCCCCGGAAGGTCGGTACATATCTTTGTGCCTCCGGCTGGTCGCAGGACGGTGTGATCGAAGCTATTGAGCCTTCCCAAGGCTCACCATGGGCTATGTCCGGCAGATTTATCCTCGGGGTCCAATGGCATCCCGAACAGATGCAAGAAGAGGAACCGCATCGGAACATCTTCCGCGCCCTCATTGACGCGGCTCAAAGAAAATAATTCCTCGGCACAATTATCGGGACGAAGCGATGGAGCGAAATCCTTTCAAGTGGTTCGAGGTTTACCTGAGTGGGAAAATGTTCCTCATGCTGGTCCTGGGGTTCTCCTCCGGCATGCCTCTCGCGCTCACGGGTTCCACTCTTTCTGCGTGGCTGGTGGCAGAGGGAGTAGATATAAAAACCATCGGGCTGTATTCTCTCGTAGGGTTGCCTTACGCCTTCAAGTTTCTTTGGTCGCCACTGATGGATCGCTTCGTTCCGCCTTTCCTGGGGAGGAGGCGGGGCTGGATGTTATTCACACAACTGGCGCTGATTATCACAATCTGTGCAATGGGATTCTGTAATCCCTCATCTATGCCAATCCTTGTCGCTGCAGTGGCGCTGGCCCTCGCCTTTTTCAGCGCCAGCCAGGACATTGTCCTCGACGCATACCGGACGGAGTACCTCAGGCCTGAAGAAAGGGGGGCAGGGGTAGGCGTATGGATCATGGGCTACAGGATCGCCCTTCTGGTGGGCGGCGCTCTGGCTCTCATCCTCTCCGATCGCGTGTCCTGGAAAATAGTTTATTGCGTCATGGGTCTTTTCATGGTTATCGGCTGCATTGCCACGCTGGCTGCTCCCGAGCCTCTCAAGAAAACACAGACAGGCGAAGCGGTTGAAACGCCGAAGAGTCTCTACGAAGCAGCCGTCTCCCCCTTCATGGAATTCTTCAGGAGGCCCGGCTCTCTGGAGATTCTCCTTTTTATCATCCTTTACAAACTTGGAGATATTGCCGCAGCCCAGATGACCACGCCGTATATACTGAAGTACGTAGGCTTTTCGCGAACAGAACTGGGGACCATTTACAAGGGCTTTGGCATGGCGGCGACGATCGTGGGAGCTCTCATGGGAGGCGCCCTCATGTCGAGGTGGCCTCTGAAGAGATCTCTCTTTGTTTTTGGGGTGCTGCAGGGGGTATCTATCCTGACTTTTATTCTGCTCGAATTTACGGGCCGCGAGATATGGGCCCTGGCTGTGGTCATCGGGATTGAGAATTTCTGCGGCGGCATGGGGACATCGGCGTATACGGCATTCCTCATGGGTCTGTGCAACAAGAAATTTACGGCGACCCAGTACGCCTTACTTAGCAGTCTTATGGCCGTGGGCCGCAACGTGACGGGAGCGCCTACCGGTTACCTCGCCGACGCCGTGGGGTGGGTGATGTTCTTTGTCATCTGCACGGCTCTGGCCGTTCCCGGTTTGCTGCTCCTTCTGCGATACAACAAATGGGTGGTTGAAGTTCAAAACTGATTCCGAATCCCTCGTGGCATGTCTCTTCCTGATTTTTCCTTTATCAGTTATTTAAACATGGATTGAGTCATCGTTCCTGAGCTGAAGACATTGGGGTTCACCATTACATTTATCAAAGATGGCTTTCCGGAATGCCGGGCCCGCTCAAGGGCAGGGCGGATCTGGGAAGGTTCCGTGACATGCTCGCCGTGCCCGCCCATGGCTTCCACCACGCGGTCATAGCGGAGGGGACTGAGAATATTTGCCACACCCCCCCGAACCTGGCCGTATCTTTCCATCTGCCCATAGCGAACCTGATTCCATGCGGCGTTGTTTGCCACCACGCCGATTACCGGCATATTGAAGCGTATGAGTGTGTCATAGTCAAAGCCCGTCAGCCCAAAGGCCCCGTCACCAAACAGGACAATCACCTCCGTATCAGGCATAGCCGCTTTGGCGGCAATGGCGAACGGCGTTCCCACACCCAGGGTGCCCAGAGGACCCGGATCGAGCCAGCGACCCGGTATGCAGGGAGTGACGAGGCTGGCGGACATCGTCACTACATCCCCACCGTCGGCGATAAAGATTGTGTCCTCCGGCATGAATGCCTTAATCTCATTGGCGAGACGCAACGGATGGATGGGAACTGCCTCGGAATGAATGAACGGCTTTTCCTTTTCCAGGAGACTTTTCTCGAGCCGGCACAATTCATTAAGCCATTGTCCGTCGCCCTGTCTTGCCGCTATGGCGTCGGTGAGCTGCGTGAGCACCGCCTTTATATCGCCCTGGATGCCGATGGCGATTTCCCTGTTGTGTCCCAGTTCGCTGTAGTCCAAATCGATTTGAATTACCTTTGCATCTGCCGAGATGCGTTTGCCGTATGCCAATCTGAAATCAAAGGGTGTGCCGATAACCATAACCACATCGGCCTTGGAAAGGGCGTGTCTGCGTGAACGGATCATAAAAGATGGACAATCCCCGGAAAGGCATCCCCTCGCAGCGCCGTTGAGGTAAGTAGGGATGCAGGTCTTTTCCACAAATGACGAAAGCGCCTCATCGGCGCGACAATACCATACCTGCGTACCCGCGATGATGGCAGGACGCTCGGCTCGCTCCAGCAGTTCTGACGCCTGTTCGATAAGAGCGGGATCGCCGTATTGGCGTCCCTGGGAACGGATGTATGAAGGGAAGGTGACCGTGTCCAGGTTTACGGCAGTATCCAGCACGTCTATGGGAATTTCGACAAACGACGGCCCCGGACGGCCGTTGTACGCCTCTCTCAGTGCCGAGACGATTAATTCGGGAATGCGTTCCGTGTCCAAAATAGAGGCAGACGACTTGGTTATCGGTTTCGTGAGCGAAACATGGTCCAACTCCTGCAGCCCGCCCTTCAAAAGCTGTTTCCGCGGTGCCTGCCCACCGATTACAAGCATGGGCACCTGGTTGCGGAAAGCATTGGCTATGCCGGTTATGGCATCGGTCACGCCAGGGCCGGCCGTTACCACAGCCACTCCGGGAGTGCCCATAAGTCTGGTCCATGCCTCGGCGGCATGGGCTGCCGTCTGTTCGTGCCTGACGTCGATGACCCTGATGCCTTCATCAACACAGCCGTTATAGATATCGATGATGTGGCCTCCGCATAGGGTGAAAATGGTTGTTGCACCTATCTTCCTCAGTGTTCTCGCTACCAGTTGTCCGCCTGTAACCTGTCCCATCGTGCATTTCCTCCTGCTGTAAGACATGTAAATATTTTCTATGAGTAATGTTGATGTGGCATAGACACTATCTGAAGGAATATGTTTCAGCGCGATTATAGGAAAATAGACCACATGTGTCAAACGATTAACATCAGACGAGGAGAAGAGAAAAAGCAGAAACCAGAAGCATCCCTCGTGTTGTCACATCGAGGCCCAGTACCGGAATCAAGATAAGGCTGCCGAGAAGAGAGCCAAGGGATCCGCCCAGCAGGTCCGCCGCGTAGAGGGGCGAGATTACGCTTCGTTGGTCCTCTATTTTATAGGTGCTGGCGTATGCAAAAATACCGGCAACAACGAATCCCGCTGCCGCAAGGAGAGCTGAAGTCTGAAACAGCCCCGATGAGGCGCTCACCGCTATGCGCGTGGCTGCAAGTACGCACAGGAAACAGAACCCGACGAGCAGCGCAACGCCATACCATCTGATCAATCTTTGCCAATTGGCAAACTTCGCCATCAGCATACCGATGATCGTTGCACCAAGAGCAAGCCCCGCCATGAAGCTCATGAGCAACAGCCCTATATCCTGATAGAGGACTCCATACTTTACCTGGTAATAGAGAATAAGGATTGTTTCCAGAACCATCCCGAGAAAGCCTGCGACAGCGACCAGCAGGACACGGCGGCAGGCAGGCATGAAGCGGGAGAGCAGAAACAGAAGGGGCAAGCTGATCCACAACAACAGCGGCAGGACGGGCCCTGCAGCGGCTTTGCCGGGAATTGACGAAAAATCAACGAGGGCAATGCCGGGGAAGAACTTTGACAACCAGATCGTGAAGGCATACTGGTAGCAGACAGGCCTGACATCGGTATTTGCAGGTGCCGTTTCTGTACGGAGCAGATTTCTGATTTCAAAGAACCTGTCATTAGTGAATAAGTATCTGATGTAATTCGGTGAAACCAGCCGCGTTGCAATTTTCCGGTCCTGTAGACGTCCGGACATGATTTCCGGTGTCTGCGGCAGTGGTTCGCCGGAGGCAGTGACAACATTCGTTTGTCCGGGCAGAAACAATATCTCAGGGAAAACGGTCTCCAGGGCGCGGAAGATACTCGCTGTGCGCCGTTTCAAGGGCAGCGTCCAGAAATTCTCGGCCGAGCGGAGCCGGAAGGCGAGAATGCCTCCCGGATTTAGCCTCGCCGCACACAGTTCAAAAAACTCCTTTGTATAGAAACGGTTTGCCTGACCTGATGTGGGCTCCGGCATGCCGACCAGTATGAGATCGTATCGGCCGCTGTCCTTGAGAAAACGGCGGGGATCGGCAAGGGTGATACGGACATTCGGCTCTCTGAGAGATTTCTGGATATCATCTGGAAGGTGCCGCATGACCAGATCAAGCATGACAGGGTTGAGTTCGACGTAATCGATCCTCTTCGGTTTGTATTCCTGCATCTCTCGGACGATCCCTTCAATTCCTCCTCCCAGGATCAAGACCTGTTCAGGATTCGCGTGCTGAAGGGCCGCCAGATGGGAAAAGTATTCTGCTTCCGTTCCTTCAGTATCAAACGCAAGTGCGTCATTTTCGAAAACGGAGATTTGCCCATACGATTGTTCTACCGTGATCCTGCCATACGGGGAGTCTTTGCTCGCGAGTAGATTTGGATGGTTCCAGGCGACCATTAGATGATCGATGGGAGATGCCTTCCAGGCGAGCAAGAGCAGAATACCGGCCAAAACTGTCGGCATCCACAGCAACGGGGATGTCTTCTTCGGTCTTAAAAAGACAAAAGGACTGACGACTGCGGCAAAGGCACATGTAAAAGCTATGGAAAGGTTCTGGATTCCCCATATGAGGAAGATTGTCGCAGCCAAGCCGCCGACAAACCCGCCAAGACTTTCGACGGCGTAGGCAACAGCCACTGTCATGCCCTGTGAGGCATATATCTTTGCGGCCCACTGGAATAAAATACCGGATAGAATCCCCGCAGGTATGAGAGAAATGACTACAATCGTAAATTGCTGGAGGAAGCTGAGGTATGCCCCGGGTACGCCTCCGAAGAGGAGACGGCTGGAGCGGATGAACACGATATCCAGGGGAAGAAGGATTCCGAAGGTAATAAAAAGCAGCGCCAGGGCTTTATCTGACGGGAAATGGGTGCGGCGACCGAGAAGCGCCCCCATGGCTGTCCAAAAAAGCCAGACACCGAGGGCAAGGAGATAAACCAACTCGACTCCATAGAAGGACACATTCAATTCCCTGAGCAGTACAACCTGTCCGAGAATGGAAATGAATCCAATGGAAAAGAGTGCGATGAACATGGAGATTACTTGAAGTCTGCCTCGCTGAACACCACAGCCTGGAAGGTTGACAATTTGGCGCCATGTTTCCATCCTTCCGCCGGGAGCCCCGCTTTTCGGCAGAGGTTATCCAACATTTCTTCGCGGTTCCAGCCCTGTTCTGTGGCTACCTGGGGAAGGAACACGGCCGAATGGCCCTCTTTAACGAGCACAACACCGTCCCGCCCAACGACTATTTGCTCTGGACCGGACACCTCTTTCAAGGGTGTGAGTACTGATATTTCGATTTCGATTTCAGGAAGCTCATCGGCAGTCACCTGGCTGAAACGACTGTCATTAAAGGCTGCCTGCAGCGCCATGGCGCCCGTGAGCTTGCAGAGCCGTTCATCCCCTATTATCCGACCGATGCAACCGCGAAGCTCATTTTTCTTTTTGAGAGTTACAAAAACACCTCGTGGCTGCTCCAAATTCGCACTGAAGCCTCTGGCCAGCGGAACTGTATCGGTTGAAAATATTCTGGATATGGTTTCCCTGGCAAAGACAAGCAGGGCCTTTTTGTCCGAGGAACTAAGCGATTCGGAACGAGGGGCAGGCGATGGGGCATCTGCTCTGCCTGTATCCTTTTCGCCGCGGCTCTTGGTCAGTATAACAGCACCGTAGCCGACGACCTCAGACCGATTGCCGACGGCAGCATCTCCCGAGTTGGTGTAGCTCACAACTACGCCACGGGTGGCTCCCAAGGATTTGGCGGCTGCCATAGCTGCCATGATGGGAGCCTCTCCGCAGGCACAAGTATAGAGTTTGGGCACCCGCCTGTTCATCTGTGATTGGATGACTGAGTGTAATGAGCCGGGGTCAAGCTTTGTAATGGCCTTGAGGGTTTCAGTGTCCACGGCGACAGCATCCTCTGCTGCCGGGTAGTGGGAGAGATCCGAACTTGCAACGATCAATGCTCGTTTGTTTCTCAGAACCTCCGCCAGCGCCTGGCCGAAGCGTGTACACATGACTACGTCGGGAGAGCCAACGACGACAGGAACAATCTTTGCCTCAGGAAAGACGACTTGGACAAACGGCACTATCACTTCAATGGAGTGTTCACGAGCATGGAGTGATTTATCCAGCATACAATCGCCGGGATCTGCCGCCAGCAGCTGGGAAACGATGTCTCCATCTATCGGGGCGATGCCGAGGGGTGTGCGGAATCCTGTGCCCGGATGGAGAGAAATTTTTTCATACCCCGGGGTTGTGTGATTTGTTCCCAGGATGACGATCACATCATACTGTTTGCCCTTAACCTGCTTGAACGCGTCGGCGCATATCTGGCCGGAATAGATATAGCCCGCATGGGGTACGATAATGGCTACGGCATCCTCAGTTTTGGCCGGTAGAGCGTCCTGAAGAAATTTTTCAATGGCGAGCCTGAGTTTGGATGCGGAATCCGGGTAGAACTTTCCCGCCACTGCGGGTTCACGAATGTCAACCTCCGGCACCTTATTAGCCTGGCATGCAACAGCAAAGCCAAGACCAGTTACGAACAGTAAGATACATAATCTCAATATTTTCATTTTAATGACCTCTTTCTATACCCAAACGCCCGCGATTTTCCGGCTGCAGAACTTGCAGCGCCCATTCTTTATATTCATCTCCGTGACAAAAAAGCCGCGCCTCTGTATCAGGACTTTCTTGCAGCTCGGGCAATAGGTGTTATCCCCCGGATGACTCGGTACATTCCCCACATATGGATAATGAACACCCCTGCTGAGAGCCATATCGCGGGCCCGCTCCAGGGTGGCTACAGGTGTGGGAGGGAGATTGAGCATCTGATAGTCGGGATGGAAACGGGAGAAGTGCAGGGGCACATCGGGGCCGCATTCTCCTAAGACCCAGCTTATCAGCTCCACGAGCATCTTGTCGGAATCGTTTAATGTGGGAACCACGAGGTTAACGATCTCCAGGTGGGTGCGGCTTTTGGCTATTTGTTTGATGCCTTTGAGTACGGGTTTCAGTTCCGCGCCACACACGTTGCGATAAAAATCTTCGCTGTAGCCCTTCAAGTCTATCTTGACGGCGTCGAGAACCTTGCACAGTTCCGCAAGAGGCACCTCATTCACGAATCCGCAGCTTATCATTGCGGAACGGAGGCCCCGCTTTTTTGCATCACGGGCGATGTCTATCATGTACTCGGTGAAGACCGTTGGCTCATTGTAGGTAAATGCAATGACGCGTGCCTTGCTGGTAGATGCGGATCCGGCGATCTTCTCCGGTGGAGTATAAGCGCCATGATAATCTTCCGGCCTGGCCTGAGAGATTTCCCAGTTCTGACAGCATTTGCACTGAAGCGGGCACCCGGCGGTAGCCAGGGAATACGCCTCGGCCCCCGGCAGGAAGTGATAAAAGGGTTTCTTCTCTATCGGGTCGACATGGATGCTCACCGGCCGGCCATAGACAAGGCTCCGCAGCCCTCCTTGAACGTTCATGCGCGTGCGGCACTTGCCGCGCTCGCCGTCACCGATTGTACAGTTATGGGGGCACAGGAAGCATCTGACAGCATTGTCTTTGTGAAGGGACTGCCAGTAACGCGCCCTGGGGGCAGACTGCACCATCTCATCTAAGGGACTACCTGCATGGGTGACGCCCGAATCGTGGCATGACAATAACCCCTGCCAGAAAGGATCGGACAGAATTATGCTCGCGCCGCCGATTAAGGGGGCAAGCCTCGCACAGTTTGTCAAAAAGTCACGCCTTGAGATCATGGCATTTTCATTTCTGCCGGCACACTTTTATACCTTCGTATATACTCCGATAGTAACCTTCGGCTAATTTCTTTTCTCTAGGTAAATCACGTTTTATCATTGTCTATCTTAAAGCTTCTGGTCAAGTATAAGGAAGTATGGGCGTTAAGTCAATGATAAGAAAAGAACGCCATTCCTGCGAACGTTTCACAGGGAAATGAATGTAAACAATATCTCCGCCTTACCTTTTGAAGAAAGCCAGAACTTTTTCGAGAGAGAGGCAGTTCAGGATATGCCTGGGTTCACACCAGCCGCGTCGGGCGATGCCGATTCCGAAGCGCATCAGTCTCAACTGTTCTGCGATGTGGGAATCTGTGCCAATGGCAAGCATGGCGCCCAGTTCCCGGGCGCGGTGGATGTGGATGTCCTTGAGGTCGAGGCGGGTCGGCATAGCGTTGATCTCCAGGGCCTTTTTGTGTTTGACTGCTGCCTCGAAAACGGCTTCTATATCGACGGCTGTCGGCTCCCGCTCTCCTATGAGGCGGCTCGTGGGGTGCGCGATGATATCAATGTGAGGGTTTTCGATTGCTTTTATAATGCGCCTCGTGATCCGCTCCTCGCTCTGATTGAAAGATGAGTGAATGGCGCCTACGACGCAATCAAGCTGCGCCATCATGTGGTCGGGCATATCGATGGAACCATCCGCTCTAATATCGACTTCGATACCGCAGAGAATATGAAAGCCTTTTAATTTCTGATTGAGCCTGCGAATTTCCAGAACCTGTTCCTTCAGCCGTTCTTCCGTCAAGCCATGCGCTATGCCGAGCCCTTTGGAATGATCCGTAATTGCTATGTACTTGTAGCCGGCATCCTTTGCCGCCTCGGCCATATCTTCGATGGTGTTGTTGCCGTCGCTCCACTTCGAATGCACATGGAAGTCTCCTTTGATATCCCGAAGATCGACGAGACGGGGTATAGAGTGCTTTTCCGACAGCTCGATTTCCCCCTGATCTTCTCTGATCTCCGGAGGAATGTATTGCATTCCTAGGCGCTTGTAGAAGGCCTCCTCCGTGGTGAATTTTTCCAGCCTGTCATGGGCGACATCCGTGATCCCGTATTCGCTGAGCTTGAGTCCCTTCTTCTGATACTTCGTTCTGAGGGTGATATTGTGCTGCTTGCTGCCTGTGAAATACTGGAGTAGTGATCCGAAGGAGTCATGCTCCACCATTCTTAAATCCGCCTGGAGACCCGGTGAGAGGAGGACACTTGCCTTGGTCGGCCCTCTTGCGAGGACCTCCTTTACAACAGGGAGAGCGACAAATTTATTGATAACCTTTTCCGGATTGTCGGCGGTCCCCATGATATCTATATCCCCGACTGTTTCCCGGAAACGCCGGAGGCTCCCAGCGGGGATCATGTTTTTCACTCCCGGAAGACTGCTGAGACTCTTTAAGATGTCTTCAACAACGGGCAGGGCCTGACCGATAGGGATGCGCTGATCCTTGCGGCGCATGGCCTGAATCTTGTGGAGCAGGTTCTGCGCGGTCTTGTCCCCCATCCGGAAAAGATCAGCGACCTTACCATCCTGTATCGCCTCTTCCAGTTGTTCTGTAGATGTTATCTTCAGCTCCGACGAAAGACGGTGTGCCGTCTTTGGCCCGATACCGGGTATCTCCAGGAGACGCGTTATGCCTTCGGGAAATTCGTCCTTGAGGGCTTCGTAGGCCTTAAGCTTTCCCGTCTCTATCAGTTCGGTGCTTTTCTTTGCTATTGCGTCGCCCACGCCGGGTATTTTCTGAAAGTCCTCTCCCTGTTCCAACATGACGGCCATCTCTTTGGGAAGGTGTTCGATCACCTGAGCGGCTCGCCTGTAGGCACGTATCTTAAATACGTTCTCCCCTTTAAGTTCGAGAAGGTCTGCCATATCATGAAAGACCCTCGCTATTTCTGAGTTCTTCATCTCAAGTATATCCTGCGATGTCATTCGGCCGGATCTGTATCCGGTTTCGCCTTTCTGCGGCGGATACAATTATATTATTTAATATACTCAGATTCCGCAATGCCAAATTGAAGCTCTCCGGAGTAAACTCGGGAGAGCTCCGATCCTTAAGGAATAATGATTTACCCTTCACGCGCTTGCCCCGCAGCAAGCTACGGGGATGCGCTCGCTGCCGGATTCACGAAGACCGGTCCTCCTTTACGTTGAGATAAATGGCAAGAGATGGTAAATAGAATAGCAGGAGACAATCTTATGCCATTTGTTTACTGACTCGCATTCTAGAACCGGACATTATGAACTGGGGATCTGCCTTATGAATTACTTTGCCGAAGCTATTTTTTTTCTGGTGGGAGCCTGTGTTGGGGTGCTTGGCGTCTATCTGCTGCTGAGATCGGAAGGAGCTACGCTCACAGAGCGACTCAGAAACAGGGAGACGCAGTTGCAGGAGCTGCAGTCTTTGTTTGATAAGACAAAGGAAGAGGTTGCCGCTCTGCGTGAGGAGGTTAAGCTCCAGTTAGGGAGACGCTCAGCAGTAGAAGAAAAGTGTACACGAATACCTGAGATGGAGTCTGCAATTCTGCTCAAGGAAAAGAGGCTTACGGAGATACAGACAGAGAATGCGGATCTGAGGGCAAAACTCTCAGAGATTGAAACGCGACTGGTAGAAGAACGAAAGGCAGGAGAGGAAAAACTCAAGCTACTTGACGAAGCCCGGGAGAAAATGTCCGATGCGTTCAAGGCGCTCTCTTCAGACGCGCTCAAGAGCAGCAATCAATCCTTTCTCGAATTGGCAAGGGAGACCCTGGAAAGATATCAAGAGTCTGCCAGAAGCGACCTCATGACAAGGCAAAAGGCCATCGATGATCTAGTTAAACCCTTGAAGGAATCTCTGGAAAAGGTCGATAACAAGATCATGGAAATCGAATATGCCCGCACTACTTCCTATGTTTCGCTGACGGAACAGATAAAGTCCCTTGCATCAACTCAGAGCATGCTCCAAGCGGAGACTGCAAATCTGGCTAGGGCCCTGCGTACACCGACCGTGCGGGGCCGCTGGGGTGAAATCCAGCTTCGGAGGGTCGTGGAGATTGCAGGCATGCTCGAATACTGCGATTTCTTGCAGCAGGAGACCGTTACGACTGAAGACGGCCGCCTCCGGCCGGATATGGTAATCAAGCTTCCTAATATGAAGAACATTGTGGTGGATGCAAAGGCGCCGCTGCAAGCCTACCTGGAATCTTTGGAATGTCAGGACGAAAGCAGCCGCGTAGTAAAATTAAAGGAACACGCACGGCAGATACGCACACACCTCACGAACCTGGGGACGAAGACATACTGGGACCAATTCAAACCTACTCCCGAGTTTGCCGTGCTGTTCCTGCCCGGCGAAACATTCTTCAGTGCCGCCCTCGAGCAGGACCCGGCCCTGATTGAGTTCGGTGTCGATCGACGCGTCATCCTGGCAACGCCCACCACTTTGATTGCTCTTCTGAAGGCGGTTGCCTATGGATGGCGCCAGGAGAAGATAGCGGAGAATGCAGAGGAGATAAGTAGATTGGCCAAGGCCCTGTATGAACGTATCGGTGTATTGGCCGAACATTTCTCCAAAATGGGAAAGAGTCTGGATCAGACGGTGGAGCTCTATAACAAAGCCGTCGGCTCACTGGAGCAGAGGGTGCTGGTTACGGCACGGAAATTTAAAGAGCTTGGGGCCTCGACAGGCGCAGATATAGTTGCTCTGGAAACTACAGATAGGTCTACTCGGTCATTGCAATCACCCGAAATGTCAGTTGACCCGGCTGAATCGGATGATAGTAAAGATTAGGAAGGGCAGGGTTGTACCAGCTCAGTAATTTGCCAAATGTCAGGAGCAAAGAGATTTTCCTTTGATCCGTAGGATTATCATAGAATAAGATTGTTTCAGTAGGGAATTCTTCTTCATCCCTATAGACTAGCCCTAAAAGAAAAGTTAACATTTTTATATGGTACGTGTGGCTCATGCTCTCTGTTGCCCTGGGTCTCTTGCTTACTTACGGGTCCCGGCGGGAACATGAAATCTCCGAGAGGCGATCTATGTCCCGACGTAAAAGACATGTAGTGACAGGAGTGGATCTTGCAGGATCGCCAGGCCGCGCGACGGGTGTATGTATACTCCGCGGGTTGACGGCCCAAACATATATCGTATTGACCGATGAAGAAATAATGGACCTTATATTTCAGTCCCGGCCTGATCTCGTTCCGATTGACGCTCCCCTCACCTTGCCCGCCCACCGACACACGATCCACGACCGTTCAGGGTCGCATTTCCGCGAATGCGATCTCGCGTTGCGCAAGCGCGGCATCAGGTTCTTCCCTGTTACACTCGGTCCCATGCGCATGTTGACGGAGCGGGGTATGGCGCTCAAGAAGATTATCGAAACGGGAGGATTCCGGGTGATCGAATGCTATCCGGGTGCTGCTCAGGATGTGTGGGGTATTCCCCGCCAGCGTCGTGATCGTGCAGGGCTTGCCAAGGGGTTAAGGAAATTGGACATAAAGGGGTTACAGCCGGGAATGACCGGGGATGAACTGGATGCGGTAACTGCAGCGCTGGTCGGACGGTGGTTTTTGCTTGGCAAAGGGGAAATGATAGGCGGCGCTGAAGGTATTGTCCTGCCTAAACTATTTCAGAAAAAGAGACAATAGGTACCTTTACACAAAAATCAGCTTGTATCCCGCAATGCAGAGCACCATGGAAAGAGCCCGCTGTACTGTGAGAAGAGGAAGTCTTCTGCTGCCGAAATACGAACCTGTAATGCCGCCGCAGACTGCTGCAGCGGCGATCACCAGAGCCATGGGCGGAATATTTTGAGCGGCATTCATGTGGCCTAGAAGGCCTGAAGCGGAGTTCACCAGAACAAATACGGCCGCGACCGCCGCGGTCTCCTTGATTCCAGCCCATCCCATAAGGATCAGAAGAGGGCTCAGGAATATGCCGCCCCCCACGCCTATAAGGCCCGATATCAGACCGAGTGTTGCGCCCATTGAAAGTGAAACGACAGTTGATGGATGCCTGAATTCATTCTTATGCAAGGGGGCTCGAATCAGGAGACGCATGGCGAAAAGCAACAGCGTGATCCCTATGGCGATCCGATAAATCTCGATAGGCAAAGTAAGATGTCCGCCAATGTAAGCGAAGGGTATGGATGTACAAGCAAAGGGCCAGAAAAGAGACCAGCGAAAATACCCGGCCTTGTAAAACTGAAAGGCTGCAATAGACGAGACGAGGATATTCAGTATCAAGGCAGTGGGTTTTATGACTGCAGGTATGAGTCCAAAGAACATCATAATGGCAATATAGCCTGATGCACCGCCATGGCCCACGCATGAGTACAGAACCGCGATTGCAGCAATCAGCGTAACAAGTAAAGTAAGCTCGGAAGGATTCATGGCCTGCACCTTTCAAGTATCTTTTGATAGTCCTCCGGCGTATCCATATCCAGTACAGTTCCTTCATCTGCGACGTCGAAAAACAGGATCCTTTCCTTATGAAGACTTAGGATGTCACGTAGCGTAGCCACACCCTCCAGGTCCGCGAGTACAAAGTGTGGGAAGAGTGTCGGATGTCCTTTTCTTCCCTGAAACATGGGTATGATGATTTGATCCGGCACGTCATTATGCAGGATGCCCATGGCACTGAGCGTTGCTGAAGTCACGAGGGGATAGTCGCACAGACAGATGAAGATGCCTGTCGAAAACGGATCAACGGCATTCAAACCCGTCCTTACTGATGCGGCCATGTCGCTTCCTAGCAGAGCATTCACCGTAATGGCAACCGGAAGACCCGAGAGTGCTTCTATTATTTCGCTGCCTGCAGGACTGACAACAACAACGACGTCAGCAATTTTCGATCCTCTGATATTTTCCACGCATCGGACCACTGCGGGGCGATCATGAACTGGAAGCAGTTGTTTTACTGTTCCCATCCGGAGTGACCGTCCCCCGGCCAGGAGAATCGCAGACAATTTTGTTTGCACCACCGCTCCTTTTCTGAATAAGCTCCGAGACCACGCTTATGGCAATTTCCTCGGGGCTCTCCGCTCCTATGTCTAGGCCGATAGGGATAGTCAAGCGTGATAGGTCATCGTTCGAGTATCCTTCCTCGGTCAAGGTCTTCATGAGGGCCTCACGTTTGCGCTTGCTTCCTATTATGCCGATGTAGCCTGCAGGTGTCTTGAGGGCTGCGCGCACGATTGCAAAATCGCTCTCATAGTTAGGTGTCGTTATGGCAATGTATGTGTCAGAGTTGACGTGCACCCGGGAGAGGCATGTTTCACCTCCTCCGACAAGGATCTCATCTGCATCGGGTACTAGCTCCCTCGATGCGTATTCCGCCCGCTCGTCACACACTATGACTTCGAAACCGACGAATCTTGTTGCTTTTGCCAATGCCTTTCCTACGTGTCCTGCGCCGAAGATGACGAGACGTGGTTTCACTCCAAGGGGCTCGATGTAGATCATCAGCCTTCCACCACATACATGGCCGTAGTTCTCGGTGAGTGTCAGCTTAAGGGTTTGAGGCTTTCCTTGAGCGATGGCGGTAAGGGCGGCATCAATTACTTCCAGTTCAACCGCTCCTCCGCCGACGGTGCCCATAGTTGAGCGGTCGCTTCTGACCAGCATCTTAGCACCCGACTTCCGTGGGGATGAGCCATCGCTTTCCACCACTGTTGCCATGGCAAACGGTACATTGCATCTGAATAACTGAACTGCCTCCTCGAATAATTTGAGTTCGTTCACCTTTGCTTCTCCGATAAGTTCCGGTTCCGTTTATTATCATGTCTCTTGATTTCCTATCTTTGGGTCCGATTCACAGCCTCGCCGGCGAACTGCTCAAGATTTCGTGAGCTCCTTCGCGCTGATAGGGAGAGTCCGAATCCGTTTTCCCGTGGCCGCAAATACAGCGTTAGCAACTGCGGGAGCGATGGGGGGGACGCCCGGCTCTCCGACACCGCCCAAGGGCTCCGCACTCGGCACCATATGGACCTCCACTTCCGGCATCTCTTCCATGCGGAGCATGGGGTAATTGTGGAAGTTGCTCTGCTCCACTCGGCCATTCTTGAAAGTGATTGCTCCGTATAGAGCGGCGGTAAGACCGAACACGATACCCCCCTCCATCTGTGCTGCGACTGTGTCCGGGTTGACCACCATGCCGCAGTCAACAGCGCAAACTACCTTATGCACCCTGACCTTTCCACCATCATCCACGGAGGCCTCGGCTACCTGTGCTATGAAGCTTCCAAAAGACTCATGCACAGCGATGCCTCTTGCCCGGCCTGAAGGCAGAGATGTCCCCCAGCCGGCATTCCTGGCTGCGAGTTCGAGGACGCCTTTATGGCGGGGGTGGTTTTCTAGCAGTTTCATGCGGAACTCGTAAGGGTCTTTGCCCGTCGCATGTGCGAGTTCGTCGATGAAACTCTCGACGACAAATGCCGTGTGTGAATGACCGACTGACCTCCACCATTGCACAGGGATTCCGATTGTCGGGCTGTGGAGATCGACGAGGACGTTAGGGATTGCATAGGGCATGTCAGCGGCTCCTTCAACGGATGTGACATCAATGCCCTTTTCGATCATTCCTTTGAAGGGCGTTCCAACAAGAATGGATTGTCCCACAATTCTATGATGCCAAGCTACAGGGTTTCCCTCTGCGTCAAGGGAGGCCTCGATCCGGTCGTACCACATGGGACGGTAGTATCCTCCCCGGATATCGTCCTCACGGGTCCAGACTACCTTGACCGGTTTCCGCAGTGCCTTCGCGACGTGGGCCGCCTCCGTGACAAAATCCGCATGAGGATTGGCGCGGCGTCCGAAACCTCCGCCGAGAAGAGTGGTTTTGAGGTTAACCTGTTCGGGCTTCAGTCCTAGGACCCGTGCCGCTGCGTCCCTGTCGGTTGTCTGGGACTGAGTGCCCGTCTTGATGTCACAGTGGTCACCGCGAAAATCAACAAGGCAGTTCAACGGCTCCATCAGGGCATGAGCAAGAAAAGGGACCTCATATGATGCTATGATGAGCTTCGCCCCGCCGCGCAGCTTACCTTCCGGGTCGCCGTCCTTCCTCGCGATCATTCCCCGCGTCTCAGCGAGGTTTCGATACTGTTCGCGCATCCCCTCCGTTGAAAGATTCGTACCCTCACCTCCATCCCAGACGATCTCGAGTGAGTCGAGAGCCCTCTTTGCCGGCCAGAAGCCATCGGCAATGACGGCCACCCCGGAAGGGACCTGCACCACATCTCTGACCCCCGGGACAGTTTTTGCCTTGTCCGAGTCTATTTTTACGACCTTTCCACCGAAGACAGGCGGTCTGGCAATCAGTGCCGTGAGCACGCCCGGGACATGGGTGTCGATTCCGAAGACACCCGTCCCATCTGTCTTTTCTGGAGTATCTAGGCGCCGCGTGGGTCTCCCTATGATTTTGAAGCGGGACGGGTCTTTCAGGGTCACAGCCTCGGGAATAGGCATGCCTGCAGCCTTCCTGGCGAGTTGTCCGAATGTAAGCGATCTGCCGTTCTGGTTCCGGACGCGGCCATTCTCTGCATGACATATTGCCTTGTCCACTTTCCATGTAGCGGCGGCGGCGGCGAGGAGCATCTCCCTCGCGACAGCTCCTGCCTTTCGGAAGCGGTCCCATTCGCTGAGGACACTGCTGCTTCCTCCCGTGCCCTGCATCGGTCCCCATTGCGTATGGTTGTAAGCGGGAGCGACGGGTGCTGCCTCCACGCGGATACTATTCCAGTCGCATTCCAACTCCTCGGCGATAAGCATCGGAAGAGATGTGTAGACCCCCTGTCCCATTTCGGACTTGTTCACGATCACAGTCACTGAGTTGTCGGTCCCGATGCGGATGAATGCATTTGGTGCGAAGGGTTCTTCAGGCCCTGCTTTGGCATCTCCTGATAACCCCGGCGGACTAAAATGGAAACCCAGGATCAGGCCTCCACCTAAAGCCATGCCTAACTTAAGACAGAGGCACCGGCCCTTCAAGAATTGCCGACGGATGATATTGTCCATTATCGACCTCCTTCTGCCATGGTCTTCGCGGCCCGGTGAATGGCCCTGCGGATCCTTTGGTAGGTGCCACAGCGGCAGATATTTCCGGACATGGCGTTGTCGATATCGGCATCACTGGGATTATTGTTCGCTGCCAGCAGGGCAACGGCACCCATGATCTGACCTGGTTGGCAGTAACCACATTGTGGGACATCATCCTCAATCCAGGCCTTTTGTACGGGGTGCAGCCCATCGGCTGAGATGCCTTCTATGGTCGTGATATCTTTTCCGGCAACAGTTGAAACCGGGGTCACACAGGAACGGGTCGCCCGGCCGTTTACGAGAATCGTACACGCGCCGCACAGAGCCATACCGCAGCCGTACTTTGTCCCCGTCATACCAAGGTTATCCCGAAGAACCCAGAGAAGAGGAGTATCAGGAAGCACATCTACACTACGTTCCTTGCCGTTGACCTTGAGCTTTACTACGGCCGTTGTCTGTGGTTTGTCCTTTGCCATAACCTACCTCCTTGGTTTCTATGGGCGCTGAAGAATCTTTTCCTCTTTCTTGGCAGTCAATTTTTTATTAGGCTTTTAAAACTCGCCGAAATGCCGAGGGATTATGAGACGCTCTTTATTATAGTACGCCCATGAACTTCTGTGCGCTATCGCTTAATCCCTGATTTTGGCGTTCGAAATTCCTGAATTCCCCTTCTTCTCACGTCCTTGATAACCCGCCAGTATCTCATCCTGTTTCCCTCACTGTAGCTGTTGTCCCTTATGGCATAATGAAGCATAATGCCATCGTCAGGCGCAAGAAGGGCAGAGCGTCCGCTGTCAACGCCGGATCGGACTGCCTGGGCCTGTACGTCGCTGTAAGGCAGGATGATGCAGCAATACGAAACTTCGAAGCCTGCGCAGTGCATGCCGAGTTCGTAATTGATGTAAATGTTGAAAGGGTTTTTCGGGTTATACTAGTTTACAGTCCCCGCCGTGTTGTTAGGTTTGAGGAGGGTCAATTCAAAGGGATGGTTAGTGTTATATTCTCTCTCATCGGATGCTGGTCCAGAGGCATTTCTCAGAAATAAAAATAGGTGACATCCATGGCGGAAGCTCCGCTCTCCGGTGAAACCATTGTGTGGAGGATGGCGGGTAGTTCGTCCAGGCAGCGTCTTGCCTTGAAGGAGACCAGATTTCTTTGAATCAATACTGAGTTCCCGCCGCCTGGTTTGCCTATGCGATCGGAGAGGGTTTCATCTGCAGGTTCTTCTGCTGGCTTTTGTATTTGAGGGGATAATATTTGCCCACACTGCCGGATCGCATTCTGCCTCGGGTATGACTACCAGTTTGACCGTGCTTGCGGGCTATATCATGATCAGGAAATTGATCCAGTCCGCTATACTACGGAAGGCGGAAGATTTCGGAAGATCCGCCCATCGGGCATATGTTCGGCAATCCCACCATCTTCCTCAACCATTACAGTCAATATAGGTTCGATCTTCCTGTTCTCTGTGGAGGCTATAATCTCCTCTATCGTCCTGCTGCGGGAAAGTTCTTCGATCGTCATGAGGGTGGGCAGGACCATGTCAAATTCCTTCCTGTGGAACCCTTCGAGGATCTTCTTCGGGGTTATCCAGACGTGTCTCGTCAGTTCAATGCCGTCATGTAGCGCCTCCTGGTTTGCCGGCGCTTCGGCAATAAAGAATCTGACGTCATAACGGTGAGGCAGTAATTCCGGGGTAATCCAGTGGGAATAATAGTGAAGGCGATCCGCGGCGAGGGTCAATCCTTCCGCCTGGAGTATGGTTTTCAGGGTTATTTCTCCCGTCTGCAATTTCCCGCGATATGAACGGAACCGGCTCCGGAGGTCTTCCGAATCGAAAGACATCAATTTCTTGTCACCATGATAGGCCATGAGCAGGCCGACTTCCTCAAATGTCTCCCGGATGCCTGCCACCCATGCACCCAAGGCCATTTCCGGCTGCGACATGTCGCGCAGAATGGCCTGTGCCTTCTTCGCATCCATACCCGTGCAGAGGCGTCCCATGTCCGGCGAATAATCTCCCTCATCCAGACACCCTCCGGGGAATACATAGGAGCCGGGTACGAATTTGCTGTCTACGTGCCTTAACACCATGAGCACCTCAAAGTCTTCCGGGTCTCTCGGTGATTGACGAAGGATGATTACCGTTGCGGCATCTTTCGGTGTAACGGCCATTTTGCGCATACTGAAATAGCTATATTTTCTTCCAGCATATATTAGAGTAATACGAGGCGTTTGTAAACAGCATTAACATTAACGCGGCGCCGCAACCCGCACATATGATATGAGGAAACTGTCCTTTCCTGACGGGGGTATGTGTGATAATAGATATTGATCCAAAGAAATGACAAGGAGACAATTATGTTTAAAGGTCATGAAAATGGGAACGTTCTTGGAGGATGTTCAGAGATTTTTCTTATACTTTTGTGTATGGTGCTCCTAACGGGCACACCTGCCTGGTGCGATCCACCCTATGCGATTGAACCGCCTTCTTCATCTTCAATGATTACGTTAACTAAGATGACGGAACCCCTGGATTTCTGTGGAGAACATGTTCCCCTTGATAATCCGGAAGTCAGGGAGCGATTGGAAAAAGAATTTCTGGTTACTCTCTGGAATCGTGCTCAGGTTATCCTGTGGATGAAACGGGCAGGGCGCTATATGCCCTATATAGAAGGAATGCTGAAACAGAATGATATGCCCGCGGATCTAAAATACATGGCTGTTATAGAAAGCTCGCTTACGTCTCATCTTATTTCACCGAAGGGAGCGAGGGGCAGCTGGCAGTTTATGGAGGGGACGGCGAGAAAGTATGGTCTTAAGATTGACTCGGATATCGACGAACGCAGAAATTTTTTCTCTTCCACCAGGGCCGCCCTCAATTATCTGAAAAAGCTTCACGATAAATTTGGGTCGTGGACGCTCGCGGCTGCTGCCTATAACATGGGTGAAGAAGGCCTGAAGACAGAGATGCTCCTTCAGAATACGAATAATTATTATTATCTGTATCTCCCTATGGAGACACAGCAATATATTCTTCGGGTGATTTCCGCAAAGGAGATACTATCCAATCCAGACAGATACGGATTCAAGTTGTCAAAGGAAGATATTTATCCACCTCTGCAGTTTGATCGTGTTGAACTTGTATGCGACGAGGAAGCGCCCATTTATCTTGTTGCTCAGGCTGCCAGTACATATTTCAAGGTGATTAAAGATCTGAATCCTGAAATTAAGGGGCATTATCTGGCCAAAGGGAAATATGACATTCTGGTTCCCAAAGGTGCTGGTCCCGGATTTCAGGCAAGATATGAAAGCTTCTTGAAAAAATGGCTGGCAGAACGCAAACAACATGCTTATGTCGTGAAGAAGGGAGAGAGCCTTTCTTCGATAGCCTCTAATTTTGGCGTACCTCTGCCAGCATTGCTAATTTGGAACCATCTGGAATCCAAGAGACAGGTGAAACCAGGTGATCGGCTCCTTATTTTTCCGGGGGAGCAGAAATCTCAAAAATAATTGCAAAATGTTACTGATACCTTGACAATTACAATTTAATGACTATTAATTATTTTACTTATCATTATTCACGGAGGTCAAGAAGTCATGAAATTCAAACCCTTAAATAATTATGTGCTGGTTTCCCACGTCAAAGTGGAGGAAAAAACGTCGGGTGGTATCATCATCCCCGATACGGCAAAAGAAAAACCGCAGGAAGGAAAGGTGGTCGCTGTTGGTCCCGGAAGAAGGGATCGTGACGGTAATCGCATCGCCATGGAGGTGAAGGAAGGAGACCGGATTTTGTTTGGCAAGTATGCCGGAACGGAGATCAAGATAGACGGCGTTGAGCAGATCATTATGAAAGAAGATGATATATTTTGCATTAGTGGTTGATGAAAGGAGGGTATGAGTATGGCGGCGAAAGAAATTAAATATGACGCGGTTGCTCGTGAAAAGATTATTAAAGGCGTGGAAGCCCTGGCAAAAGCCGTAAAAGTGACGCTTGGGCCGAAGGGCCGCAACGTTGTCATCGCAAAATCCTGGGGCTCCCCGACAATTACCAAAGACGGAGTAACTGTGGCAAAGGAGATCGAACTGGAGGATAAATTTGAGAATATGGGTGCTCAAATGGTGAAAGAGGTAGCATCCAAGACCTCAGACGTGGCGGGAGACGGCACTACGACGGCGACCATTCTGGCGGAGGCTATATACCGTGAAGGATCCAAGCTCGTGGCTGCAGGTATGAATCCCATGGCCCTTAAGAAAGGCATCGATAAAGGGGTTCAGATCGTTGTCGACGAATTGAAGAAGATTTCCAAGCCCATAAAGGATAAGAAAGAGATTACCCAGGTTGGCACAATCTCCGCCAACAACGACGCGACCATCGGTGAGATCATTTCCGAGTCGATGGAAAAGGTAGGAAAGGAAGGCGTCATTACGGTGGAGGAAGCGAAGTCTATTGAGACAACGCTGGAAATAGTTGAGGGCATGCAGTTTGATCGGGGCTACATCTCGCCCTACTTTGTGACGGACCCGGAAAAAATGGAAGTCAATCTGGAGGATCCATATATTTTGCTTGTCGAGAAGAAAATAAGCAACATGAAGGATATGCTGCCCATATTGGAGCAGATTGCAAAGATGGGCAAACCGCTGTTGATTATTGCGGAGGATGTTGAAGGTGAGGCCCTTGCGACTCTCGTCGTTAACAAGATTCGCGGTACTCTCAAATGTGTGGCGGTTAAATCGCCTGGTTTTGGCGACAGAAGAAAAGCCATGCTGGAGGATATTGCCATCTTGACAGGGGGCAGGCTTATTTCGGAGGACCTGGGAGTCAAGTTGGAAAACATTACTTTAAAAGATCTGGGTACATGCAAACGCCTGAACATAGACAAGGATAACACGACCATCATTGACGGGGGCGGAAAGAAATCCGATATTGAAGGCAGGGTAAAGCAGATTCGAGTTCAGATTGAAGAAACCACATCGACTTACGATAAGGAGAAATTGCAGGAACGTCTGGCGAAATTGGTCGGCGGTGTTGCGGTCATCAAGGTAGGCGCGGCCACAGAATTTGAGATGAAAGAAAAGAAGGCTCGCGTAGAGGATGCATTGAATGCAACACGCGCAGCTGTAGAGGAAGGCATAGTGCCTGGCGGTGGAGTTGCATATCTGCGGAGCTTGCCCGCCCTGGCGAAGGCCAAGGTTGCTGAGGACGAGAAGTATGGACTTGATATAGTTAAACGCGCCATCGAAGAACCGACAAGACAAATTGCCATTAATGCGGGGCATGAAGGTTCCGTTGTTACGGAGAAGGTTAAAACGGGCAAGGATGACTTTGGATTTGATGCTGAAAGCGGCAAGTATGCGTATATGACAAAGGCAGGAATAATTGATCCTACGAAGGTGTCCCGTTTTGCCCTCCAGAATGCCGCCTCCGTGGCTTCACTGCTCCTGACCACGGAAGCTATGGTTGCCGAGAAACCGAAGAAGAAGACCCCGCCCCCTATGCCGGGAGGAATGCCGCCCGACATGGGAGATTATGACTATTGAAAATGAAATCCCCCCTGAGCCCTTTTCAAAGAGAGTGATGGGGGGATCTTTTTTGCATCAAGACAGTGAGGAATCCGTGAGGTCCCTGGCTGTTTTGATCAGGCCTCTTAACAGATCTGACATCTTATCAAAGTCCAGCGTATCTATGATATCCGTTTCTCTATGGTAATTCGGGTTTCTGTAAAAGGCGGTATCCGTTATCATGACAGCGGGGAACCCCATTGTCCAGAACGAACGGTGGTCGGAAAAGTCTACGCCGGGAACAAAACTAAAGGCGGACAGGGTTTCTACAGGGACAGGGGGGCCTGCCCTCAGGGAATTTTTAACAGAGGGGCCAACCTTATTTTGAACACCGAGTAGGCAAGAAATCCTGCTAGAAAAATTATTATAATAAAATATAGCGGATCATCTTTCTCTTGCCGTATCTCAGCTCTGGTTCTCTGTAAAATATTCTGCGGCATTGTGTCAGGTATTATAACCGAAAGTGCATTTCGGAATAAATAATCTGAAGTAGCTGAGAGAACATGCACCATGGGAAGCAGGAAAACGCGCGTGCTCTTGCGGCTTTTTCTCTTGAAAATGAACTGCCGTTAAGATATAAGAAAACACAGAGCGGGCGGTTAACTCAGGGGGAGAGTGCTACCTTCACACGGTAGAAGTCACTGGTTCAAATCCAGTACCGCCTACCAATAAAGTCAAGGGGTTACATCTCAAGATGCAACCCCTTTATACTTGAAAGGGTATATTTAAGAGAATACATAGTTTCTTAAATATATTTAAGTCAAATGTTTGAACAGGCATATCAAGTCCTTCCTTGTAGTGGCGTTCTTCCACTTTCGGCCTTCTATGCCGCATTACAATTGGCAAAGGGCCAGATAATCATTGTGAGGTTATGCATATGAATATGAAATTAATCAGAAGGAATCTTTTACGAGTTACAGCCGTCGGTTTTATCTTGGTTTTTTTAGTTGCTATCTTGCCCATGGGCCAGAATATCGCTTTGGGAGAAGAACAAAAACCAGTCCTACTCTCAAAGCCCCAAATCGCTGGAAATCCTTTGATGCAGATTTTAGCAAAGAGAAGTTCTTCACGAGAATTCAGTTCAGAACCACTACCGGCGAACATTCTCTCCAATATGCTCTGGGCAGCAGACGGAATCAATCGTCTAGAGTCTGGCAAACGGACTGCACCGTCTGCAAAAAATATGCAGGAGATCGACATATATGTTGCAACTGCTGCGGGCCTTTACCTCTATGATGCAAAAACTAACCTTTTGAGGCCAGTACTGGCAGGAGATATTAGAGGCATGACCGGCACTCAGGGATATGTAAAGGACGCTGCTGTGAACATCATTTACGTGGCCGATTATTCCAAGATGGGTTCACTGTCAGATGAGGCGAAGAACATGTATGCAGCGGCTGACACGGGGTTCATAAGCGAAAATGTTTATCTTTATTGTGCCTCCGAAGGGTTATCGACGGTTGTACGTGCTGCGATAGATAGGCCAACCCTCGCAAAAGCCATGGGCTTACGGCTGGATCAGAGAATTATTCTGGCGCAATCGGTGGGATACCCCAAGAAACAAAAATGATGGAGGGGTTAGATGGAGGGCATGAAACTATGTGACGAGTGCGGGACGTGCATCGAACGCTGTCCATATTAGCTGCCCACTCCGAAAATGCTGAAGGCCAGTTACGATCTTTACGAACGGTATCGTGGTGCAATTGACTTGAGCGGACCACAATGAGCTGCACAGGCCATAGCTCAATCAGAGTATTCTGACAGGGACCGTGGCCGATATTATCTCTTCTTCAAACTCCATGTAAAACTATAAATTCCAAAATGATGTGGGGCATATATGTCCTGCACCAAAAATGTTGCCAGAGAACTACTGATTGTGTGCGCCCTTTTCAATTTCTAAGATCTGTTTTGGTCAGAATGTGATCCGTATTTACCATGAAATCAATCGTTCTTAACTTTACGGATGTTTCTTGATATGCGGCGCTACTTAATTTTTGGTTCTGTTTCATTAGGCCTTCTCATGTACTCCATAGACAGCACGATCGTAGCTGTCGCTTTTTCCAGCTTTATGGAAGATCTGCGCGTAAATGTCATTTGGGCATCGTGGACTATTTCTATTTATTATATAGCAATCACCACAACAATGCCATTAGCGGGAAATCTAAGCGACGCCTTTGGCAGGAAAAGGGTTTTCCTCGTTTCACTTGTACTTTTCACTGCCGGTTCCCTCGCCTGTGGCCTTGCTAACAATATCTACACCCTCATCGCATTCAGAGCTCTCCAAGGGATTGGAGGTGCTAGTTTTCTTCCCACTGCATCAGGGATTGTGAGCGACTATTTTCCCGAGAACCGGGAAAGGATGATCGGCCTTTTCTCAAGCATCTTTCCCATCGGGGGGGTTGTGGGGCCGAACCTCGGGGGATGGATTGTGGCACACTATTCCTGGCGGTATATCTTCTACATTAATCTTCCCATCGGTGTCATTCTGATCGTCCTGATCATGATGCTCCTTACGGACTCCAAGGTTCATGCCCCACCCCACATAGACTTCAAGGGCGCATTTTTCATGAGCGGGGCCATACTTTTTCTGATGTTGGGCTTAAATACCATTGCGGAGAACTTTTCTGCTTTTAATTTTCTCGTAAGTGCACTCTTTACCGGCTTAAGTTGTTTTCTTCTTGCCCTATTCTTTCGACAGGAAAAAGGGGAAACAAACCCAATTTTAGACCTCACTCTCTTGAGATCAACTCCTTTTCTGGCGACAAATATTTTGAATCTCCTAATGGGAGCGTTAGTCTTTGGCACTTTTGCTTTCATACCTCTTTATGCCACCTCGGTCCATAAACTATCGACGTTGATGAGCGGGATGATCCTGACTCCACGATCCATCGGAATGATTCCCGCTTCGGCCATCACCGCCTTTCTGCTCAGGCGATGGGGATACCGGAAACCAATGTTCATTGGTTTTATCATTATTTCTTTTTCCATTATCCTTCTACAAGACCCCCTGTTCTTGAGAGTGATTGGTATTCAGATAGGGATTCCAGAAACACTCTCTTTGCTGATACTCGTTATGGGGATCGGGGTGGGAATCACCGCTCCCGCTGTCAATAATGCATGCATCGAGCTGATGCCTGAGAAGGTGGCCAGCATCGTGGGCCTTCGGGGCATGTTCCGCACTGTCGGCGGTGCTTTGGGCGTTTCACTCACTACTTTTATACTTCACGTAAGTGGGAATTATCCGCTGGGCTTCAGCATTACATTTTCCTCTTTCGGCCTGGGACTGCTTTGCACTCTCCCTCTCGTATTCCTGGTACCAGCGGGCAAAAGCCGATGAGATAAGTATAATGAATGGGATTCGGACAGGGTTAAATACCGCCGGTAGATGGCGGCCTCAACATATCACTATAATGGGAGGTGCAAGATGAAGACGAGAAATGGAATCACCGTATATGAAAGCGTGAGAGAGATAGTGGACCCGGATCACTCCTGCCTTGTTGTTTGGGATGTGCAGAATGGTTTGGTCGATCGGATATTTAACAAGGATGAATTCATGGCCAATCTGAAAAACTTTATAAAAAAATTACGAGGCAAGATGCCTATAGTCTATACATTGATCACCCCGATGCGCAAGGATTTTACGTCCTCATGGGGCTTCTTTTCGATGATGAGGCGATTCAACGTTGATGACATAAACAAGTTGCCAGCTTTTATGGCGGCTGGTTCGAAAGAACGTGAAATACCGGAAATGATTCAGCCTAAAGATACCGATGTAATCCTCGAAAAATCTACGGCAAGTATCTTTATAGGGACAAATTTTGAATACATGATGCGAAACCGCGATATAACGACCCTTATATTTACCGGAATTGCCACCGAGATGGGCATTGAATCGAGTGCAAGGGATGCTTCAAACAGGGGCTTTTATCCGGTGGTTGTATCGGATTGTGTTTCTTCTTTAGATAAGGATGCGCATGAGCGTTCTTTAAAAACAATGGCCAAGCTTTTTGTCGTAGGGAATGCAGAAACCATTTTAAGAAACATTGATTAGATACAATATTGAGTGCATGGACTGAATGGGAGAATCATAAATATGTGAAGGGATACCATAAGAAAGAGCAGACATATGACAAAATTATCGGCTGCGCTGTTACAAGGAAGAAAGCGGTAACCGAAGCTTGTTGATTTCACCTTTCCGCTAATGATCATCATAGCCGGTCAAATTATGTCTTCATTCCTGAAACGCAGGAACAGCAACGAGACGAGGATAAAGACATAGATGAGGACATTGATTAGCGAGTATATAGATCCGAATTCGTGAGGTCCTTCACTGCCAATAAACGATGACGCAAACTGTTGTGTGCCCGAAAGTTTCGGCCATAAATAGTAGGCAACCTGCCACCATGTCAATTCTGACTGCATGCCGGGTTGTCGCACCATCGCCTGTGCCATCTGACTATGGCTTAAAACAAATATCCCATCGGCGACAAAACTTACGACACCGATACCTATGACACAAAGAAAGGCTATTATGTCGGGCATCAGGAGCGATAAAAGGAGCACGGCAATAACCACGAAGAGCAGGTTGAAACAGCAAAGCAGTGAGGCGATGAGATATTCGGGCATGACAACTTTCAAATTTATAGATGCAATTATAAATATGATGCTGTGCAGAATGAACATAAAGATGCTCGATAAAGCCCACAAACCAAGGATCTTGCCCGCAACATACTGCCACCGCGCTATCGGTTTTGATAGTATGCATGATTGCATTCCATAATCTCGGTCACGTCTAAATACGCGCATCGAAAGTAACGCCGTTAGGATCATCGCACCTGCAGCAATAACGTGAAAAGTAATTTTTGACACTATCCGGATAACGGTTCCAGCATCGAGCACCTGACCGTTCACCATGTAATTGCCTTGATAGCAGCCGCGAATAAGAAATATGAATAGGGCGCAGATAACAAACATAACGACCAAGCTCTTCTGCCGTACTTCATCCGAAAGTGTATATTTTGCAATTCTGATGATAGTGGAAAGTGCTTTTGGCATTTTCATGTCAACCTTTCACAAACCTTACAAACACGTCTTCCAGCGTATCACCATCCTTGACAAGGGCGGAAATTGTGTCCTTCACCAAAAGCCTGCCGCTACTGATGATTGCGGCGTTATCGCATATTTTCTCAACTTCCGACAGCAGATGCGAATTCAGGAAGATAGTCATCCCTTGATCTTTAAGCGATTCCAAAAGCTGGCGTATCTCTCTGATCCCGATAGGGTCAAGGCCGGCGGTGGGCTCATCGAGGATTAACAACTTCGGATTTCCTATGAGCACAGCGCCGAGTCCGAATCGTTGAATCATGCCCTTTGAATAGGTGTTCACTTTTGAGTATTCCCTGCCCCGCATGCCGATGAGCTCTACGATGCGCCTGCAATGATCTATAGCGTCGGTTCGGCTTATTTCCAATAGTTCTGCACAGCGTTGCAGATACTGCCATCCGGAAAGATATGGAGGAATATGATAGTTCTCGGCCAGATAACCGACTGCTATGCGGCTTGCTGCATGTGTGCTGGGAAGACCGTTTACAGACAGGTTTCCAGATGAAGGTTTCGTAAAGTCAAGCAGCATCTTAACGATAGTCGTCTTTCCCGCGCCATTGGGTCCAAGAAGAGCGAAATACTCACCTTTCTTCACGCAAAAGGAGACATTATCGACGGCTACAAGGGAACCATATCTTTTAGTTACGGCGTACAATTCAATCATATAAAAAATATACGTACCCCGGCCTCTTATGTCAATAAAATATGGGCCAGGCATGAAATGTGGGTTTGTCGTCGACATTTGCCGTCGGCCACAAATTGCTTTTATTATGGATTGAAGTTTTGTATTTTTGTTGAGGTTTATGGTTTGCGGATAAAGGAAGTTATGCTCAGAAGGAGCTTCAGCAAAAATGCATAGTATGAAATCATCGTGCTTTTAAGATAATGTGAGAAATATAGAAATATATTAAAACGATGGATAATGATATTAATCAGAGAGTTCGTTTAGCTGCATTTGATTGGCTATCCAATCAAATCAAGGTCCATGGCGATGTGATACCGAGGGCCATCCTCGCAAAGGGTTATTTAAAGATGTCTTTCCTTGCCGGAGAAAATTATGAGAAAGGTGGTATTGATAAAAGCCGAATCGTATGATGTCGACGAAATACGCAGCGCTGTGACACG